>VXOC01000155.1 GCA_009840215.1 Gemmatimonadota bacterium | reverse complement strand
GGCCCCCACCCCGAGCTCCCCCGCCAGCGAGCGCAGCGCGTCCTCGAGCGCCGCCGGCTCCCACGGCGTCGCGGCCAACCGGTCACGCACCGCCGACAGCACGCCGGCTGTCGCGGCCGGATCCCGGTACCAGTTCTTGCGGGTCGCCTTCGGATCGTAGTCGCGCACTGGCCCGATGTAGGGCCGCGACAGCCGCGCCATCTCGGTGAAGGTGCGGCTGCGGGGCGCCAGCGCGGCGGCCATTCGCGCGAAGGCCTCCTCGTCGAGCGCGATCCCGCCCGGTGCGACCTCTTCGGGGCCCGGCACCCCACCCGGCGCCACCCCACCCGGGGCGACGCCATCGCGTGCGAGCGCCTCACGCAGCGAGGCCACGAGCTCCGCCGGCCCCATCCCCGCGATGTACTGCCCGTTCATCCAGAAGAGCTTGGCCGGGTCGAAGACGGACCCCTTCCTGAGCACCCGTTCCAGCGAGAACAGCTCGACGAGTTCGTCGCGCGACAGCAGCTCCTCGTCGGTGCCGGGCGACCAGCCCAGGAGCGCGAGGAAGTTGACCATCGCGTCGGGCAGCACCCCTTCCGCCTCGAATGCGTCCACCGCGCGGGCCCCGTGGCGCTTGGAGAGCCGCTTCCCGTCGGGGCCCAGGATCATGGGGAGGTGGCCGAATGCGGGGACCGGGTGGCCGAGCGCCTCGTAGAGGAGGATCTGCTTGGGCGTGTTCGAGATGTGGTCGTCGCCGCGGAGCACTTGGGTGATGGCCGTATCGGCGTCGTCCGAGACGACCGCGAGGTTGTAGGTGGGGGTGCCGTCGCTCCGGAGGATCACGAAGTCGTCGATCTCGGCGTTGGCGAAGCGGGTGTCACCGTGTACCAGGTCCCGCCACGAGGTCTCGCCATCGGGGACCAGGAAACGGACCGCGAAGGGGTCTCCGGCCGCGGCGCGGCGTTCCTGCTCGGCGGGCGGGACGCGTGTGGCCAGTTCCCGTGAGAGGCGGGTGACCGCCCCCCTCCCCCCCGCCACCGCCGCATCACGCGCCCGCTCGAACTCCTCGCGCGGCGTGAAGTCCCGGTACGCCCGCCGCTGCGCCAGCAGCCGTAGCGCATCGGCCCGGTGACGCTCCACGCCCGAGGCCTGGTAGTACGGTCCCTCGTCCCAGTCCATCCCCAGCCACGTCAGCCCGTTCAGGATCGCATCCACGTGCTCGGGACGGCTCCTTTCCCGGTCCGTGTCCTCGATGCGCAGCACGAAGGTCCCCCCATTCCGGCGCGCCAGCAGCCAGTTGAAGAGCGCCGTACGGGCGCCGCCGACGTGCAGGTACCCCGTCGGTGAGGGAGCGAAGCGCAGTCTCATCGCAGTCCGGGCCACCCCTGCCAGTCCGTGGGTGAATCCGCACAATGTACACTATACATGACTTAATGTAACGTTGAATTGACATTTCGAACAGGCAAAAAGCGGCCCGGCCCGGGCACGCCGCCGCACGCACGCCGCGCGGCTCGTCCCCGGGCCGGGCCACCCAACCCGCAGTGTCCGCTATGCGGGCGCACCTCCCGCCGGGCTCTCCGTACCCGCACCGCCATCCATCGCCCCACCCACCGGCACCCCCTCGACGACACCGGCTTTGCGGCGCATAAACAACAGGTACAGCGCCGGAGTGACCAACAGCACCAGGAAGGTGGACGCCGCCAGCCCGCCGATCATCGAAAGCGCCAGCGAGTTCCAGATGTTCGCGTTCACCGTCGGCGAGAAGAGCACCAGCGGAAGCAGGGCCCCGATCGTGGTCGTCGAAGTCATCAGGATGGGACGCACCCGTTCCATGGTCCCCTTGAGGATCGCCGCTTTGAGGGCAAGACCGGTCTCCCTTCGCACCCGGTTGATGTGGTCGACAAGGAGAATGGCGTTGTTGACAACGATCCCTCCCATCATGATCACGCCTATGTAGGCTTCGCGTGTAAAGTGAGCGTTGGTGTAGAAGAAGATCAGGAACACTCCGATCAGCGCCATCGGCACCGTCAGCAGAACGCAGAGCGCGAGCCGCAGCGATTCGAAGAGCGCCGATGTGACCATGAAGACGAGGAACAACGCCACCCCCAGCACCATCCAGATCTCCCGCTGGTCCTCGCGCGACCAATTGTAGCCGCTCGCCTTCTTCACCGTGTACCCCGGGGGGACATCGGTCGCTTCAATGAAGCTGGTGTGCACGAGATCCCCGAGCTTGTACGGTCCCCGGAATTCGTAGCGCACCGTGCGCTCGTACTGCTGGTCCTCCCTGCGGATGGCCGAGAGCAGGTTTCGCTCCTCGATGGAGATCAGCTCGCCCAGGCGGATCGCGTCCCCCGCGGGGGTCACGACCAGCGTCTTCCTGAGTTCGTGCAGGTCGACCTCCCGGTAGCCTTCGAGCTTGACCGCGTACGGTATCTCGTCACCTCCCATCTTGATGGCCTCGCCCGAGGCAACCCGTCCCTGAACCGCGGAGTTGATCTCGGACACGAGGTGCGTCACCGAAACCCCGTGCTGCGCCGCGCGGTCGCGGTGGATGACGACCGCGAATTCCGTGGCGCGGTCCCGTCCCCACGAGCGGAAGCTCGCATTCGTATCCACGTCCCTGATGCGCGCCTGCCGGCGGAGCCGGGCCCCCAGGACCTCGGCGATATCGCGCACCTGCTCGTAGTTGTACCCCAGGATCTGGATGCTGTAGTTCCCTCCACCTCCTCCCCCCCCGCCGTAGAAGGACGGGCCGTACCCGTAGACTCGGACCTCGGCACGCGCAAACCCGAGCGAGTAGGCGAAGAGCTGCTCCTTGATCCGCACCGGCACGTCCGTGTATTCCAGGTGCTCCGGGAAGGTGACGATGGTACTGCTGTTGGTCGCGTATACGTTGGTGGTGAAGTCCTTGATCTCGGGCATCTGGAGCAGCCGTTCCTCGAAGAACTTGGTGAGCTCGTCGGTACGATCGATGTCGGAGCCCCGCGGAAGGTCGATGCTGATCGAGATGTACGAAGACTGGCTGCCGCCGCCGAACCACACCCGCCCCCGGACCACATTCCTGTCGAAGAGGTACCACGACCCCACCAGGACCAGGATCGGAATGAACACGGTGACCCACGGCCAATTGAGCGTGCGGGTCACGAGGCCCCGGTAGAAGCGCTGGTAGAAGGCTTCACGGCGGGGAACGCCGGCAAGCGCCGTCGGGTCCCGCTCCGGCAGCAGTTTCCCGATCAGCGCGGGGATGAAGGTGAAGGCCACCAGGACCGATCCGATCACGCTGAGCACGATCATGATCCCCATCGGCAGATAGTAGACGCGCTGCTCGCCGGTCAGGTACAGCCAGGGCGCGTACACGATCAGCGTCGTGAGCGTGGCCGCCAGGATCGGGAGGACGACATGCCTCGCACCGTCGAGAATGGCTTCCTTGCGCGAGTGGCCGGACTGCCATCGCCGGTAGATGTTCTCCAGCACCACGATGGAGTTGTCGACGTAGAGCCCGAACCCGGCCGCGAGCCCCATCAGCGTGAACCGGTTGAGGGTGAAGCCCGCGAAGTAGATGACGTTGATGGCGATGAGGACCGAGAAGAAGATGGTGGCGAAGACCACCAGCGAGGCCCGAATCGACAGGAACAGGAAGAGCACCGCGAACACGACGAGCATGGAGATGGCCGCCCGGGTTCGCTTGTCGGCCATGTCCCGCCGGATCTCCTCGCTCTCGTCCCGGTCGAGGATGAAGCGCGTGTTGGGCGGATTGAGACGCTCGACCCGCTCCATCCGTTCCCTGACCCGGTCGGCGACCTCCACCGAATTGCTGCCGACCTCCTTCAGAACCCTCATGCGCACCGCAGGACGTGCGTTGACGCGGTAGTGCTGCCGGGCGTCCTCGTATGTGTGCCGCACCGCCACCGCAATGTCGGAGATCCGCACAACGCGTTCGCCGTCCGTACTGATGACCGCCTCGCGGATATCCTCGACCGACGCGGGGCGGTTCCGGATCGTGACCGTCCACTGCTGTTCACCCTCGCGAATCGCACCCGCCTCGCGGACGAGATCCAGGGAGCGGAGCTTGCTGCTGACGTCGCTCGTGGACACCCCCAGCGCGGCCATCACCTCCTTGTCCAGCTCGACCTCCAGAATCCGCTCCCGCCCGCCCGAAACCGAGACCAGGCCCACACCCGGAATCTGGCTCAGCTGCGGCACCACGACATCAACGAGGTGTTCCCGCAGCGACGCCAGGGTACGGGGGCCCGTGAAGGTATAGCCCATGAGTGACCGGTTCTGGCTCTGTTGAAACTCCTGCGGCACATACTGGGACACCGACACCCCCGACACCCCCGGGGGCAGCACGGACTCCTCCAGCTTGGCGAGCCGCTCCGCCAGGTCCAGGCGGGCGAAGTCCATGTCGGTGTCCCGATTGAAGAGAACGTCGATCTCCGCCCTTCCCTCGTAGGACATCGAGGTCACCTTCTCGACGCCTTCGACGAGCTGAATCTCCGCCTCCAGCGGCGACGTCAGGAAGGCCTCGACCGTTTCTGGCGAGGCACCGCCCCAGCCGCCGTTGACCGACAGGCGGGGCAGGCTCGCATTCGGCATGAGCTCGACCGGGATGTTGAGCCACGCGCGCGCGCCCAGGAACGAAAGGGCGAAGTAGGCCATCGCAACGGCCACCGGGCGGCCAACGCTCAGTTTGATCATGACGATACTCCTCCGCGGACCGCGACGTCCGCCGCGGGTGTGACCCGTCCCATGCGTTTCCGGACACCCATCCGCACATCCTCCACCAGCGAATAGACCACCGGCACCACGACCAGCGTAAGGGCCGTGGCCACCAGGAGCCCGCCGATCACCGAGATGGCCATCGGCGCCCGCAGGTCGGCCCCCCGCCCGATCCCCAGCGCCATGGGCAGGAGCCCCAGAACCGTGGTGACCGTGGTCATCACAATCGGCCTGAGGCGCACCTGGCCGGCCTCCATGATCGCTTCCCGCAGCGCCGCGCCGCGCGCACGCGCCTGGTTGATGAAGTCCACCTTGACGATGGAGTCGTTGACGACAATTCCGACGAGGATCACGATCCCGATCAGGCTCATCGTGTTGAGTCCCTCGCCCGTCAGCGCGAGAGCCAGCACCGCGCCGACCAGTGCCAGCGGCACCGCCATGAGGATCGTGAAGGGATGCACGAACGACTCGAACTGCGCCGCCAGGATCATGTACACCAGGATCAGGGCGAGTCCGAAGGCGAAGGCCAGGTCGCGGAAGGACCTCTGCATCTCCTCGTTCTCGCCGCCGACATCATACCGCACGTCCATGGGAAGCGTCATCCCGCTCATGACCCCCTGCACGGCCTCGATCGCCCCGTCCAGCCCCCCCGACGCCACGTCCGCGTACACCGTGACCACGCGGCCCTGGTCCTCGCGCCGGATCTCGGCCGGACCCACCGTCTCCCTGATCGTTACCAGCTCACGGAGCGGTATGTCGCGCACGGTGAGCTGGTCGATCGTCCGGGCGCTGTACCGCATGTTGTCCGGCAGCCGGACCATGACCGGAATCTTGCGGTCGAAATCCACGTACTCGGTGGCCAGATCGCCCCGCATCGCGGTCTCGATCGTGTTGGCGACCAGCTGCGGGTCCACGTCGTAGTTGGCCGTGGCTTCGCGGTCGACCGAGACCTGGAACTGCGGCTGCCCCCGCTCGGTCCCGACGCGCACGTTGCGAACCTCCGAGAGGGTGGAGAGACGGTCCCGGACGGCGTCGGCGAATGGGAAGGTCCGGTCCATGTCCTCGCCGCGAATGCGCACGGCGATGTCCGCGTCGACGCCGCCCAGAATCTGCCCCAGCGCAGTAGCCTGCCCGGTCTCGAAGGAGAGGGCGCCCGCCGGGAACAAGTCCTCGATGCTCCGCACCCGCCTCACCACATTCTCCGTCAACGCACCGTCCGCCAGCCGAACCTGCACCGATGCGGTGTTCAGCCCGCGCGTCTGGCCCTGCTCCCCCTTGGCCTGCACGTCGCGGCCGACGTGGCTGAAGATGGCGGCGACATCCGGGTCGTCCAGAAGGCCCTCCTCGAGGACGGCCACCTCTTCCGCGGTGATATCCAGCTGCGTGCCTTCGGCCAGTTCCACGTGGACATCGAAGGCGCCCTGGTCCACATCCGGCAGGAGGTCCCTGTCAAGCGACATGGCCAGGAGCACACAGCCCCCCAGCGCTCCGCCCGCGGCGACAAGCACGGTCCCGCGCCGTTCGAGAGAACGGGCCAGAACCCGGTGATACCAGGCGGCGAAGACGTTGAAGACCCGGTCGAAGACGTTGAAGAAGGGCCTGAAGACGGTCGACAGGATCTTGCCGCACACCTCCAGCCAGAGGCGGACTCCGTCCTTGGTC
This sequence comes from Gemmatimonadota bacterium, assembly GCA_009840215.1. Taxonomy (GTDB): domain Bacteria; phylum Gemmatimonadota; class Gemmatimonadetes; order Longimicrobiales; family Gaopeijiaceae; genus Bin94. Next base: position 6,808 of record VXOC01000155.1, on the reverse strand, counting down.
AGGGACCAGATAAGACCGAGCAGCCGGAACGGAAGGAGCACGACCCACCGAATGCCCCGGCCCACCCGAAACAGGATGTTCCGGGGCGGCGGCGGCGGAAGCCTGGGAGCGGCAGTCTCCGTAACCTCTTCACGTCCCCCTCCGAAGTGCGCGGCCATGGTGGGCAGGAGCGTGACCGCGACCAGCAGGCTGCACAGAAGCGAGAACGCCACCGCCAGCGAGAGCGCCCCGAAGAGTTCACCCGCCACGCCCTCCACGTAGATGATCGGACCGAAGACGGAGATCGTCGTCAGCGTCGCGGCGGTGATGGCCCCCTGCACCTCTTCCGCCCCCCTGGCCGCGGCCTGGAGCATTCCCATGCCGGCCTGCCGGTGCCGGAAGATGTTCTCGAGCACAATGATCGAGTTGTCGACCAGCATCCCGACGCCGAGCGCCAGCCCCCCCAGACTCATGATGTTCAGGGAGACGCCGAACGCCTCCATGAGGGCGAAGGTGCCAATCACCGAGATGGGGATCGCCAGCGCGATCGCGACCGGATAGCGCGGGTCGCGCAGGAACAGGAAGAGGACGAAGAACGCGAGGATGCCGCCCAGAACCAGTGCCTGGGCCACGTTGTCGATGGACTCGTCGATGAAGGTGGCCTGGTTGTACGCGATCTCCGCCGTGAACCTGGGCCACTGCTCCTTGAGGAGGTCCAGCGTTTCCTGCACCTCCTCCGAGACCGCGACGGTGTTGGCCCCGGACTCCTTGTAGACGAGGAGTCCCACCGACTCGGAACCGTTGTAGCGGGCGATCTCCTCCCTCTCCTTGAACCCGTCCTCGACCGTCGCCACATCCGAGACGCTGACCTGCCGGAATGGCCGCTCGTCGTCGCCCCCCTGCCGATCCTGCCCGCCACCGCCGCCACCCATCTGCTGCCGGCTGACGACGACATCGCGTATCTCGTGGACGGCCTGGAATTCGCCGAGGGTGCGCAGGGGATACCGGTACCGCCCCCGCAGAATCGTGCCTCCGGTGGCCGAGTAGTTCGCCTGGGCGATCGCGCCGGACACCTGGGACGGCGCGATTCCGTTCGCCTGCAGCAGGTCCCAGTCCACGTTGACGTGAATCTCCCGGTCGAGTCCGCCGGTCACGGCCGCCTGGGCCACCCCGTCCAGCTGCTCGAGGCGGCGGCGGAAGACCCGCTCGGCGATCTCCTTGTTCTGGGCAAGGGTGCCGCCGCCCGAGATCGACACCGTCATGACCGGATCGGACTGGGGGTCGACGCGCAGGATGGCGGGCCGTTCGGCGGTCTCGGGGAGCCCTTCGCGGATTTCGTCCAGCTTCTCCCGGACGTTGAGCGCCGCGAAGTCCATGTCCGTGCCCCACGCAAATCGCAGGGTCACCAGGCTCACACCGTCCTGGGACACCGAGGTCACCTTCTCGACCCCCGGCACCGAGGCTCCCTGCTGCTCGATGCGTTCGGTGATCAGCCGCTCGATTTCGGCGGGCGCCACATTCGAATAGGTGGTGTAGATGACCAGCCGCGGAAAGCTCACGTCCGGAAGGAGGTCGATGGGCAGGCGAGTCCAGGAGATGATGCCCAGAAGCACCACCGCCAGGATCATCATGGCGACGGCGACCGGGCGCCGCGTCGCGGTTCCGGGAATGGACATGGGTCAGCTCCCTTCGGTCGGGAGGTCGATGCCGGCTTCCTGCGCGACGATGCCGAGTTCCTCGTAGAGTGCGAGCAGAGCCGTGGCGAAGGTGAAGCGCTGCGCCACCTCCTCCCGCCGCGCGTTCGCCTCTTCGCGGATCGCCCCTCTCAGCTCCTCGATCCCCTTGTTCGCGAGCAGGTACTCCTCGCGCACGACGGCCAGCCGCTCGCTGGCCACCTCGAGCGCCCTTTCGCGCTGGAGGACGTTCTCCCACGCGGTCTCAAGGTCCAGGTACCTCGACCTGATCGACTCTTCGACCTCGAGCATGGTCTGTCGATACGACATTTCGGAGTTGCGAAGCGACATGGTCGCGGATGCGATACTGTAGGACTTCGCGAATCCGTCGAAGATCGGCAGGAAGTTCGTGAGCGGAACGCTCACGCTGAGGCTCGCATTCCCGTTGATCTCGACATCGTCGAACTTCGCTCCGAACAATTCAGCGTATTCCTCGCCGTAGGCTGCGCTGCTGACGGTCGTACTTACCGTCACCGAAGGCCAGTCCAAAGCCTTCGCCGAGTTCAGCGCCGCCCGCTGGACCGCCAGGTCCGACTCGGCTGCGATAACCGAGGGACTCTCCCGCCCGGCGCGGGCGACCAACTCAGCCAGGTTCAGCGTCGATGGGTCGAAGGGTGCGGGTGGTTCCCGTTCGATCTCCAATGCGCCAAGCTCCGGGTCGCCGATCGCGGTGCGCAAGGCGAGCAGGGCCTTGTCCACGGCGCCTTGAGCGGTTCTCACGCGGATACGCTGATTCTCCAGGTCGAGTTCGCCGCTCAGAAGGTCGGAACGCGAGGCCCTCAGGAGCTCGAAACGTCTTTCCTCTTCTGCAAGATCCACCTGTCGATCAGCGAGCAGCGCCTCTTCGACCTCCAACTGCGCCTGGCTGTTCTGGGCGTCCAGATAAAAACGCTGAACCGCCGCCAGGGTGGCGTTCAACCGTTGCTCGGCACTGGTCCTGCTTTGGTGGGCCTGTGCCTGCGTTCGCCTGAACTCGTAGTAGCGCAGTCCCGGGTCAAGCGTGAGGTTCACGCTGGCGCCCTGGCTGTAGTTCGAACTCGTGACCGTTCTGACATCCGCGACTTCGGTCGGCCTACCTTCAAAGTCCACGTAGTATGGCTGTCGGCGGAGCCCCAGGCCCGTCCTGTAGGACAGGCCGAGGTTCGGCATGAGGTTCGCCCACCAGCGCTGCCGTGGATGCTCGCCGAGTTCAAGCTGGTTCAACGCCTGCCGGTACTGCGAATTGGACTGCGACGCCCGCTCCAGCGCCTCCTGAAGGGTCAATACGGTGACTTGGGGCTCGCCACGCGCCTCCTGGGCCGCCACATCCACCCCACCACCCAACCCCACCAGTACCGCCACCACCCCCACCCCCCGCCTCAACCACTTCTCTCCGCTCCTCATCGTGTCGGCCTCCCTCCCGCGACCGCCAGGTCTTCGACAACATTCACCGCCGCGTCGTGGGTCAGGAACTGGTGTCCGTCCGTCAGGACGATCTCGCCCGCCTGCGGCCTGTCCGGGTATTCCTGGCTCGGCAGAAGTTCCACCAGCAGGTCGTTGTTCATCCCGGGAATCACGTAGTGCCACTTGGCCCGGCCGTCCTCGACCACGAAGCAGTAGGGACGACCGTCGGTGGCTTCCAGGATCGCGGTGCGCGGCACCATGATCCGGTCCGGGAACTTCTGGGCCTCCAGGTCGGCCTCGGCGTACATGCCCGGGAAGATCCGGCCTTCGGGGTTGTCGATGTGGACCGTCACCCGGGCCGTGTTGGTGGTCGCGTCCACGATCGGGTTGATCGTCTCGATCACGCCCGCGAAGGGCTGGCCGGGGAAGGGCGTGAACTCGACCGAGGCCGCGTGCCCTTCGGCGAGGTAGACGACCTCCGTCCCCAGCACCGCCACGGTCACCTTGACCGGGTCCAGGTCAACGATCGTGAGGACCTCCTCGCCCTCGCCGAGGTACTGCCCGCGGATCACCTTCAGGTCGGCGACGCGGCCCTCGAAGGGAGCGCGCACCGTGGTCTCCTGGAGGTCCCGGAGCGCACGCTGATGGGCAACTTCCATCCCGTCCAGGTTGGCGCGTGCACGCGCCAGCCGGTCCCTCGCGTTCCTCAGAACCGTGTCCGTGAGCTGGTCGTCACCCAGGACGCTGACCTGATAGTCCGCCTGCGCCCTGCTCAGGTCCGCGGCCGCCGCCGCCAATGCGAGCGCGTACTCGGTCGTATCGATCTGCACCAGGCGCTGGCCGGCCCGCACGGTCTGGTTCTCCTGTACATACACGCGTGCCACGACCCCCGTTGCCCGGGCCTTCAGCTGGGTCTCGCGGATCGGCTCCGCGCGCCCCTTGGCCGTCACCGAAATCCTGAGCGTGTCCTGCAGGGTCGCCGCTCCCTCGACCGGGACCGGAACCTCGGTGTTGAACTGCTGCTGGACCGACTGGACGACCGAGTCCGCCGCCGCGGAACGCTCCGGCGCCTCCTCCTCCGTCTCCTCGTCGGCGGGGTTCAACCTCCACCAGATCCCGTAGCCCGCCGCCCCGAGAAGGATCAGTACGGTCAGCATCCCGAGTATGGATCGCGATCGCGCCATCTCAAGTCTCCTTGCTGTTCAAGTCGAATGGGGGAAGTTCGCTGGGCTCCCCTCAACATCCCGTTGGACACTTTGGTCGCTGGTGAGGGTTGCCCCCCGGCTCCACGCGCCCGCGCGCGCTGGAAACCAGGAGCGTAGTTTACGCCACCCTTCCCCCGTACCTGCGCGCCACGTAGTCCCCAAGAATCTCCTTGAATTCCTCAACGATCCGGTCGCCCTTGAGCGTCCGCAGATGCTTCCCGTCCACGTACACCGGCGCCTTCGGCTCCTCGAAGTTGCCGGGCAGCGATATCCCCAGATCCGCATGCTTGGACTCCCCCGGCCCGTTCACCACGCACCCCATCACCGCCACCTTCAGATCCTCCACCCCCGGGTAGACCCGGCGCCACTCCGGCATCCGCTCGCGAATGTGGCCCTGGATGTCCTCCGTCATCTCCTGGAAGAAGGTGCTGGTGGTCCGTCCGCAACCCGGACACGCCGTCACCTGGGGCTCGAAGCTGCGGATCTCGAGCGACTGCAGAATCTGCTGCGCGACCCGAACCTCCTCGGTGCGGTCCCCGCTCGGCCGCGGCGTCAGCGAAACCCGGATCGTGTCCCCGATCCCTTCGATCAGGAGCGGCGAAAGCGCGGCCGCCGTCGCCACGATCCCCTTCGCCCCCATCCCCGCCTCCGTCAGCCCCAAGTGCAGCGGGTACTCGGTCAGCGGCGCCAGCTGCCGGTACACCAGGATCAATTCGCGCACCCCCGACACCTTCGCGCTCAACACGATCCGGTCCGCGCCCAGCCCCGTCTCCTCGGCCAGCTCCGCCGACCGCGTGGCGCTCTCCACGATGCAGTCGCGCAGCACCTGGCCCGCGTCCTTCGGGGTCTCGCGGCGCCCGTTCTCGTCCATCATCCGCGTGAGCAGGCGCTGGTCGAGCGACCCCCAGTTCACCCCGATGCGCACCGCTTTCCCGTTCTCGATCGCGATCCGGATGATCGCCTGGAAGTTCTCGTCGCGCCGGCTGGTCCCCACGTTGCCGGGGTTGATCCGGTACTTGTCGAGGAGCGCGGCCGCGCGCGGGAAGTCGCGCAGCAGGATGTGGCCGTTGTAGTGGAAATCGCCGACGATCGGCACCGTGCAGCCCAGGTCGGCGAGGCGGTCGAAGAGTTCGGGGACGGCGGCGGCGGCGTACTTGTTGTTAACCGTGACGCGCACGATCTCGCTGCCCGCGTCGGCCAGCGCCTTGACCTGGGCGGCGGTGGCGGCCGGGTCGGCGGTGTCGGTGTTGGTCATCGACTGCACCACGACGGGATTCCCCCCGCCCACCCGCACACCACCGATGTCGACCTCGACGGTCTTTCTCAAGAGCAAGTCCTCACTTACGTTGGGTTCCCGGCAAACCGTCGGCGCGGCCCTACGCTACGGAAAGTTACCCGAAATCCCGCAGAGCCAAAAGCCGCCGCCGATGATACCGGAACGATATCGAAGTGATATCAGCCGACAATTCCTCACGCTCCACGAACCAGAGGTGGAATCATGAAGCCCCAACGGTCGCCCTTCCGCACCGCACTCGCCGCCCTTCCCCTTCTCGCGATCGCACTGATCGCCACCCTCCTCCAGCCCCCCGCCCTGCAAGCCCAGGAGAAGCCCACCCTCACTGCCGACGACTACGGTCAGTGGGAAAGCCTGGGAGGCGGGACGCTCTCGCCGGACGGCCGCTGGCTGGCGGTCGGGATCAACCGCGTCAACCGGGAGGGTGAACTCCGCATCCACGCCACCGACTCCGATTCGGTGGTGGTGGTCCCCTTCGCCACGCGCCCCGTATTCAGCTCGGACAACCGCTGGCTGGCCTACTCGATCGGGGTGTCTCCGGACGAGCGCGAGCGCATGCAGGAGGCGCGGCAGACCGTGAAGAACAAGCTCGGCCTGCTGAACCTGACGACCGGTGAGCAGGAGACCATCGACGACATCCAGTCGTTCTCCTTCTCCGACGACGGGCTCTACATGACGCTCCGCCTCTACAAGCCCGAGGGCAGGGAGAGCAACGGCGTGGACGTGCTCGTGCGCGACATGACCACGGGCAGGCGCACCATCACGCTGGGCAACGTCGCCCAGATGGCGTGGCAGGACGAGGGACACCTGATCGCCATGACGATGGACACCGAAGACCAGATGGGCAACGGCGTCAGCCTCTACAACGCGCTGACCGGCCAGATGCGGACGCTGGACGCCGACGAGGCCACCTACCGGCACCTCGCGTGGCGCGAGGACGAGGCCGACCTGGTCGTGCTCAAGACCTACAGCGACGAGGAGCACGAGGACACCGCGCACGTCGTCATGGCGTGGCGCGATCTGGACGACGATGACTCCCGCGCCTTCGTGCTGGATCCGCGCGAGGACGAGGGCACGATGGTGCCCGCCGGGGTGCGGGTGGTCGAGTACCGGCGGCCGTCTTGGTCCGAGGACGGGAACACGATCTTCCTGGGATTGCAGGAGCGGAGGCCGGTCGAGAATGCCGAGGATGAGGAGGCGGAGGGGGATGAAGG
>VXOC01000207.1 GCA_009840215.1 Gemmatimonadota bacterium | reverse complement strand
CCACCGCCCCCTCCGCCTTCATCCGCACGACCACGTTGATCTCGCCCACCGGCGCGCGCACCACGCTGCAACCGTGCTTCGCCGCCACGTCATCGAGCACGCGGCTGGTCGACAGGTTCGTGGCCACGCTGCCCGGCTGGCGCGCGAGCACGACGTCCGCCGCCAGCGCGAGTGTCAGATCCTCGCCCAGCGGACAGCCCCGTTCGTCCACCAGCGACAGACGGTCGGCATCCGGATCCACGGCGAGGCCGATCCGCGCCCCGGTGGCCATGACGAGACCGCCCAGTCCGCGCAGGTTGGCGGCCGTGGGCTCCGGGTCGCGCGGGAATCGCCCGTTCGGCTCGAGCCCCATGCCGTGCACCTCGCAGCCCAGCCGCGCGAGCAGCTCCGGCATGATCACGCCCCCCGCCCCATTCACGCAGTCCAGCGCGACGCTGATGCTCTGGGCACGGATCCGCGCCGTGTCCAGGAAGGGGAGGTCGAGGATGCGTTCGAGGTGGCGGCTTACCCGGGAATCGTCCCGGGTGGGCGTGGCGATGCGGTCCCACGGGGCGCGGATGGAGTCCCTTTCCCGCACCAGGGCCTGGAAGCGTGCCATGCGGTCGGGGGGCAGAAACGTCCCGCCCTTCACGGCAAACTTGAGCGCGTTCCACTCGGCCGGGTTGTGGCTCGCGGTCACCCCGAGGCCCCCGGCCGCGCCGGTATCGCGCACGGCCAGCATCAGCGTGGGCGTGGGGACGATTCCGAGTTCGGTCACCCTGCACCCGACGGAGAGCAGGCCGGCGACCACGGCCCGGGTCAGCATCGGCCCCGAGGTGCGCGAATCCCGTCCGACGACGACCTGGTCACCGTCACCCTCCTCACGCAGGAAAGAGCCGTACGCGGCCGCCAGGCCCGCAAACAACTCCGGGGTCACGCTCTCTCCGACCCGGCCCCGGAACCCGGAAACGCTGACCATCAGGTCGGACGGGAGACGGATCGGCATGGTGTGGGGCGGGGTGCAGTTTACGGGAAACGGGACGGACCGCGTCGGGTGGAAGTTCCCGCAAAAGCTAGCGCAGAGGGATGACGGGACAAAGAATGACGGCTGCCAGCCGGGGTCGGACGAGCTTCAACCCTCCCCCACGCAACCCGCGAAAGTCGGCCAAAGGGTTGCCAGTCAGGGTGTTGTGTCTCCATTCTGACGCCGTATTGATCCATTTTGTCGCCAATCGATCGCAATTCGATGGGTCGTATTCGCACCAATCACCTGAAGGGAGCCACGAAGGAATGTTCAACAGACCCATGGTAGCCGGAGTTGCCGGCCGGCTGGGACGCTGCGTTTTTGCGTCGATCCTGGTCGTGTGGCTGGCCGCCTGCGAAGATCCGCAACCCCCTGCGGCCTGTGGTGCCATTCCACAGCTGACCATCAACGCAGGCGAGCAGGCCACGGTCACCGCCTGCTTCAACGATCCAAACGGGGACATGCTGACCTTTTCGGTCTCGTCCGCGAATACGAGCGTGGCCACCGCGTCCATATCGGGCACCACCGTCACCGTCACCGCAGTCGCTCCGGGAAACGCATCCGTAACGGTCACGGCCTCCGATGTGGGCGGCCTGCAGGGCCAGCAGAGCTTCCAGGTCATGGTCCCGAACCGGCCGCCCCTGCCCAGAGGCACCATCTCCTCGATCACGGTTCAGGCCGGCGAGACGGAGTCGGTGGACGTCGCCTCCTACTTCACCGAGCCGGACGGAGAAGCACTGACCTACAGCGCCACGTCGTCGAATCCCGCGGTGGCCACGGTCTCGGTGTCGGGGAGCGCGGTGAGGGTGACCGCGCTCGCCAAGGGTTCGACGACCGTAAGCGTTACCGCGACGGACCCGGGCGGTCTCTCGGCTATGCAGGCCTTCGCATCCATCGTCCCCAACCGCTCACCCGAGCCGGTGGGCACGATTCCGGACGAGACCGTCGACGTCGGTGATCCGATCACGGTCGACCTTTCGCCCTACTTCACGGATCCGGACGGCGACCCGCTCACCTACACGGCCAGGTCGTCGGACAGGAACGTGGCGAGGGTCACGGTTTCAGGATCGGTCGTGACGATCACGGCCATCTCCAAGGGCACGGCCGACGTCACGATAACGGCCACGGATTCGGAAGGGCTCTCGGCCACGCAGTCATTCGAGTCCATGGTCCCCAACCGGTCACCCGAGCCGGCGGGTACAATCCCGGACGAGACCGTGGAAGTCGGCGATCCGGTCACGGTCGACCTTTCCGCCTACTTCACGGACCCGGACGGAGACCCGCTCACCTACACGGCCAGATCGTCGAATACGAGGGTGGCCAGGGTATCGGTATCGGGCTCGACCGTGACGATCACGGCCATCGCCAAAGGCACGGCCGATGTCACGGTGACAGCCACGGACGACGAAGGTCTCTCGGCCACGCAGGCCTTCGAGTCCACGGTCCCCAACCGCTCACCCGAGCCGGAGGGCACGATCCCTGACGAGACCGTCGAGGTCGGTGACCCGGTCACGGTCGACCTCTCGCCCTACTTCACGGACCCGGACGGCGACGACCTCACCTACACGGCCAGGTCGTCGAACACGAGGGTGGCCACGGTCTCGGTTTCGGGATCGGTCGTGACGATCACCGCCGTCGCCAGGGGCACGGCCGATCTCACGGCAACGGCCACGGATTCGGAAGGTCTCTCGGCCACGCAGACCTTCGAGTCCGCAGTCCCCAACCGGCAACCCGAGCCGGTGGGCACGATTCCGGACGAGACCGTGGAGGTCGACGACGAGGCCACGGTGGACCTGTCGTCCTACTTCACCGACCCGGACGGCGACGACCTCACCTACACGGCCAGGTCGTCGAACACGAACGTGGCCAGGGTGTCGGTCTCGGGATCGACCCTGACCATCACGGCGCGTGCCACCGGCCGCGCGACGATCACGGTCACCGCCCGGGATCCGGGCGGACTGACCGCGACCCAGCGTGTCCGCGTCACCGTTGAGCAGGGAAACCGCGCGCCGCAGCCGGTGGGCACCATACCCGCCCAGACGTTGAACACGGGCGGGACGCGCTCGATCGGTGTGGCACAGTACTTCACCGATCCGGACGGAGATGCCCTCACCTACTCGGCGACGTCGTCCAACACGAGCGTGGCCACGGTCACGGTCCTGGGATCGGCCGTAACGATCAGGGCGGTCGCGACCGGCAGCGCGACGATCACGATCACCGCCCGGGATCCGGACGGACTGACCGCGACCCAGGTTGTCAGCGTCACCGTCCAGCAACCGAACCGCGCGCCGCGTCCGGTGGGCTCAATCCCCGCCCAGACGCTGAATCCCGGCGGGACGCGCTCGATCAGTGCATCCCAGTATTTCACCGATCCGGACGGGGATGCCCTCACCTACACGGCGACATCGTCCAACACGACCGTGGCCACGGTCTCGGTTTCGGGTTCGACCGTGACGATCAGGGCGGTTGCCACCGGCCGCGCGACGATCACGATCACCGCCCGGGATCCGGGCGGACTGACTGCCAGGCAGCAGGCTTCAGTGCACGTAGTATCGTCCGCCGCACCCGACCTGGAGTTCACGAACGTCACGCCGAGATCGGTGACCGCGGCACCGGGCGGCACCTTTTCGGTGAGGTTCACGATCCGCAACAGCGGTGACGCCGCAGCGGCCGCCACAACGATGCGTTTCTACGAATCGGACAACGCGACGATCTCCACCAGTGACCGTGAGTTCGACGACGACGCGTTTGCAGCTCTCGCGGCCGGAAGCATCCGGACTGTCACATACGACATCACATTGCACAGCAATGCCTCCCCGGGAGTAATCTACGTTGGAGCGTGCCTCGATCCGGTTGCCGGCGAGTCCGACACCAGCAACAACTGCTCCCCATCCGTCCAGGTGACGATTTCCTCCTCGGGCTCGCCCAACCTGAGGTTCAAGGGGATTTCACCCAGGAACGTGACGGTTTCGTCCGGAACGACTTTCACGATCACGGACACACTGGTGAACAATGGAACCGGTGTCTCGTCGTCGACCACCCTGAGGCTGTTCTGGTCCACGGACGCCACCATCTCAACCAGCGACACGCAGTTCGGTACCACCTCGACAGTGCCCCCTCTCGATCCGTCGGAAGAGAGAAACGCTACGGGCAATATCAGGTTCACGAACACCTCCGGATCTGCCGTGACCGTATACGTTGGCTTCTGCGTGGACGTCGTGGACAACGAGACCAACGAGAATGACAATTGCTCCCAGTCCGTCAGGGTTGTCGTCCTTTCCTCGAGCAACGCGGAATCGGCTGCGGGCGGGCCTGTCATCGAGGGGACCGGAGAACTGATCGTGTCCGGGGGCAAGGAGTTGCCGCAGGCCCGAGTGAAGGGGGTCATTCGCACTACGGTCGAGGTTCCGAAGGCCGCGCGGCGCGAGCCGCCTTCCGGCAGCGATTGAAGAACGGAAGCTTATAATGTGATATGACTGGATCTGGAGCCGGGCGCCGTCATCGGCCAGGGGCCACGACGGCAGCGCTGATCGTCCTCGGTGTGGTGGCATGCGAAAACCCGCAGCCGCCCACTGCCTGCGGTCCTGCACCACGGCTGACCGTCAACGCAGGGGAGCAAGCCACGGTCACCGCCTGCTTCAACGATCCGAACGGGGACATGCTGGCCTATTCGGCGATGTCGTCGAATCCGGGCGTGGCCACGGTGTCCATAGCGGGCACGACCGTCACCGTCAGCGCGGTCGCGCCCGGGGATGCGTCCGTGACGGTCACGGCCTCCGATCCGGGCGGCCTGCAGGGCCAGCAGATTCTCCCGGTCATGGTGCCGAACCGTCCGCCCATGCCACGCGGCACTATCGGCTCGATCACGGTTCAGGTCGGCCGGACGGAGTCGGTGGATGTTTCCTCCTACTTCGCCGAGCCGGACGGGGAAGCACTGACCTACAGCGCCACGTCGTCGAATCCGGCGGTGGCCACGGTCTTGTCAGCGGGCAGCACGGTGAGGGTGACCGCGCTTGCCAAGGGGACGACGACCGTAACCGTTACCGCGACGGATCCGGGCGGCCTGTCGGCCACTCAGACCTTCCTGTCGATGGTCCCCAACCGCTCGCCCGAGCCGGTGGGCACGATTCCGGACGAGACCGTCGAGGTCGGTGATCCGGTCACGGTCGACCTTTCACCCTACTTCACGGACCCGGACGGCGACGCTCTCCGCTACACGGCCAGATCGTCGAACAGGAGGGTGGCCAGGGTCTCGGTTTCGGGCTCGGTCGTGACGATCACGGCCGTCGCCAAGGGCACGGCCAACGTGACGACGACGGCCACGGATTCGGAGGGTCTCTCGGCCACGCAGACCTTCGAGTCCATGGTCCCCAACCGGTCACCCGAGCCGGAGGGTACGATTCCCGACGAGACCGTCGAGGTCGGCGAGCCGATCACGGTCGACCTTTCCCCCTACTTCACGGACCCGGACGGAGACCCGCTCACCTATACGGCCAGATCCTCGAACACCAGCGTTGCCAGGGTCTCGGTTTCGGGTTCGGTCGTGACGATCACGGCCATCGCCAAGGGCACGGCCAGTATCACGACAACCGCCACGGACAACGAGGGCCTCTCGGCCACGCAGGCCTTCGAGTCCGCGGTCCCCAACCGCTCACCCGAGCCGGTGGGCACGATCCCGGACGAGACCGTCGAGGTGGGTGACCCGGTCACGGTCGACCTGTCGTCGTATTTCACGGATCCGGACGGAGACCCGCTCAGCTACACCGCCAGGTCGTCGAACACGAGGGTGGCCACGGTCTCGGTTTCGGGATCGACAGTGACGATCACCGCCGTCGCCAGGGGCTCGGCCGATATCACGATCACGGCCACGGATTCGGAGGGTCTCTCGGCCACGCAGACCTTCGAGTCCACAGTCCCCAACCGGCGACCCGAGCCGGTGGGCACGATTCCGGACGAGACCATCGACGTCGGCGAAGAGCTCACCGTGGACCTGTCCTCCTACTTCACGGACCCCGACGGCGACGACCTCACCTACACGGCAAGTTCGTCGAGAACGAACGTGGCCAGGGTCTCGGTTTCGGGCTCGACCCTGACCATCACGGCGCGTACCGCCGGCCGCGCGACGATCACGATCACCGCCCGGGATCCGGAGGGACTGACCGCGTCCCAGCGTGCCACCGTCACCGTTCAGCAACCAAACCGCGCGCCGCAACCGGTGGGCGCCATCCCGGCCCAGACGTTGGACCCCAACGCGACGCGCTCGATCAACGTGTCCCAGTACTTCACCGATCCGGACGGAGATGCCCTCACCTACTCGGCGACGTCGTCCAACACGAGCGTGGCCACGGTCACGGTCCTGGGATCGACCGTGACGATCAGGGCGGTTGCACCCGGCAGTGCGACGATCACGATCACCGCCCGGGATCCGGAAGGACTGACCGCGACCCAGCTTGCCGGGGTCACCGTTCGGCAACCGAACCGCGCGCCGCGGCCGGTGGGCACCATCCCGGCCCAGACGTTGAACCCCAACGCGTCGCTTGCGATCAACGTATCCCAATACTTCACCGACCCGGACGGCGACCCCCTCACCTACACGGCAACGTCGTCCAACACGGGCGTCGCCACGGTCTCGGTTTCGGGATCCACGGTGACCGTCACGGGGCACGCCAACGGCGGTGCGACGATCACGATCACCGCGCGGGATCCGGAAGGACTGACCGCGACCCAGCTTGCCGACGTCACCGTTCGGCAACCAAACCGCGCGCCGCGGCCGGTGGGCACCATCCCGGCCCAGACGTTGAACCCCAACGCGTCGCTTGCGATCAACGTATCCCAATACTTCACCGACCCGGACGGCGACCCCCTCACCTACACGGCAACGTCGTCCAACACGGGCGTCGCCACGGTCTCGGTTTCGGGATCCACGGTGACCGTCACGGGGCACGCCAACGGCGGTGCGACGATCACGATCACCGCGCGGGACCCGGGCGGCCTGACCGCGACCCAGACGTTCCCGGTGACGGTGGCGGATCGTGAGTCCGGGTCGTTCGACATCGACCTGGTGTTCGCCACCGCGGTGACCTCCACCCAGGAACGGGCTTTCCGCGAGGCGGCACAGGGGTGGATGGCCGTTCTGGCCGAATCGGAACTGACCGACCATCAGACCGGCGGCTCCATCGACTGCGGGGGCGACTACGCCCAGTCCGTCGGGACCATCGACGATCTGATGATCGTGGCGGCCGTCGTCGACATCGATGGACCCGGCGGGATCCTGGGCCGGGCGGGTCCGTGCTGGGTGCGCCTCGAGAACCTGCTGCCGATTTTCGGAGTAATGGAGTTCGACGAGGCGGACCTCGAGAGAGTGGAACGGGATGGCCGGCTGGAACCCCTCATCCTGCACGAGATGGGCCACGTGCTCGGTATCGGGACGCTGTGGGGACACCACGGCCTCCTCCGCAACCCGTCCTCGCAATCCGATGCCGCGGACACCCACTTCACGGGCCGCCTGGCGACCGGTGCCTTCGACGCAGCCGGCGGCGACGGTTACACGGGCGGTGCCAAGGTGCCGGTAGAGAATACGGGGGGACCGGGTACCCACAACTCGCATTGGCGGGCCTCGGTCTTCGGAAACGAGCTCATGATCGGCTGGCTGCGGGACTCCCCCCCGATGAGTGCGATTACAATCCAGTCGCTCGCCGACCTCGGCTACACGGTCGACGCCGGGCTGGCCGACGCATATCGCCTGCCCGATGCGGCGGGTGCTGCATCGATCCGGGAAAACGCGATCGACCTGGGCAACGACATCCTCGGGAATCCGATCGTCGTCGTCGACCGGAACGGGCGAATCGTGCGGGTTATCCCGCCGTGATCCCGGACGTGCCGCGCCGGGAAGGTTCGCGGGCCGGGAGCGGGAAATCGTGATCCCCAGCCAACATGGGTGATATGGGCCACGGCGCCCATATCACCCATACTCCGTTACCTGCTCCCCCGCTCGAACGGCAGCAACTGCACCGAGTGCACCCCGAGATCGTTCTCGACCCGGGCCAGCACGTAATCCGCCCCGATCTCCATGATCGCCATCCCCTCCGGGATCTCGAAGTACCCGAGCACCCGGCCCTCGGAATCGAAGATGTTGAAGAGCGTGCCGGCGGTCTCCTCTCCCGGCGCCTCGTATTCGAAGACCCAGAGGTAGCCCAGGGCGTCGTCGCCCCGGACGGCGGCGAAGGCGGGCAGGTGTTCGGCAACCGGCATGGAGCGCAACTCCCGTCGCCGCTCCGCCAGTCGATCCGTGCGCTCACTCGGAATCCGGGACAGCCTCTCGCCGATGTACGCCTCGATATGGACCTCGGCGGGCTCGCGCGGCACGTGTTCCATGCGGACGATCCGGGCCAGCGAGCCGTCCACCGCAAATGCTTTGATTTCGTACCGGCGGTTTGAACTGATGATGAACAGATCGCCCCAGGCTCGCCGGTACACGTAGTCGCCGAACATCAGAGGCCCGCCATCCTCGTCCCCGGCGCGGCTCGATTCCCTGGCGGGGTGTGCGCCCAGCGAACCGCGAAGCCTGCCCCCCGCGTCCCAGACTTCCACCTCCGCAGGGTCGAAGTAGACGTCGTCCTGACCAGCCAGGATCAGGCCGCCGCGCGACACGCTGAGCGGCCACAGGTGACTGCGCCGATCCCAATTGTCCCACCTGCTCCTCTCCGGGATGAATCGTCGCACGAATTCGCCGTTCGGCCCGAACACGGTCAGTTCCGGGTACCAGAAGTGCCACACGAGGATCGAGTCCCCCGCCAGCCTTTCCATTCCCCAGAGCTGGGCGCCGCCGAACTCTCCCGGCCCCTCCCCCTGTCCTCCCCAGGTCTCGAGGTATTCTCCATTCCGATCGAAGACGCGCAACTCCTTGGGCCCGTCGTCCCCGACCACGATCCGCCCATCGGAGAGCAGCGTGGCACCGAAGACCCGGTGAAACAGGTAGGGCTCCCCGCCCTCCATCCGCCCGATCGACACCAGCGGCTCCGGCCCCAGCCGCCAGTCCAGGCGCGACCCCTCCGGCGGGCGGGCGTTCTCGATGATGCGGGTGCCCGCGCTGTCCCGGATCAGGGTGCGGATTCCGGTCGGGCCCTCGGTCTCCTGGCTCGCGGCACCGGCCGTCGGTGCAAGGGCGGCCGCCACGACGAAGAAAACGCTGATGCTCCTCATTGCTTCCCCTCTTCTGCTTGAATCCCTCGGAACTTGGTCTGTCCACCTGCCCATTGGACCGCCAACCTCACTGCAGTCGTTGCAAACCACACGCCCCCACCCTCCAACACGCTGCCACGCCGCCGGAAAACTCCCCCCTCCACCTGCGCGGATTCATCCACGCACTGCTAGATTCATACGTCCCCCGCGCCCGCCCACCCTTCCACCCAACCCCCCCGGAGACAGCCGCTTGTCCGACCCGACGGACCGATTCGACACCCGTTGCGTTCACGCGGGCCAGTCCCCCGAGGCCGTGACGGGCGCGATCACCACCCCGGTCTTCCAGACCTCCACCTACGTGCAGGAAGGGCTCGGCCGCCACAGGGGCTACGAGTACGCGCGGCTGCAGAACCCCACGCGCGAGGCGTCCGAAGCCAACATCGCGTCGCTGGAGGGGGGTGCCCACGGCATCGCCTTTTCGAGCGGCCTCGCCGCCATCGAGTGCCTGGCCAAGGTGGTCGCCGCGGGCGGCCACATCGTGAGCGAGGAGAACCTCTACGGGGGCACCACGCGCATGTTCACCCAGGTGCTCGACCGGCTCGGCATCGAGGTCACGCTGGTCGACTCCCGCAACCCCGCCGCACTCCAGGGCGCCATCCGTCCCGGCGCGACCCGGATGGTCCACCTGGAGACGCCCACCAATCCGCTCATGCGGATCACCGATATCGCCGCGGCCGCCGACATCGCGCACGCCGCCGGCGCCATCCTGTGCGTCGACAACACCTTCGCGTCTCCGTACAACCAGAAGCCGCTCGCACTGGGCGCCGACGTGGTCGTACACTCGACCACCAAGTACCTGAACGGCCACTCGGATGTGCTCGGAGGCATCATCGTCCTCGACGACGACGCCCTCGCCGCCGAGATCCACTTCGTGCGCAAGTCCACCGGGCCGATCCCGGGTCCCATGGATTCCTGGCTCACGCTGCGCGGCACGAAGACCCTGCACCTGCGCATGGCCCGCCACAACGAAAACGGCAAGCGCATCGCCGAGTTCCTGCAGTCCCACCCCGCGGTCCGCGCCGTCCACTACCCCGGCCTTCCCTCCCACCCGGAGCACGCCCTGGCCACCCGCCAGATGACGGGCTTCACCGGCATGGTCTCGGCGGAACTGTCCGAGGACGACGCGCGGCGGCTGGCCGAGGGAACCCGCATCTTCCGCCTCGCCGAGAGCCTGGGCGGCGTCGAGTCGATGATCTGCATCCCGTCGCTCATGACCCACGCCTCGGTTCCCGAGCCCGAACGGCGCCGCATGGGCGTCACGGACGGCCTGGTGCGCCTTTCCGCGGGCATCGAGGACGCCGGCGACCTGGTGGAAGACCTGACCCGGGCCCTTCGTATGGGAAGCCGCGGCCGGCGGCCCGCTTCAAGACACGCATTCAGCACGAGGGAATAGACATGACCGACTACGATTTCGACTACGACTACGGCAACGGCTCCGGGAGCGGCGACGGCAGCGACACCGGTACGAGGCGCATCCTCACCGACATCTCGTCGAGGGTCTGGGAGCACCCGGCCGACCGCGCCGCACTCGCCGCCCTCCGCAAGCTCCCCATGTTCGACCAGGTCTTGCGCGCCCTCTTCGGCTTCTTCGGCGAAAAACCCATCCGCCTCGCCTTCCAGGCAAACGCGGTGCAGGTCGGGCCCAACCAGTTCCCGCGCATCTGGGAGCTCTACTGCGAGGTCTGCGACACCCTTGACGCGCCCACGCGCTACCCGCTCTTCGTCTCGCAGAATCCGGTCGTGAACGCCGGCGCCTACGGGATGAAGGAGCCGTTCATCATCCTGAATTCGGGCTCGCTCGTCCTCCTCACCGACGAGCAGGTCTCCTACGTGCTGGGTCACGAAGTCGGCCACGTCATGAGCGACCACGTCCTCTACAAGACGATGACGCAACTTCTGATCCAGCTCTCCCAACTGGGCTTCCCGATCGTGGGGCTCGCCGCCCGCGCGATTCTCGTCGGGCTGCTGGAATGGAATCGCAAGAGCGAGCTGTCGGCGGACCGGGCGGGACTGCTCGCGATCCAGGATCCGGAGGTCGTCATGTCGTCGATGCTCAAGATGGCGGGGGGCGGCGAGGACGATGAGACCTCGCTGCCGGAGTTCATCCGCCAGGCCGAGGCCTACCGCGAGACCGGAGACGTCGCCGACCAGGTCTTCAAGGTCCTGAACCTGCTCGGTCAGACCCACCCCTTCTGGGTGCTGCGGCTCTCCGAGGTTCGGGCCTGGATCGAGGCGGGCGAGTACGACCGCGTCATCAGGGGCGAGTACCAGCGCCGCGGCGACCCCGACCCGGCCTACGCCGAAGACCTGTCCGAGGCGGCGGGCGCCTACAGGGAGGGTGCGAAGGACTTCATGGACCAGATGGCCGATGCGGCCAAGCGTGTGGGCGGCAGCTTCATGGACTCTTTCCGGAAGTGACGGCTGCCAGCCGATGCGCATTCTGATCGCGGGCAACGGGGGGCGGGAGCACACGCTGCTCTGGAAGCTCCGGCGGGACGCGCCGGACGCGGTCTTCTACGTGACCAGGCCGAATGGGGGGATGGCGGGCGAGTGTACGGGCGTGGACATCGCGCCGGGAGACGCGGGGGCGCTTTCGGCGTGGGCGGCAGCGGAGCGCATCGACCTGGCCGTGATCGGGCCCGAGGGGCCGTTGGCGGCGGGCGTGGCCGACCGGCTGGAGGAGCGCGGCGTTCCCGTGTTCGGGCCGTCGGCCGCGGCTGCGCGGATCGAGTCCAGCAAGGCCTTCGCGAAGGACCTGATGGCGGGCGGGGGGGTGCCGACGGCGGGGTACGAGGTGCATGCGGATGCGGACCGGGCGGCCGCCTGCATCGAGGCGTGGGGGGCGCCGGTGGTAGTCAAGGCGTCGGGTCTGGCCGCAGGAAAGGGGGCGGTGGTGTGCGCGACCGTGCCCGAGGCGGTGCGGACCGCGCGCGAGATGCTCGGAGGGGCTTTCGGGGAGGCGGGGAGGCGCGTCGTGATCGAGGAGTTCATGGAGGGCGAGGAGCTTTCGGTCTTCTGCATCGCTGACGGCGAGGACTACGTCACGCTGCTGCCCTCGCAGGACCACAAGCGGATCGGCGAGGGTGACACGGGGCCGAATACCGGGGGGATGGGCGCGTATGCGCCGGTGGGGTTCGTCACCGCCGCGCTGATGGCGGAGGTGGAGGATGCGGTGGTGGCGCCGGTGTTGAGGGCGCTCGGAGAGGCGGGGTGTCCCTTCCGGGGGCTGCTGTATGCCGGATTGATGATCACGGACGAAGGGCCGAAGGTGGTCGAGTTCAACTGCCGCTTCGGCGACCCGGAGACGCAGGCGGTGCTGCCGCTGCTGACATCTTCGCTGCTGGAGCCGATGATGGCGGTGGCGGGGGGCGGGGGGCTGGCCGCGCACGAGCCGGTCTTCGCGGATGCGGCGGCCGTGACCACCGTGCTGGCCGCGTCCGGGTATCCGGGGGCGTACGGGAGGGGCGCGCCGGTGTCCATTCCGAAGATGGGGGACGGTGTGCATGTCTTCCACGCCGGAACGGCGCTGGAGGATGGCCGGCTGGTGACCTGCGGGGGACGGGTGCTGGCGGTGACCGCCGTGGCGCCGGATTTCGTCAGCGCGTGCGAGGCGAGCCGGGGGGCGGCGGAGACGATCGCATTCAAGGGCAGGTATTTCCGCCGCGACATCGGCTGGCGCGAGGAGGAGCGGCGGAGCAGTTAGTCAATATTCTGACTAGATTTTCTGGCCAGAACTCACTACCGAAGGACAACAGGACACTCAGGAGAAACAGGGAGATCATGGTCATTGCAACCACACCGACACTGGAGGGCCGCAGGGTCCGCGAATACCTGGGGATCGTGACGGGAGAAGCGATCATCGGGGCCAACGTCTTCAAGGACATCATGGCGGGGTTCCGTGACTTCGTGGGCGGGCGCTCGAAGGCGTACGAGACCAGTCTGCGCGAGGCGCGCGAGGAGGCCCTGCGCGAGATGTCCAACGAGGCGCGGGCGCGCGGCGCCGACGCGGTCATCGGCGTCGACCTGGACTACGAGGTGCTCGGCTCGGGGAACGGAATGCTGATGGTGACCACCAGCGGCACCGCGGTCGCGCTGGAGTAGCATGCCCGAGCTCCCCGAGGCCGAGACCATCGCGCGGGGGCTGAACGCGATCCTGCCGGGCAGGGTCGTCCGCCGCGTCGAGGTGGTGCGTGACGACGTGGTGCGCGGCCCGGTGGATGCCTTCGCGCGGAAGGTGGCCGGGCGGGAGTTCCGGGGGGTGGGGC
>VXOC01000268.1 GCA_009840215.1 Gemmatimonadota bacterium | reverse complement strand
CACCTCCCCCGCGTCACCGTCCAGCTCCCCGTCTACAACGAGAAGCACGTCATCGAGCGTCTCATAGACACCACCTGCCGCCTCTCCCACCCCCGCCACCTCCTCCAGATCCAGGTCCTCGACGACTCCACCGACGACACCACCGCCCTTGCCCGGCGGCGCGCCCGCGAATGGCGGGAAGAAGGCGTCGACATCACCGTCCTCCACCGCACCGACCGCCACGGCTACAAGGCGGGTGCCCTCGCCGCGGGTCTCAAATCGGCGACCGGCGACCAAATCCTCATCCTCGACGCCGATTTCGTCCCCCCGCCCGGGCTCCTCGAAGACCTGCTTCCGTCGATGGACGATCCCCGTGTCGGCATGGTTCAGGCGCGCTGGGACCACCTCAACGAGGACGAATCGTGGCTGACCCGCGCCCAGGCGCTGCTGCTCGACGGCCACTTCCTGGTGGAGCAGAGGGGACGGTATCGTGGCGGCCGGCTCTTCAAGTTCAACGGAACGGCGGGGCTGTGGCGCCGAAAGGCACTCGAGGAAGCGGGCGGATGGCATCACGACACGCTGATCGAGGACCTCGACATCAGCTACCGGTCGCAGATGGCGGGCTGGCGCTTCGTCCTGCGCGACGAGGTGGGCGTCCCGGCCGAGCTCCCGCGCACACCCGCCGCGCTCCTGGTGCAGCAGAGGCGCTGGGCCCAGGGCGGTGTTCAGGCGGCGCGCAAGCTGCTTCCCCGCGTGCTCGGCAGCTCTCTTCGTCCGGTGGTCAAGCTCGAGGGCGTCGTGCATCTGTGCGGCCAGTTCGCCTACCCCCTGACCTTTGCGCTCGCGCTGCTGGTCGTGCCGGCCGCGTTTGCCAGGCGCGAGCTGGGGATGGACGCGCTCTGGTGGCTCGACCTGGCCCTCTTCGCCGGTGCGGCCGGCCCCTTCATCGCCTACTACCTGACTGCGGCGAGGCGACGGGGCCGCCCCTGGGGAAGGGCGACCTGGCGGGCCACCGGCGCGCTGGTCCTTGGCGCGGGACTCTCCGCGCTGCTCACCCGGTCGGTGTTCCGCGGATTCCGGCGCGTCCGGGACCCGTTCGAGCGTACTCCGAAGACCGGTGAGGGCCGCCGACCGCGGGATGACCCGCCGGCGCGGGGGGCAGCGCGCGGGCGCGCAGTTGGGATCGCTGCGGGCGCGTACATGGTTCTGACGGGCGTGGTCGCGCTTTCGGCCGGGTTCTGGGCCTCACTCCCCTTCGTGGCCCTCTTCGCGGCCGGGTTCCTCTCGCTCGGGGTCGGGGGTGGTGGTGCGCGACGGGGCGAGGCGCCAGAGGATCAGTCCCCACACCGGCAGCCACATGGTCGCGCGGTTCCAGCCGGGTTGCGGCCAGACCCCGGTGGCCTCGTAGCCGGCAAGTCCCCAGTAGCCGAGGAAGGCGAGGCCGCCCGCGAGGAGGAAGGGAGCATGGCCCCGCAGCGCGGCCATCGGGAGGACCCAGAGGACGTACCAGGGGTGAACGGTGGGCGACAACAGCAGTCCGGCACCGAGGATCCACAAGAGCGCCCGCTCGACGGAGAATCGCCTCCAGGTGGCGTATCCGGCGACCGCCAGCACCAGCAGGGAAACGGCCACCCGGGCCCGGACGGGATCTCCCGCCAGGTGCAGAACCAGGGAGAAGGCCCCCTCATTGGCCGACCAGTGCCGCGCATAGGTGCGAAGACCCGCGGTGAGCGCGGAGACACCGGCTCCCGTGAAGGGGAGGTAGAGAATCGCGCACACGGCGATGAACGCGACGAGGGTGCGTAGGCCGTAGCGGCGCGCCAGGGGAGGCAGGGCCGCGGCGGGCGCGAACTTGACCAGGGCGGCCAGGCCGAGGACTGCGCCAAGGGCCGTGGGGCGCTTCCAGGCCGCCACCCGGATCACCGCCGTCAAGAAGAACAGCCCCACCGCGTCGAAGTGTGCGCTCCACGCCGTCTCCACGATCAACAGCGGCGACCACAGGTACCAGACCAGCACCCTGGCCGGGTTCCGTCCGGTGCGGGCGGCGATCCCCTGCAGCAGCAGTGCGCATCCCAGGTCGAAGCAGAGCCATATCAGCTTCGCCGCCAGGATGGTCCCGCCAGCCAGGTTCACCAGTCCGAACAGCACCTGCGCCAGCGGCGGATAGATGGTCGATACGTGGGGGTGGTTGATCTCTCCGTGCCACTCGGTCCGGATCGACGCGAGGGCTTCGTGCCCGGGTGGATGGGCGTAGGGATTGACGCCTTCCAGGAGAACGTGACCGTCCCAGAGGTAGCGGTAGATGTCGTCGGAGAGTTCGGGGGCGAGGGGCAGGAGAACAAGTCGCGCAAGGATGCCGACGCCCCACAGGAGAACCAGGGGAGCGGCGGGTCCACGGGTTGCGCCAAGGCCCGCTGCCACGTAGCAGAGGAAGGCGGCCGCGGGCAACAGCAGACGGGGCAGCGGCAGTTCGATCCCGTCCAGCCAGCCGAAGGCGGCGAGGGTCGCGACCTCGAACAGGCCGAACAGGAGGACGAATGCGACCGGAGAGATCGCCGTTGCACGCGCACCCGCCGCCGACCGATCTTGATTGGTGATGCTATGGAGAGCCATGATGTATACTATACATTACATTATGTAATCTTGTCATTACATCGCAAATGCCCCATGAGGAAGGCGGGACCAGAACGAATGATCGCCGCCAGACCCGGCCAGCCTTCCGGCCGCGACCTGCTTCCTCGAACCGCCGTACTCATTCCCGCGCTCGACGAGGAGCAGGCCCTGCCCGCAGTCCTCGAAGCGCTGCCCGTCGACCGTCTCCATTCGGTAATCGTCGCCGACAACGGATCGACTGACAACACGGCTGCCGTTGCCCGCGCCCTCGGTGCGATCGTCGTCCGGGAACCGCGGCGCGGCTACGGCTCCGCCTGCCTGGCCGGCATCCGTCACCTGTCAGACCTCCCCATCCCCCCCGCCGCCATCGTCTTCCTGGACGCCGATCATCCCGAGAGCGCCGCGCGGCTCCCCCTCGTCCTCGACCCCCTGGCACGGGGCGCCGACCTCGTGCTCGGCGTGCGGGTCGGACCCGGGGGCGGCACCGGCAATCGGCACATGCACGCCCGTTGGGGCAACCGGATCGTACTGGTCACGGCCCGTCTCCTCTTCGGGCGGTCCTTCCGGGATCTGGCGCCGTTTCGCGCGATCCGCATGGGCGCGCTCGAACGCCTCGTCATGGACGACCGGGACTGGGGCTGGACGCTCCAGATGCAGCTCCGTGCCGTGCGCCACCGCCTCGTGATCGTCGAGGTCGATGCACCGCACCTTCCGCGCGCCGGTGGCCGCTCCAAGATCTCCGGCCGCCTGGGGATGTCGCTGCGGGTGGGGGCGAAGATGTTCTACACGCTGGCGCGGGAGCGTCTGCGCGCCGCCGGTCCGCGACCGCGATGATCACGGTGTCCCCGGAAGCCCGTGCACCGAGAGCGGCGGGGCGCCGGGTTGGCACGGCGCTACCGGGACCGCTCCCACTTCTTGAAATACTTGAGGACGAACGACCTGCCCGCGGTGACGTTTCGTCCCCCCAGAGCAAAACGAACGCCCGCCTCGACCTGTCCGACTCCGACGTCATAAAGCAGAGTCGGCAGCACCTGCACCAGGTCTCGCTCGAAACCCGGGCCTGAGACCCCGTCGGCACCGCTCGCCGCGCCGTTCCACCCGTCGACGGCCAGCTTGTATCCCACCCGGCCCAGCTGTCCCCCGATCTGCGCGTAGTAGAACAACTCGTTCCCGAAGTCCCTCATCGACTCGGTGTTTTCCTCGCGCCACCGGTAGCCGACCCACCCGGAAACGTAGACGGAACGCGGCCAGAACGAGTGTCCCAGTTCGGCCAGCACCTCCCAGTCGCGCTGTCCGTCTCCGAGCGGGATCTCGTCTGCGGCCACATCCTCGAAATCGCCAAGGGGGACCTTGAGGCCGGCCCGCACGGCAAAGGGCACGGAGGAACCCAGCCACCTGAGGGGCGCGGCCCGCAACCAGAGCTTGAGGTTGCCGAGGCCGGCGGACGAGCGGTCCGCCGCCGCGTCGTCGTAGCGGAGCCGGTGGAAGGAAAGCTGGCTCCACATGTCCACCCCGTCGGCAATGCCCAGGGCCGTGGTCAGGAAGGACGAGGTCGCAACGGCGTGCCCTTCGGCGAGCAGCGCCTCGACATCGCCTCCGGCCCCGAAGCGTTCACGCGTGTCCTGGTGGTACATGGCCAGCGCCATCCACACGTTTCCGGGCTCCTCGACCCACTGCGCGCCCGCGCGGTTGACGCTGCCGGATCCCGCCGCGACGACGGCGAGCAACAGCGCCGGCGCCGCAACCCGGCGGAAACTGCACCGCGCCAGTCCCCCGCCAACCCCGCGAGCCCATGGAAGATCCCTGGCATTGTTCACTGTACAGACTCCGGTTCGGGTGGCTGCGAGTACGCCTTGCGGTACGCCGCGCGGACCCCTGCGGTGATCCTCAGGCTGCGCGTTCTGAAGGTACCATCGTTGGCCCGTGCAATCCCTACCCCTGGCCGGGCTACCCGTTCCCCAGAGCGATGACCCGTCCCCCCCGGTCCTCCAGCTCGGCCCCCATCGCGGGATGGCAGGTGAAGAGGAAGACCTGCCGGCGCTCCGCCACGCGCTCCAGCAGCTCGAAGGCCCGGTCGCGGCGCCAGGCGTCCCAGTTCACCAGCGTTTCATCCATGAAGAGGGGGAGGGTTTCGCCGTCGGCGTCCAGGTGGTCGACGATCGCGAGGCGGAGCGCCATGTAGACCTGTTCCCTGGTGCCCTGAGAGAGGGATTGGCCGACCTGACGCGGTTCGGTGGCGGCCGGACCACGCAGATACAGGGATTCGTCGCCCTGGCTGCCGAGTTCGATCCTGTCGTAGCGGCCACGCGTGATGTATCTCAGGTGCGCCGCCGCCCGGAGCAGCAGGTCGGGCTGATGCTCGTCACGGAAACGCCGATCCGCCTCGCGCACCAGCCGGGCCAGCACGAAGGCGCGGTCTCGAGTCTCCTCGGCGTCGCGGATCCGCATCTTCAGCGTCTTGATCCTGCCCGCCATGCGGTCGGCCGTATCCCCCTCCTGCAGGTGGCGGACTTCGGAGTGCAGGGTGCCGATCGCGCCCTGCAGCTCCTCGGTCTGCCGGGTTCTTTCGTCGCGGCGGGCGGTGGCGGCATCCAGCGACTCCGCCAGCGACTCCCACTGCTCACCGGCCTCGTCGGCGGCGCGGATTTCGTTCTCGATTTCGCCCAGCGCGGGGTGCACCCACTCGAGTTCGGCGCGGAGCTGGCGCGCCCGGTCGAAGGCGTCGCGGCGAGTCCGCGCGACCTCCGCCCCGCGTTCCACATCGCCGTCGCCGAGGCCTCGCATCCGCTCTTCGTAGCTGGCCAGCGCCGACTTCGCCCTCTCACGTTCGGCCTCCCGGTTTGTCCGGCCGTCCTGGATCCGCTCCATCTCCTGCCGGGCGGCGCGGCTCCGCCTGCTCCTGTCGGCCACCGCGTCCGCCAGCCGTTCGACGGCGGTCGGGAGATCGTGTCCCGGGGCTCGCAGCAGCGAGCTCCGCACGGGTAGCCCGTTCAAGGCCTGCACGACCGCGCGCCTTGCCACGTCCTCGCTCTCCTCGAGCCCCATCAGTTCGGTGCGCCGCCCCCGCTCCGCGCTCTCGAACGCCTTTCGGTACCTCCGCCGGTGACGCAAGGTATCAAGCCAGAGAATCAGGCCGAGCAGGCCGAGCCCGGCGACCCCGAGACCCACCACAAGGACGATCGCGGGGCTTGCCTCGACGGCCGGAACAGGGCTGAGCAGGTCGGGGAAGTAGCGCGCCACCGCTGCCGTCCCCCCACCCGCCAGGAGTCCGGTCAACCCCAGCCCCAGCCGCCAGCGGCCCGACGGCGCCACCTGTCGCAGGCCGGAAAGGGACTCTTCGCGCAGACCCTCCTCCGCAATCTTCCGCTGCTCGCGCTTGCCTTGGTATGCGTTAACCATGTCCCGCAGGTCGTCCACGGAAACGGCCGTCATCCGGTCCGGGTCGATCTCGTCCCACGGGACCGAGAACAGCTGGCTGCCCAGTTCGGCCAGGCGGGCCCGCGCGTCGTCCGATTCGCTGTCGTCGATATCGGCCGTTTCGCCCGTCTCCTCCTCGGCGCTGCGGGCGGCACGCCGCAGCTCTTCCAGTTCGGCAACCGGGTCGGCCGGCAGCCCGGCCAGCTCCTCCACCCGCCCCGCCTCCCGGCGCAACTCCTCGATACGTCTCAGCGCGCGCCGCACGGGCAGCAGCCGGCGCAGGCGATACTCCATGACGCCGCGGCGTTCGCGTTCCCGCGCCCTCTCCTCGCGAAGGGCTTCAAGCCCGGCCTCCGCCGCGGCCAGCTCGGCCACCTTCTCCCGCAGCATCCGGTCGCGCTCCAGCGCCTCGCGAAACCGGTCGTTCAGCTTCCGCAGCTCGCCCCTGAGGACCCGCGCGCGGGGACGGCCGCGCCGATCCGGTCGCCAGAGTCCGGCCGCCTCCGCCTCCAGCTCGGCCGCGACAATCCGGGCGGACCGCAGGTCGGGCGCGGCCATGGCGCCCACAAGGCGGTCCTGCACCAGCTCCCAGCTCTCCCTTTCGAGCCCCGCCAGCTCCGACAGCGTCAGCGCGTAGACCTGGCGGAACACGACGCGATTCACATCCTCCGCACCGGGGACCGGACGGTTGTCGATGCTCTCTTGCCGGCCGTCCACGGTCAGACGGCCGCGGCCGGTCGACAGCAGGCGCCGGTGGATCTCCTGCATCGAGCCGTCGTCCATGCGGAGGCGGGCTCGCCCCTCGGGATTCCCGCCAGTCCACGGTGTGAATGGGTGGCGGCCACGGGTCGCGGGCCGAAAACCGTAAAGTAAAGTTGACAAAAAGTCAAAGAAAGTTGACTTTCCGCTCTCATTTGGGCCGAGAACCACGACGATCGAGGGCAGTGGCGAGTCACCGGTGTCGAGGTCGGCGAGACAGCCGTAGCGGGCAACCTGGATGGACTCGAACCTCATTCGGGGCCGCCTCCGGAGCTTAGCATCCGGGTCAGGATCTCCTCGGGGGCGCCATCGAGCAGGCGGCGGAGGTAGGCTTCCAGCGAGCCGTCGCGCTCCGCGTCGTAGCCGGCCAGGTCGGTGTCCGCGAGGCCGAGCCGGTCGCCGCCTCCCCGCACCTCATCGCAGAGGCGCAGCGCCGCGCCCAGGGCGTCCTGGCGGCCGGCGTGATCGGCCACCCGCGCGGGAGAATGCACCCTGCCCGCGCGGACTTCACAGCCGAAGGCGCCGACCCGCACCGCCGTCTCGTCGGCGATCGTCTCCAGCTCCTCGGGGTCGCGCAGATGGCGCCACAGCGGCGACGGACCCGCCAGGTCCACCGCCACCATCCACTCGGTGTCCTCACCGACGGTGTCGCCCGCCCGCGCCCGCTCCCACGCGGCCGCAACCTCGCTCACCAGATCGTCCAGGTTTTGTGCGCCGCCGATGTCGCCGACGGTGAGGTGCTCCCACCGCACCCGCGAAAACTCCCGGAACTCGACCACGGGGTGCCCGGAATCGGTCAGGTCCACTAGGAGACCCCCCTTCGGCCCCGTTTCGCGCGGGTCGCGCCCCTGCGGGTTGCCGCAGTAGTGGACCGGGGGGTCGGTGGAGAGTTCCTGGCGCTGGTGCACGTGTCCGAGGGCCCAGTAGTGGAAGCCGGCGCCGCGCAGGTGCTCGAGATTGGAGGGGGCGTAGGGACGGTGCGCACCCTTGCCGGCGACTGATGTCACCAGGGTGTGCAGGAGCGCGATCTGGGGAAGGGGGGTGTCGGGGACGGGGTGGAGGAGTCGGGAGAGGTCGGTGGTGACGCGTCCGGTGGCGTGCCCCACACCGGTGACGTACCCCGCCGTGTCGCCGTCGCGGCCCGTGAGCGCGACCGCGACCGGCGCTTCGTCCTCGATGACGGTGACGTTCGCGGGCCAGTCGAGGCCGCCGGCGCGCACCGAGTCGCCGGGATCGTGGTTGCCCGTCGCGTAGACGACCTGGATTCCCGCGTCGGCCAAGGCCCCGAGCTGCGCCAGCAGGAAGCGCTCCGTGGCGAAGGAGAGGTGGGTGCGGTCGAAGAGGTCGCCGGCGATCAGGACCGCGTCGACCCTCTCGCCGATCGCGGTTTCCACGCACCTTGCCAACGCGTCGCGCGAAGCCTGCCGCAACCGGTTGCGCGTGTCGTCCGACCGGCCGGCGAAGGCGGTGTCGAGGTGAACATCGGCGATGTGTAGGAAGCGCATCGGGCGACTCTGGGGGTGGATTGGGGCCGACGGTTCAAAGGTAACGTCTGGCGGTGAAGGCGGGGGCCCGTTTAACGTTGGGCGCCGTCCCACTCTCGCCCGCTTCACACTGCCTCCCGCAAAGCACGCCCGTGAAGACATGATTCAACCAGACGGTGCCTCCCGGTCCGCGACCGATCCGGCCGTCGCCGAGGAGGTGCTCGCGGCCCTCCGGGACTCGGTCGACGACGGCCGCTACCGGCTGCTCGAGAAGTTCGTGCCCTTCTTCCTCGGCAAGGCCACCACCGAGCTGCTGGAGGAGCGGGCCACGGAGGACCTGGCCCGCATGTGCCTGGACTCGCTGGACTTCCTGGACCGCAGCCGGCCGGATCGGGTCGATGTCGAGGTTATGAACCCCGACCAGGAAGGGGATGGCTGGACGGCTCCGGTCACGATCGTCCGCACCAACGTATCGGAACGGCCCTTCATCGTGGACACGATTCGCGAGTTCCTCTCCTCCGAGGACCTGCAGATCGCCCACTTCGTCTACCCGCTCATGACGGTGGAGCGCGACGAGGACGGCTCGATCACCGATCTCCTTCCGCCAGGCGAACGCACCCGCACCGAGTCGATGGTGTACGCCGAGGTCGCGCAGGTCGCCGACGCCGACGCGCGCGAATCGCTGCGAGCCGGGACCGAACGCCGCCTGGAGGACGTGGTCAGGGCCACCGACGACTTCGGCCTCATGGTCGACAAGATCGGCGACGTGGTTTCGGAGCTGGGCTTCCGCATGCGTGACGTAGTGGAACGCAGGGACGAATTCCGCGAAATCCAGGCCTTTCTGCGTTGGCTGCGCGACGGGGGTTTCGTCTTCCTGGGCTACCGCTCCTACACCTTCCAGCCGGTCGAGCCCGGGGGCGAGGACGCGGTTACGGTCGATCCGGGTTCGGGTCTGGGCATCCTGCAGGACGAGGAGCGATCGAACTATGCGCGTCCCGTCTTCCTGAGCGAGATGTCCGACGAGATGCGGGAGAGGGCGCTCGCGGGTCCGGTCCTGATCATCAGCAAGACCAACGCCGAATCGACCGTCCACCGCCGGGCGCGCATGGACTACATCGGCGTCAAGAAGCTGCGCCGCGACGGGACGGTGGCCGGTGAGCACCGCTTCCTCGGGCTCTTCACCTCGGCCGCCTACGCCGAGCCCGCGCAGGACATCCCCATCCTGCGCCAGAAGCTGGTGGACATCATCGAGCTTGCCGGCGCCGCCGAGGGGTCGCACGACTACAAGGAGATCATCACGATCTTCAGCTCCCTTCCCAAGGAGGAGCTCTTTCTGGCCTCGGCGGAGGAGATCGCGAAGGACATCCGCACGATCCTCATCCGCTACAACACCTCGGAGGTTTTTGTTTCGGTGCGGCGCGACGCGCTCGGGCGGGGCGTGTCGATCATGGTCGTGATGCCGCGAACACGCTTCTCCGGCACCTTCCGGCGCGAGTTCGAGGGTGTACTCGTGCAGCGCTACAAGGCCGAGATCCTGAACTATCACCTGGCCATGGGGGCGGGGGACCAGGCGCGCCTGCACTTCTACCTGGGCGGCCCGCCCGACCACCTCGCCGAGATCGAGTGGCCGGACCTGAAGGCCACGGTCACGAGCCTTACACGGTCGTGGCTTGACGAGGTGCGCGATCTGCTGAGCGAGGTGCGCCCGGCCGAAGAGGCGACGCGCATGGCGCGGCACTACGCCAATGCATTCGTGCCCGAGTACAAGGCCGCGACGGAAGCGGCATCGGCGGTGCGCGACATCATGGAGCTGGAGGCGATGAAGGCCGAGGGGCGCATGGAGTCGGTCCTCTTCTTCGACGACACGACGCACGGTGGCAAGTTCGACCTCAAGGTGTACATCCGCGAGCACCGGATCATCCTCTCGGACTTCATGCCGGTGCTGGAGAACTGCGGCCTGCGGGTGATCGCGGTTTCCCTCTTCGAGCTCCGCGAGGGAAGCGGCGAGGCCGAGTCGTCGGTCTACAGCTTCGACGTGCAGACCTCGGCCGGGGACCGCATCGATGTGGACGCTCTTGGCGGCGTCCTCTCGGAAGCGATCCTGGCCGTGCGAGCGGGTGACGCGACCAACGACTCCTTCAACCGCCTGGTGCGGCGCGCCGGCATGGCGTGGCGCGAGGTCGAGGTGTTGCGTGCATTCGCCCACTACGCCTTCCAGATCGGGGCCGTGCCGAGCCGCCATGTCCTGCGTGCCGCACTGAGGGACCACCCCAGGATCGGGCTCCTCTTCTTCCGCCTCTTCGAGGCCCGCTTCGATCCGGAGGGGGGCGACAGCCGGGGGGAACGCGAGGCGAAAGTGGCCGAACTGAGAGAACGCATCAGCGACGAGATGGTGGGGGTGACGTCGCTGGCCTACGACCGGGCGCTGCGCGCCTACCAGACCGTCATCGAGGGCACGATACGGACCAACTACTACCGGGGCGGAGGGCGCACGCCGACGGTCCGCTCCGGGGGCGTACCGTACATCTCCTTCAAGTTCGAATCCGAACGGCTGCAGGCGGTGTCCAGGAGCCGCCTCATGTACGAGGTGTGGGTGCGCTCGTCGCGGATGGAGGGGATCCACCTGCGGGGAGCAGCGGTGGCGCGGGGCGGGATCCGCCACTCCGACCGCCCCGACGACTTCCGCACCGAGGTGATGGGACTGGTACTCACCCAGGTGGTGAAGAACGCGGTGATCGTGCCGAGCGGGTCGAAGGGCGGCTTCGTCTGCCTCCGGTCGCTGCCCGAACGCGAAGCCATGGCGCACGAGGCACGCGAGCAGTACTGCACGCTGATGCGGGGGCTGCTCGACATCACCGACAACCTTGACGGGGAGGACGCGCCGCCGGCGGGAGTCATCCGCTACGACGATTTCGACCCCTACCTGGTCGTCGCCGCCGACAAGGGGACCGCCCCCTTCTCGGACACGGCCAACGCGGTTGCCGCCGAGTATGACTTCTGGCTCGACGACGCCTTCGCCTCCGGCGGCTCATACGGTTACGACCACAAGGAGGTGGGGATCACCGCGAAGGGGGCCTGGGAGTCGGTGAAGCGGCACTTCCAGGAGATGGGGCGCAACATCCAGAAGGACGCCTTCACGGTGGCGGGGATCGGTGACATGAGCGGCGACGTCTTCGGCAACGGGATGCTGCTGTCGCGCCATACCCGCCTCGTGGCCGCATTCGACCACCGGCACGTCTTCATCGACCCCGACCCGGACCCCGAGGTCTCCTTCGCCGAGCGCGAGCGCCTCTTCCACCTCGGCCGTTCCTCGTGGGACGACTACGACAGGGACAAGCTGTCGGCCGGCGGGATGATCGTGCCGCGGGGCGTCAAGTCGGTGGATCTCACGGAAGAAACCCGCGCGGCGCTCGGCCTGGATTCCGATTCGGCCACCCTGGACGGCGAGAGCCTCATCCGGGCCGTCCTCGCCGCACCCGTCGACCTGCTCTGGAACGGCGGGATCGGCACATACGTCAAAGCGGACGCCGAGAGCCACGCCGACGCGGGCGACGCCTCGAACGACGCCGTGCGCGTCGACGTGAAGGATCTCCGCGCCAAGGTGGTGGGCGAGGGCGGCAACCTCGGGTTCACCCAGGCGGCGCGAGTCGAATACGCGCTGGGGGGCGGCCGCATCAACACCGACGCGCTCGACAACTCCGGCGGCGTGAACCTTTCCGACCGCGAGGTCAACCTCAAGATCCTGCTGAAACAGGCGATGAACGCGGGCCTGGTCACGCGCGGCGAGCGGAACGGGCTGCTGGAGCGCCTGACCGAAACCGTCGCCGGGCTCGTCGTGCGGGACAACGAGACCGGCTGCCAGGCCATCTCGCTGGACGAGTACCGCGCACGCCGCGGCATGGACCACTACTGGGCGCTCATGGGCGACCTGAGCCGCATCGGCCTCCTCGACCGCGACGCCGAGGGCCTCCCTTCATGGGACGAGCTCACAGCCCGCAAGGAAGCCAACCAGTCCCTCACCCGGCCGGAGCTGTCGGTCCTGCTCTCCTACGCCAAGCTGCACCTCAAGGCGGCTCTCCTCGCCTCGGATCTCCCCGACGACCCCTCAGCCGAGAACTACTTCTTCGGCTACTTCCCGCCCGAGGCGGTCGAGACGGTCCCGCGCGAGCTGGCGGTCAATCATCGCCTGCGCCGCGAAATCGTCGCCTGCCAGCTGACCAACGACCTGGTCGATCTCATGGGCTCGGCGTTCATCGGCCGCCTGGTGCGCGAGACCGGCCGGGACGCCGTGGAGATCGCGCGCGCCTGGCTGGTCGCCGCGAGGCTGACGAGGCACGACTCGCTGCTGGAGCAGATCCGCTCCCGCGAGAGCAGCATGTCCGCCGCGGTGACCTACCGCTGGACGATGGGGTTGGCACGTGTGCTCGAGCGGACCACCCGCTGGGTCCTCGCCAACTGCGACCCCAAGGAGCCCACAAGCTCATTGATCGAAGGCAGCCTGGACGGACTGGAAGCGCTGCGGGAGAAGTTCCACGAGATCGTCGCCGGCCAGGACCGGGAGAACTTCCAGAACCGCGTGGCCGCGCTCATGCCGCAGGTGGGCGACGAGGCGTTCGTGCGCAACCTGGTCGCGCTCCGCTTCCTGGACCACCTGCTCGAAATCCTGCGCCTGGCCCGCGACAGCGACACCGACCCCGTGGCCGCGGCCCGCATGTACTACTGGGTGACCGAGGAGCTGCGCATCCCCTGGCTCGTGGGGTGCATCGAACGGATCAGCGGCGAGGGGAAGTGGCAGCAGCGCTGGGCGCTGGGTCTCATCAACGACCTGGGCGCGATCCGGCGCAATCTGACCGCGGGTGCGCTTGACGGGGAGGGTGCCCTGGCGGGTGTCCTGGGGTTCGGGGGCGACGACGCCCAGATGGACCGGTTCCATCAGATCCTGGAGGAGGTGGAGGCGGAGGAGCCGATCAGCCTGGCGGGGCTGTCGGTGGCGATTCAGCAGATTCGGCATCTGGCGAAGTAGGGGGGGGATACGACCGCGAATCCTCGCGGCGAGGATGCGGGCCTCCTCGTGCACGCTGATCGGCTCCAGGGCGAGCTGGACCGCACCAGGCGTGATCCGGTCCCATAGTCTCCTTCGACCCATCCGCAGATTACGGCGATTCCGCGATTCCATATCCTGGGCACAGTTGCTGGGGGATCCTCTTGCGTTCCGGGAAACATCGCATTCATTGTTTTCAGCGCACCGCTGATCCACCGCCCGGGCACAAAACAATGCTCCTGCCACCTGCGCGATCCCAGTCCGCTGTCGCAATCGGCATGCTACTCGTGTCCTCCCTGATCATCGTCACCCTGTCGTGCGGTGACGGCGGCATCGAACCGCCCCCTCCACCCTGGCTCTGATAAACAGCTGACGCGGACGACGCTCGTACGCGGGTAGATC
>VXOC01000351.1 GCA_009840215.1 Gemmatimonadota bacterium | reverse complement strand
TTCCTGTACGTCTCGTGGGCTCGGAGATTGGTATAATAGACAGTCCCCCAGTCCCCCATCCTCCCCGGTGTACTCGTCGTCGGGCCTTGCATCGAGCAGGACCAGCGACTCGTCGCCCAGGCGCGCATGGATCCAGTCGGCCGAGACGCGAAAGTCGGCCGGGTCGACGGGGACGACGTCGCCCGGCTCCACGACAGCCGCCGGACCGCTCTCCACCCTTCCCCCCGCGGCCTTCCACGCGGTCATCCCGCCATCGAGCACGAACGCCCGGCCGCCCAGGCCCAGCAGGTCGAAGGTGACCCAGGTGCGCGCGGTCGCGGTCATGCTGCCGCCGTAGATGACGACCCGGGAGTCGCGGTTCACGCCGGCCCGGCGCAGCGCGGCCACGATCTCGTCCATCTCCCGGAACTCGGCGATCCATCCCTCATCCCCCTCCCACGCGATTTCGTCGAAGCGAAGAGGCCGCGCCCCGGCGATGTGCTCCGCCTCGAACCGTCCCGGTCTGCGCTCCATGTGCAGGACGACCACGCCGTCGTCATCGATGTGCTCGAGCAGCCACGCGGCCTCGACCAGGGGATCGACGGGCGCGGCCTGGAGGGTTGGCGCCTGGGCGGTGGCGGGAACAGACGGGATCAGGGGGGCGGCCAGGAGACAGGCGAACGCGATGCCGGTCCGTCGCCGCAAGGTATCGCGCCCACTACGCACGGACGGCCGGCCCGCCGGGCCGTGCGAACCGGACCAGGTCACGGAAACCCGGCGAAAACCGCTCAGAATCGCGATGTCACCGTCACCCGAAAACTCCGTGAAGCCCCCGGGTTCCGTTCCTGGATGTCCACATATTCCGCCTGCAGCAGATTCGCGACCTTGGTCTGCACGTCGACGTCCATGACCTCGAAGTTCAGCCGCAGGTCGACCAGCGTCACGTCGCCCCGCTCGTCGAGCGGGTACGCGAGCACCACCTCGGGCCGCGTGCGATAGCGCATGTCGAGGCCGACGGCGTCGTCCCATGCCGACAGCGTGGTGGTAAGGTTGTGACGCGACCGGTACGCCAGCTCCCGTCCGGAGGCGAGATCCCTGGAGTCGAGGAAGAGGTAGTTTGTGTGCAGGTTGAGTTTGCTCGGTATCACACCCACCCGCACGCCCGTATCGAGTCCCCGGATTCTGGCTTCGGAGACGTTGCGGAACTGGAAGGTGAAGAGCTCGACCGCCCCCGGCGCCGCCGCCACCTCGATGAGGCCGGAGTATTCGCTCCAGAAAAGCCCGGCGTCGAGCCACAGACGGTCGCCCGGAGTTGCGGTGCCTCCGACCTCGGCGGACCATGCCGACTCGCCCCGCAGCTCCAGGTTCGGAACGACCTTGAACCCGAAGACGGTCGTGGAGGTGAACTGCTCCGACACGCTCGGGGCGCGGTAGCCGCGGCTGAGCGAGGTGCGCAGGCTCAGGCGGTCAGAGGGATGGTAGACGACGCCGATCTTGGGATTGAAGGCAAGATCGTTCTCCACGAACGACGCCCTGTGCGTGTCGAAGCGGAAGCCGATGGAACCGTGGACCCGCTCGGAAAAGTCGATTTCGTCCTGCGCGAACAGCGCCAGATCCGTGACGCCGGGGTTCGGCTCCAGGAAGTTCGACGACACACCGGTGTACGCAGCCTCGCCCCCGAGCGTGACGGTGTGCCGGCCCCCTGAATACAGGGACAGCTGCAGATCGGTCCCGTAGCGCGTGGAGCGGTGGAAGTCGTCGCTGTCGTGGAAATAGTTCTGCGATCGCACGTGCTGGACCTGCGGCCGCAGCTCGAGTCTGGCCTTCGAGGTGACCAGCGGCCTCGCCGTGAGACCGACGATCAGATCCGAATCCCGCTTCCAGTCGTTCAGGTAGTCCGGATCGACCTCCAGGGGGCGCTCCGGAGACACCCAGGTGAAGAACTCTTCCAGGTCCTGGAGTTTCCAGCTCGCGAAGAGCTCCCACGGCGCGGCCGATTCGGCGCGGAAGATCGCCTTTGCGCGCACGCGCCAGCGGTCCATCGCGCCATTCTGCCGAAAGCCGTCGGATCCCTCACGCCCCAGGAAGACCGTGGTGTGGGTGCCTCCGACCTTCTGGGAATGCTGAATCTGAATCCCCCGCATGCTGAGACGCTCGTCGGAGAAGTCCAGGTGACCGGGTGTGTCGAAGAGTCCGTAGTACCCGCGCACGACGGTGCGGGTCCCGCCCAGCGGAGGCCGCGTGATGACGTTCACGACGCCCCCCAGCGCGTTCGAGCCCCACAGCGTCGAGTGGGGCCCCTTGACGATTTCGATGCGCTCCACGTCGAGAATCGGCATGACTCCGAAGTCGATGGCCGAGGTCACGCCCCCCAGCGTGCGGTGGCCGTCGAGCAGCATCAGCACCCGGCTGCCCACGCCCCGTGAGATCCCGCCGGAGCCGCGGATGTCCATCTCGCCCGCGTTGAAGGTCACCCCCTGGGCGAAGGGCAGCGCCTCGCCGAGGTGTGTGACGTTGCGCCGGACCAGCTCGTCGGCGCTGACGACCGCAACGCTGGTGGGCGCATCACCCGGGTTCGTTCCCCGGTTGGCCGTGACGGTGAGGTTGGGGATCTCGAAGAAGAGCCGTTCCAGTTCGATGCGGATCGGCGGGTCCTCCGCCGCCATCGGCTGGATCGTCCGTTCCACATTGCGGAACCCGTCGGCTGCCACGATGAGGACGTGGGTGCCGGGAGCCAGGAGCGTGATCCTGAAGCTTCCGTCTTCGGCAGTCGATGTGCGAAGGGGTGTCGAACGGATCAGGACAGCGGCGCCGGGGAGCGGTTCACCGGTCTCGGCGTTGATGACGATGCCGCGTATGGCGGGTTCCTGCGCGGCCAGTGACGCGGGGACGAGCAGAAGGGCCATCCACAGCCAGGCCGGAGCTCCGCATCGACCGGTCCGGCGCACGGTGTTACTTCCGCCACACGGTGGTCGAAACGGCCAGTGCCGGCTGAGTGACCACGACGGTCAGGGTATTGCCCTGGACGGAATAGGTTCCCAGAGCCTGAAACCCAGTCAGGAACTCCTGTTCCCATGAGCCATCGAACCGGTTCGTGTATGTTCCCTTGGCGTTCTGGCTGCCCCCCGGGAACGTGATGCTCAGGGTGTCCATCGTCCCCAGGGCCTCCTGCCCCATCACGCTGGTCTGTTCCAGCCTGAACGTGCCGCTGACCGCCGGGGGCCTGAGCGTGTCCCCCGCCGCGGGGACATAGAACGACACGAGCGTATACGAGCCGGACAGGTCGGGGGGCGTGTCATCCGGTTCGATCGGCTCCTCGGCGCAACCCGCCATGAGAACGACCGCGGTGACCGTTGTCGCGGCCCTGAGCAAACCGATTCGCCCTGCATTCAGAATCAACACCGAAACCTCCTCACGGGGGCGGGATTCGTTCCGGGTGCGCCGCCCGCTGATCCGCGCACCCTTGGACAACAGGAGGGACATGCATCAACATACGGTTTTGCCATTGTATACACCAGAAGGAGAATCGATCCCCTGTCCGACCGACCGCAACTGATCGGAGGCGACGCGGCGATGGGTCCGCACGACCTCTTTCGGCGCCTCGACGTTCTCGGCATCGCCCACCGCACCATGCGCCACGACCCGGTCTTCACCGTGGAGGAGGCCCTGCGGCTGCGCGGGCGGATACCGGGGGCGCATTCCAAGAACCTCTTCGTCCGGGACAAGAAGGAAAACCACTGGCTGGTTTCCTGCCTCAGCGACAGGCAACTCGACCTGAAGTGGCTGGCCGGCGAGCTGGGGACCGGGCGGCTGACCTTCTGCAGCCGGCGCCGGCTCGAGGGATTCCTGGGAATCCGCGCCGGGGCCGTTTCCCCGTTCGCAATCCTCAACGACCTGGACGGGGTCGTGCGCGTGGCCCTCGACGCCGATCTCCTGGAACGGGAACCGCTCAACTTTCATCCCCTGGACAACTCGCGGACCACGACCGTTTCCCGGGAAGGACTGCTGTGCTTTCTCGAGGCGGAGGCCCATCCCCCGTTGATCCTGCGGTTTCCGGGGTGAGTCGTCGCTCGTCGCCGCCCCTGCTCCCCGCTTCCGGTGCGGTCTATCCTCCTGCGTCGGTCAGCGGAACGCCGGAATGATGTAGTCCACCAGCACATCCATCGTCTGCCGCTCGTACCTGCCCGCGTGCGCCCCTACCCCGCGCCAGTTGTTGGTGGTGACGATCACCAGGTGCAGTTCCGGCACGATCACTACGTACTGTCCCCCGAACCCCCAGGCGAAGTAAAGCGGTCCGGGAACGCGGGGCACGATCCACCAGAGGAAGCCGTACGTGATGCCGGTCAGTCTCCCGGAGTTGAAGCGCCACGCGTAGTGCGGAACCGATGAACGGGCGACCCACTCCTCGGGAATGATCGGGGTTCCGGCGCTTTGGCCCCGCTGGAGGTAGAGCTGACCGAAACGGGCCAGATCGCGAGGGCGCAGATCGAGTCCCGCGCCCCCGTTGTGGAAACCGCCGGGGAAGCGTTCCCAGCGGCTCCTGGAGATGCCGACGCGGCTGAACAGCAGTTCGTCGGCCAGCTCCGGCAACGGCATGCCCGTCGCCTGTTCCAGGATGACGCCCAGCACATGCACCGCACCCGAGTTGTAGTTGTATTCCGCACCGGGCTCGTCGACGAGGGGTTTGTCCAGGACGTAGCCGAGACGATCCTCCGAGCGTATCCACTCCGTGTAGTCGCCGAATCCACCGGTCTCGTCCCATTCCAGACCACTGGCCATGGTCAGGAGGTGCCCGACCGTGATCGCGGCCTTTTCGGGCTCCAGGCCGGTTAGGAGCGTGTCGAGGTATCCCCCGATGGGGTCGTCCACACCGCCGATGTCGCCCCGTTCGATGACGAGTCCCGCGAGCGTGGCGACCACGCTCTTGGTCACCGAACGCACGTCGTGCAGATCTTCCTGCGTGGCGGTGCCGAAATACTCCTCCACGACCAGCCTGCCGCTCTTCACCACCAGCATGCTGAGCAACCGGTCGTTGTCGCGTGCCTGCTCCAGACCTTCCTCCACCAGATCGGCGGAGCCACCCGCCTGGGCGACCGTCGCGGTGGCCCAGGGCAACGCAAGATCGATGTTCGCGGGACCGGTGAACTCGGGAACCACCGGCTCGCCGCCACACGCGCCAAGGAGGAGCGCGGCGGCAACCAGGCTGTGGCGGGCGGGCCCACCGGGTCTGGCGTGGCGAATGCCGGTGGCCGCGGTCAGCTGAGCCGGATGACGACGCACGAAGAGGGTCTCCCTTTGGATCGGTGCGTTCCCGATCACTGAATGTGTCCGCGTCGGCAGGAGCGCGCCAGCGGGCCGGTGCCGGCGGGCGGCACCATGGGCGGATGACGGGGCTCCTTGCCCGGTCAGACAGTTGACGGATGCGGGCGCCTCTGGCGCAACTACCTCTTCCATGGGAATGTTGGACGCCGCGGATCGGTTGCCCGGCACCATCCAAGAACAACCCCTCGATTCGACCAGGGAGATCGAACATGAAGCGTTATTCCCCGGCAGCATGCGGACTGCTCGCTCTGACCGCACTGGCCGTAACCGGCACATGGGCCTGCGCGTCCTCACAGGTCGCGAACCCGGAAGAACAGGTCGCCCAGGCACTTCTCGCCGCGCCCGAGGACAAGGCCGAAGGAGCCCGCATTCTGGGGTATGCCACCGATGGCAGCGTGGTGGAACTGCGGGCGGGCACAAACGACCTGGTATGCCTGTCGTCGAACCCCGCTCGCGACAACTTCTCGAGCTCCTGCTACCATGAGTCGCTGGAACCGTATTTCGCCCGTGGCCGCGAACTGGACGCGGAGGAGGCGTCCCGGGAAGACCGCTACCGTATCCGGTTCGAGGAGATGCGTGCCGGAACGCTCCCGATGCCGGTCATGTCGGCCACCCAATACATCTTCGACGGCAGCTGGGACCCGGAGACCGGCACCGCCGAGGGCCGGGTGCGCTGGGTCATCTACGTTCCCGACGCAACCCCGGAGACCACCGGTCTCTCATTGCAGCCCCAGGAGGGAGGACCCTGGCTGATGATGGAGGGTACACCCGGAGCGCACATCATGATCATGCCCCAGCGGGGCGGATAGGTCGGGGACCGCGAGCCGGGGACGCCCTTCCAGGCGGCAACGCTTGAAGAATCCGTGCCGTCGCAGGGGTAGCATCCGGTAACACGGAGACCCACCACCTGGCATCGCAATGCTGGACGCCTTCGACGCAGTCGCAGCCTTCGCTTCCGCCACGGCCCTGTTCGTGGTCAACGCGGTTTTCGTGGTCTTCGTTCTCCTCAGGCCGCGGGTGCGCCAGCCTTCCTCGCTGGCGTGGATCCTGGTGATCGTGGTCCTGCCGATCGCCGGCATCGTCCTCTACCTGGCCGTGGGCGAGGTGCGCACCGGAAGCAGGCGCAAGCGACGGCACCGTACGATCCAGAAAAACATCCGCGCGGTGGTGCGGAAGGCCTGGAGCGCCACATCCAGAAGCACGGTCGTCCCATGGGGCACCGAATCCATCGCCCGGCTGGCACGCCTCGGAGACGAGACTCAGCCCCGCCAGGGAAACCGGCTGGCTCTGCTGGCCACCGCCGACTCCTTCTTGCAGGCTCTGGTCGCCGACATCGACGCCGCCGAGCGGCATGTCCATCTGCTCTTCTACATCTACCTCGACGACGACGTCGGGCGTGCAGTCGCCTCGGCGCTGATCCGGGCCCGCAAGAGGGAGGTCCCTTGCCGTCTGCTGGTGGACAACGTGGGTTCCAGCGACTTCCTCAAGTCACGGCTCTGCCGGGAGCTGCGCGACGAGGGTGTCCAGGTCGTGGCGGCGCTTCCCACCCGCATCACACAAATCGTCTCGATCCGGTTCGACATGCGCAACCACCGCAAGATCGGGGTGGTGGACGGAAGGGTGGGCTACACGGGAAGCCACAACGTGGCCTCCGAGAACTTCCATCCCAAGCCGGGTTTCGGTCCGTGGGTGGACGCGACGCTCAGGATCGAGGGACCGGCGGTGCGCGATCTGCAGGCGCTCTTCATCGAGGACTGGTACATGGACACCACCGAGAACCTGGACCACATGATCGCCTACACGCCGGAGGAACACCCGGACGGCAGGATCGTGCAGATCGTGGGGACGGGGGTGAATTCGCAGAACCAGGCGCTCGTGCGCGTGATCCAGTCCGCCATTCACATGGCGCGCGAGGAGCTGATCATGACGACGCCCTACTTCGTGCCGGACGAGGGGACGCTGGCCGCGATCACCACGGCGGCGATCCGCGGGGTGCGCACCATCATCGTGGTGCCCGCGCGCAACGACTCACCGCTCGTGGCGCTGGCCAGCCGGAGCTTCTACGAGACGCTTCTGGACGCGGGCGCCGAGGTGCACGAATACACCAGTGGCCTTCTCCACGCCAAGACGATCACGGTGGACCGGGACTTCGCCCTGGTCAGCACCGCCAACCTCGACCGGCGCAGCTTCGAGATCAACTTCGAGATCAGCACCCTGATCTACGACAGCGACTTCGCGTCCGAGCTCCGTCTCCTCCAGATGCGCTACCTCGAGGACTGCGTCACGGTGGATGCGGCCAGGTGGGCGGCGCGTCGCTGGCCGCGCAGACTGGCGGAGAATGTGGCCGGACTGGTCAGCGCGCTGCTGTGACCCCCCTGTGCGGGGAGACGGCCTGATGGGCAGCACGACCGGGGAGAGCCCGGCGCCGTGACCCGCCCGCGCGGGGAGATGGCCTCGCCGGTGGCCGCCGAGTGGGCCCGGTCGCGGTCCACCGCCGACACGACGACCGCCTCGCCGCCGGCGACCGCCCTGGTACTGGCCGACCCCGCCCCCCACCTCTCCCTCGCACTGGAAGAATCGGGCACCGCAGTGACCCGCTGGCACCGTTTCCTCTCGCCCGGCCAGATCTGCACGCCGTGGCCGCCATCCGGCCCCTTCGACGAGGTCTGGGTGCGCATGCCGCGTTCCTCGCTGGAGGCCACCATGCTCCTGCACGCCGCGGCGGCCCGGGTCCCGGACGGCGCCCCCGTCCACCTCTTCGGCGCCGGCGACGAGGGGATCCGCTCGGCCGCCAAACACTTCCCGGCGGGGACCGGCGAGGTTCACCCGGCACTGATCAAGCGGCATTGCCGCGTGTTGGTCGCGGCCAGGCAGACACCTCCCCCCCACGAGGACGGCCTGGACAGCTGGCAGATCCGCGTCCCCATCAATTGGGGAACCGGCCCCCGCGACTGGACCTTCTACCCCGGCGTCTTCGCCCACGGCCGTCTCGATGCGGCCACCACCCTGCTCATCGACACCCTGCCACCGGTCCCCGCGGGGGCCCGCGTCCTCGACTTCGGCGCGGGCACAGGCCCTCTCGCCGCGGCGGCGCTGGAACGCGCCGGCGACGGCGCTGAAGTCGTGCTCCTCGACCCCGACGCGATCTCGCTGGCCGCGGCGGCGCGCAATGTCCCGGCCGGCAACCTCGTGCTCGCCCGCGACTTCACGGGCATCTCCGGTCCCTTCGACCTGATCGTCTCCAACCCCCCGATCCACGCGGGCAGGGCACAAAGCCTGCGCACCGTCGAGGCCCTGGTTGGCTCGGCGCCCCAGGCGCTGGCACCCGGGGGGGAACTCGTGATGGTGGCACAGAGGCGGCTGCGCGTGGGTGACCTGCTGGATCGCTCCTTCAAAAGCGTGGGTGCGACCGCCGACCGCGGCCCGTTCCGGGTCTGGACGGCCGGGGGGCCGCGGATGCGCCGCCGGAATCCAGCTGAGCCGCTGCGGTCGAACCGGACCAGGTAACCCGCCCAACTCGATCCGGCACCGCCTCAGCCGTGAGCCGGATCTCCTCCTACCCGAACCGCCCCTCGATATAGTCGGCCGTTTCCGAGTGCTCGGGAGACAGGAACAGCTCTTCCGTCCGCCCGTGCTCGATGATCTTGCCAAGCAGCATGAACACGCACTCCTCCGATGCCCTGCGGGCCTGTGCCATGTTGTGCGTGACGATC
This sequence comes from Gemmatimonadota bacterium, assembly GCA_009840215.1. Classification (GTDB taxonomy): domain Bacteria; phylum Gemmatimonadota; class Gemmatimonadetes; order Longimicrobiales; family Gaopeijiaceae; genus Bin94. The sequence continues at coordinate 5,156 of VXOC01000351.1, read as the reverse complement.
AGAATCGTGTATTCGCCGCGCAACTTCCAGATCAGCTCCTCGACGGCCTCGGTGCCCGCGGGGTCCAGCGCCGAACACGGTTCGTCCATCAGGAGAACCTGCGGCTTGACCGGCAGCAGCCGCGCGATGCACAACTTCTGCTGCTCCTCCAGCGACAGCCCCGTCGCGGGCTTGTCCAGGCGGTCCTTCACGGTGTCCCAAAGCAGGACCTGGCGCAGCGACGACTCCAGCACCTCGTCCTCCTCCGCCGCGCTCACCTTGCGCAGCCGCGCCTCGTGCAGTTTGAAGCCGAACAGGACGTTGTCGCGTATCGAGATCGGCAGCGGATTGGGACGCTGGAAGACCATGCCGATTTGTTTGCGGACCTGTACCAGCTCGACATCGTCGCCGAAGATGTCGTGGCCCAGCACGTAGACGTTCCCGGTCGTGCGCACGTATCCCAGCCGTTCGATGATGCGGTTGCAGGTCCTGAGCAGGGTGGTCTTCCCGCACCCGGAGGGGCCGATCATCGAGGTGATCATGCCGCGCTTCACCCCCAGGTCGACGTCGAAGAGCGCCTGGAAGTCGCCGTACCAGAGGTTCAGGCCCCGGGTCTCGATGGCGAAGTCGCCGTTGCGTGTGCCGGCTGTGTTATCCAAAACGTCCCTCGATGTAGCCGGTGGTGCGCTTGTCCTTCACGTCGCCTTCGAAGAGGTCCTCGGTGGCGCCGATCTCGACCAGCTCGCCCATCAGGAAGAAGGCGGTGCGGTCGGCCAGCCGGCGGGCCTGCTGCACGAGATTCGTCACCAGCACGATCGTCAGTTCGGAGCGGAGTTCCTTGAGCACATCCTCGATGCGCATGGTGGTGACCGGATCGACCGCGATGGAGAATTCGTCCAGCAACAGCAGTTCGGGCTCCTGCGACAGCGCGCGCGCGATCGTGAGGCGCTGCTGCTGTCCCCCCGAAAGCAGGCTTCCCAGTGAATCCAGCCGGTCCTTGACCTCGTCCCAGAGCGCGGCGCGCGTGAGGCACCTTTCGACCACCTCATCCAGCTCGGCCCTCTTGCGGATCCCCCGCAAACGCGGCGAAAACGCCACGTTCTCGTACACGGTCAGCGGCAGCCCCACCGGAAGCGGGAACACGACCCCGATCCGGCTTCGCAGCGCGTACTCGTTGCGCCAGTCGTTGATGTTCTTGCCGTTGATGCGGATGCTCCCCGACACCTCCATGGCCGTGTTGAAGGCGTCCATGCGGTTGAGCGCGCGCAGGAAGGACGTCTTGCCGCTGTTGGCCGGTCCGATGATCCCGAAGATCTCGTGGCGGTGGATATCCAGGGTGACGTCGCTCAGGGCGGGCTTGCCGCGGTAGGCGATGGACAGATCACGGACTTCGATGATGGGCGGCTCGTCGTAGGCGGGGCCGGGAACTCCGTTCACAACGGCCGTCTCCCCCGCCACCTCTACCATTTCTTCAGTCCCCTGAGATACACCCGGAACCCGATGGACACCGCGTTCATCATGAGCACGATCGCAATCAGCACCAGGGCCACGCCGAAGGTAAGCTCCTCGGGTACGTTGGTCGCCTGGGTCGCGATGTAATACAGGTGGTATGACATGGCCATCGTCTGGTCGAGGACGCCCTCGGGAAGGAAGGCCACGAAGGCGGTGGCTCCCGTGAACATGATGGGAGCGGTCTCGCCCGCCGTCCGGGAAACCTCCAGGATCACGCCGGTGAGGATCCCGCTGATCGAATTGGGGAGAACCACCTTGCGGATCGTCTGCCAGCGCGTCGCCCCCATGTTCCAGCACGCTTCCCGAAACGCCTGCGGAACCGCCTGGAGCGACTCGCGGGTGGCGACGATGACGACGGGCAGCGTCATGACGGCCAGAGTGAGGCTGGCCGCAAGGATCGACTGTCCCATTCTGAAGAAGAGCACGAAGGCGCCGAACCCGAAGAGTGCGTGGACGATCGACGGCACCCCTGCCAGGTTGATGATCGCGAGGTTGATGGTCCTCGTGAGCAGGTTGTCCGGCGCGTATTCGCTCAGATAGAGGGCCGCCGCCACCCCGACCGGCACCGACGCCAGGAGCGCGACCACCACCAGCCAGATGGTGCCGACCAGCGCGGGGAATATTCCGCCCGCCGTCATGTTGTCCGTCGGCGCCGTGAAGAGGAATTCCCAGGAGATCGCCGGCGCACCCTTCACCACCAGCGTGCCCACGATGAGCAGCACCGGAATCACGAGAACCACCGTCATCAGGAAGAACACCGCCTTCGCGAGGCTCTGGTTGCGGTAGCTCCGCCGATTGAGCGGAGTGGCGGTGAACATGGCCGGGGGGACTTTCTCCACGGGCTGCTAGCAGTCCGTGGATAAGGCCCCGCGAGCACCGAGAGCGGCGAGGCGCCGGGCTGGCAAGGCGCGACGAAGGGCCAATAGCACCGCTATTGGGCTGAGGAGCAACGCAGAGCGCAGCCTTGGAGTGGTAAAATGTATAGTGTACATAACACAATGTAATGTGTACTTGACAGCGTGCACAGGCGAGGCGAAGCGGCCAGCGCGGATGCATCGCCGTTCGAATGCCGGGGGGATTTTGTCCACGGGCTGCCTACTTCTTCCGTATTCCGCGGACCACGATGTCCGCCGTGAGGTTGATCAGGAAAGTGACGACGAAGAGAAGGATCCCCAGGGTGAACAGGGAGCCCCAGTGGGCGCCTCCGGTCACGGTGTCTCCGAGTTCGGAGGCGATCGTCGCTGTCAGGGCGCGCACCGAATCGAACACGCTCGTGGGAAGGTTAATGGCGTGCCCCGATGCCATCAGCACGGCCATGGTCTCCCCGAATCCCCTGCCCACCCCGAGCAGCACAGCCGCCAGCAGCCCGTTCCGGGACGCCGGAATGACCACCTTGACGATCACCTCCCAGCGCGTCGCCCCCAGGGCTTCCGCCGCCTCGCGGTACGTATCCGGCACCGCCTTGAGCGCGTCCTCGGCGATCGTGGTCATGATCGGCGCCGCCATCAGCCCGAGGATCAGTCCGGCATTCAGCACCCCGAGTCCGAGCGGTACATCGAAGATCTGGATGATCAGGGGATTCATGATCGACATTCCGACGAATCCCCACACCACGGACGGAATCGCCGCCAGCATCTCCACCAGGATCTTCAGCGTCTCGCGCGTCTTGCCCGTGGCGAACTCCGCGATGAAGAGCGCCGCCCCCAGGGACAGGGGCACCGAGAACAGCATCGCGAAGCCCGTCACGCTCGCCGTGCCCACAATGAGCGCCAGCGCCCCATACGTCGGGTTGTTCGAGGTGGGCCGCCACGCGATCGAGGTGAAGAACTCTCCCAGACTCAGCGGTCCGAGGACGAAGTCGAGACCCTCCTTGGTGATGAACACGAAGATCCCGATGATGAAGACGATCGCCGAAATCCCCCCGACGAACACCAGAACCCGCGCGGCGCGGTCCACGTACCACGCCATGTCCCTCCGATCCATTGCGCCGAGACCCGTCACGGCGCCGGGACTATCCGCCGGTGTCACTCGTCGTCCCGGACTCCGAGGGTCGTCATGAGGCCGCGGACACGGACCATGAGGCTGCGGTACAGGTCCTCCACCCGCGAATCGTTCGTGACCCCGTCTTCTTCCAGGTCCCACTGAAGTACGGCCGTCCGATAGGGGACATCGAAGTGCCGGGAGGGGTCCACACCGATTCCGACAACCACATGGTAGTGCGGGCCCACGTCGAGCGCCTCGTTGAAGGAGCGGGGGACGTCGTCCTCAGGCAGCATGACGCCCCGCCGCCGACAGAAGTCCACGAGCCTGCCGTCGAAGTCGCCTGCGGGCTCCATACCCGCCGAGCCGAAGCGTCCGGCGTACGGATAGCTCTCCGCGAGCGCGATTTCGGCGAGCTTGCTCGCCAGCGAGTGGTGGGCATCCACGAAGAGGATCCGGTAGCGCTTCTCCGCCTTCCGCTTCCCCTTGACGGCAAACAGTGTCATTTCGCAGGCGTTGTCCGCCTGTTCCGCCGTCCGCTGCAGGAGCCTGAAGACGAGCAGTGCCCCGAACAGGTCCCGCGCCGGACAGCGTTCGGACTCGGCGGCCGCGATCAGCACCTCGAAGGCGTAGGGATAGATCGCGGCCGTCTGCGACGCGATTCCGCGCGAGACGCGCGCGCTGTCGGGGTCTCCTTCCACGAATCCCTTGAGCGCGGTGCCGAGCGCCTTGCCGGCATGCTCGCTCATCATCTCGATGTTGTGCACGAGCGTGTCGGGAAGCGGGGACTCGATATGGCGCGCCACCCGGCATATGGCCACGGAGTAGTCGCCCACGCGCTCCAGGGCCACCGCAAGCCGAAGCACGGCCGAGATGAACCTCAGGTGACTCCCGCTGGGGAGGTGGCGCGCCACGAACAGATGGCACAGATGGTCGAGGTCCCGGATATCCTGATTGATTGCCCGGTCCTTGATCAGCGTCTCGTTGGCGAGGCGCGGGTTGGAATCGAGGACCGCCCGGACGCTGTGCCTGAGGTTGTCCTCAACCTGCTCCGCGATCGCCCGGAGGCGGGCCCGGACCTCGAGCAGATCCGCTTCCAGCCGCTCTTCGTAGAGGCTCAAGCGCACTCCATTTCCGTGTAAGGTGCATACCCGCGCTCAAGGATCACGCACTGGCCCTCCGAAGAGAGGATCCAGTCCATGTAGTCCTTGACCGCGCCCTGGGGCTGGCCCGCCGTGTACATCATGAGCGGGCGGGCGACAGGATAGCTTCCGTCGACGGCCGTGGCGATGGTCGGCTCCACGCAGTCGCCGCCCTCTTCCACCGTGACGCACGGCATGCCCACGTGTTCGGTCGCGTACGCCAGCCCGCTGTACCCGATCGCGCAGGGGGTGTTTTCCACCAGGTCGACCACATCCTTGGAGCCGTGCATGTCCCGGGACCCGAGCTTGTACTCGGTGTCGTCGCCAAGCACCGTCTCCTTGAAGTAGACGTAGGTTCCCGAGTTGTTCTGGCGGCTCACCAGCACGATCTCGTCGGAGTCGCAGCCGGGCACGGTCACCCCCAGGTCGGACCACCGCGTGATCGTTCCCCCCTCGCCGTAGATGCCCTGGAGCTGGGCCAGGCTGATGCCTTCGATGGGGTTGTCCTCGTGGAGGTAGACGGCGAGCGCGTCGTAACCGACG
>VXOC01000282.1 GCA_009840215.1 Gemmatimonadota bacterium | reverse complement strand
GTCGGCGTCGATCGCCACCGAAAAGGTGCGGCTTTGGTGGCGGACCTCCTCGGCCGCGAGCTCGCCGTCGCGCGACAGCGTCTTCCATCCTCTCACCAGCCACTCCAGCCGTGCGGCCGAAGTCGACTGCGCGTACTTCAGCAGCGTCCCCTCGGTCTCGGGCGTCGCGACCCGGGTCATGGTGCGCACCTTGGTGTAGGAGAGCTGGCCGCTCTTCATGACCTCGGCCGTCAGGGGGAGTTCCTCCATCGCATGAGCGACCCGCACGTTCTCGCGCGCGGCGGCCAGCGTGCGCCCGGTGCGCCAGGCGAGCCATTCGGCGCAGGAGGTGAAGTTGTCAGCCCAGCCCTCGCGCCGGTCGAACTCGGCGACGAGGGTGAGCATGTCAAGGGTGGCGATGTTGATGCTGGCGGCGAGTTGGGCGATGCGTTCGCCGAGTTCGAAGAGGTCGTCGGACATTGGTGAAGTCTCCTGAAATGCGAGTGTGGCAAAGGGTTTTCCGGGGGGCAGCAGGTCCCGCCTGCTACAATATACGCGGCGTGATTTCGGCCTCTCAGGACGGCCCAGGCGGCGAAAACCGGGGGTGGAGGCAACACAAACGGTTCACGAGGCCGACCGACGCGCCCCCCGGGCCTTCCAGCGCCCCCTGCGGGGCATCGTGGAAGCGGTCCCCGACGCCGCGAGAGCGCGAATTCAAAACCGTACATAGTCAAATCGGCCTGTGATCAGACGATTTGGGACGCTCATGCTCGGATGGGACCGCGAACCGGTGATCGGTCCCGTCGGGAGGGGCACGTGGACCCGGGAACCCGCGATCCGGGAACCGGCGATGCCGGGGAGGCCCGGACCCGGAGTCAAACCCCCCGCCCGCCGCCGCGGCAAATCAAGGGACAGCCTCATGCTCGATTGGGACGCCCCGGCCCGATTGACTCCGCTCCCTGCCTGCGTCATGTCATCCGACCACCCGCTCCATCCCCGCCGCGAAGTCGGCATTGCGCCGCGGCGGGATGACGCGCCGCCACGGTTTAATGGCGCTTTCTCGGCACCCGCCGCACCGTCTTGCGACATATCACGCGTGACAGGACACTGCAGCCCGCGGACCCCCCCGGCATTCGGCGATGCATCCGGCCTGGGCCGCTTCGCTCCAGGGTTCACGATGTAATGTCTACTTTCCATTATGGAATGTGTAGTATACATTGGTTCCTCGCAGCAAGGCATTCCGGAACAACAGGCACCGGACGGGCGTAGAAAACTAAAGCCATAGGACACAACCGCCCACCGAGGGAAAGGCCGGATGCGACGGTGAACCGCCACAGTCACTCGAGGCCCCGGGCCGCCACCGGCGGCAGCGTGCAGAAGCGAAGCCTTGCGGCCCTCAACACCACCGCCGGCAGCCGGCAGCGGCGGGGCCCGGCGGCACTCATCGCCGCCGCAGACAGTCCGCACAGGCAAACACCAGCGGCCCTCATCGGCACCGCCTGCAGCCTGCAGCGGCGAGCCCTTACCCTCATCGCCACCGCCGCAATGGCGGGTTGCGCCAGTTCCGGAGCCACCTTCGGCTACGGTCTCCCGTCGCCACCGGATGCCGTCTACCAGGTCTCGGAAACCGTCGAGGTCGAGATGGATGCGCCCGGTGGGCTCTGGCGGGTGCAGGGAGGTTACTCCATGACGCTTGACATGTCCTTCGAGACGGACACGGTGGGTATCCGGGTCGGCGGAATCGCGGAGAGCTTCCAGGGCTCGTTGTCGGATCCGATCGGGGACTTCGATTCCCCGCGCGGCACCGTCGAGTTCAAGGCGAACCGGGGCGGCGTCGTCCACGTCGAATCGTTCCCCAGGATTTCCGGAATGGCAGCACGGGAACTGTCCCTCGCCGGACTGGCGTACGACATCTTCCCCCGGATGCCCGGCGACTCGGTCGGCCAGGGCGACACCTGGCAGGACGAGGTGATCTGGCACACCGACCAGATGGAAGCGGAGTTCCACAACGTTGCGGACTACACCTACACCCTCATGGGGGATACCGTCGTGGCCGGGCGCGAACTGGTGCACATCGCGGTCGCCGCCGACCTCAGCATCTGGACCGCGTGGGGAGGCGCGGGAAACCTCTCAATGCGCCGGGTGAAGGGACCGCTGACCGGCTTCATCCTGTGGGATCCCGAACGTGGACTGGTGGCGTACCACGAATACGGGACCGAGGTCGAAGGGACGGTGACGAAGGATGAACAGTCCTTCGATGCGAGGATGGCGAGGCGGGTAAGGATCCGGTTGAACTGACACTCCCGGCCCCGGTGATGGCATTCCGCCGCCGGTATCCGCCCGACCGCGACATTCTGCTCCCTGTCACCGCCTTGGGCGCTTGACCCAATATCCGCGTTGCCTGGACGGACGCCACCGGCTACTCTCCGCCTGTCGGATCGAGGAAACGCAACCTGGCCGTCCGGAGGAAACGAAGTGATCAAGCGCACAACCACACTGCTCGCCGGCCTGGTCCTCGCCGGCTGCACAGGCACGGAGACCGACGAGGGAGCCGACGCGGGCCCCGAACGCGTCGAAGCCTGGCAGACTGTCGAGAGCTACAAGATCGACGAGAGGATGAACATTGTCCGGGCCGGACAATGGCTCAGGCAGCCGGGCAACGAGGGCAAGTCGAGGGCGGACGCGGAGGCGGCGCTGGGACTGGAGACGCTCGACCCGGGGCCGCCCGTGGAAGCCGCGCTCGAGATCGCGAGGGCGAATCCCACCGACGACCTGGGCTTCCTGGCGCTGCACTTCGCCTTCTACGAGCACATGGGCTTCGACGATCCGGAGCGGCAGGAGATCCGGGACGAAGTCTACGGATTCCTGGGGGAGCACTATATCAGCGACCTCCGCCTCGATCGCATGCTGCTGGGGCTGATCCGCTTCGGAGGAGAGGGCGGCGTCGACCTGGTCGACGAGATCGTGGCCAACAGCACTCAGCGCCGGCTCCGCGCCCGGGGTGCCTTCTGGTCAGCCACCGAGCGCTTGATGGAGGTCGACGACCTGAGGGCCACGGCGGCCGAGCGCGCGCAGGTCCGGGAGGAGATTACCCGGATGGCGCAGCTAGTGGTCGACGAGTACAGCGATGTGGAGGTCTTCCGCGGTGAGGCGGGCGGCGAGGCGATCCAGCCCGTCCTGTACGCGCTGGAGAATGTGACGGCGGGCGCCGTGCTTCCCGAAGCCACCGCATTGCGCATCGGCGGGGACGAGGAGTCGCTGAGCCTGTACCGGGGAAGCGTCCTTCTCCTCGACTTCTGGGCGACCTGGTGCGCCCCGTGCATCGCCAGCCTGCCCGAGGTCACGGCGCTCCAGGAGCTGCTCGCGGACCGGGATTTCCAGGTCATCACGATCAGCATCGACGAGAACACGGATCTGGTCCACGACTTCATGGAGCGCCGCATGGACCTGCCCTTCGTCAACTGGTTCGTCGGGGAACAGTCCAAGCTGTACGACGACTGGTCGATCCAGGGTGTGCCCACCTACATCGCGGTGGATCGCGAGGGTGTGGTCCTCGGCAGGTCGCACGATGTGGAGTCGCTCTACGAGGTGATCCTGGACGCGACCGGGGCGGACGAGGAGGCGCGGGCGAAGCTGATTGGGGAGGCGGCTGAAGCGTGATGTGTTTCCGGCGCACCTTGTGGGCAATGTTGTGGACCGCCGCAGTCGTTCACGCGGCAATGAGGGGCGCGGCCCAGTGAGCCGCCGGCATCGCCTCCTCGCGGCCGTGGCCCTCCTCGCGGCATGCGACACGTCCCCATCCTCCGACGACGCCTTCCTCACCCGCGCCGAACGCACCGACTACCGCGAAACCAGCTCCTACGCCGATGTCGTGGATTTCCTCCAGCGCGCCGCCGCCACCTCGCCGTCCGTCCACTACACCACCTACGGCTACACGACCGAAGGCCGCGCCCTCCCCCTGGCCGTTGTCGGCGACATCGACGATCCGAGCCCCGCGTCCGTCCGCGCCTCCGGCAAGACCGTCGTCTACCTGCAGGGCAACATCCACGCCGGCGAAGTGTGCGGGAAGGAGGCGCTCCAGATGCTGCTGCGCGACCTCATGGCAGGCCGTCACAGCCGGTGGCGCGAGTCGATGGTCCTCCTCGTCGCCCCCATCTACAACGCCGACGGCAATGAACGTGTGACCCTCACCAACCGCGGCCGCCAGCACGGCCCCTTCGGCGGCATGGGCCAGCGCCCGAACGCCCAGGGCTATGACCTGAACCGCGATCACATGAAGATCGAGTCGCCGGAAGCCCGGTCAGTGGCGCGCCTGTTCACCGAGTACGATCCCCACGTTGCCGTCGACCTGCACACGACCAACGGCACGCAGCACGCCTACCACCTCACCTACTCGCCGCCCCTCCACCCCAACACCCCGCCCGCAATCGACGCATTCCTCCGCGACGGCCTCCTCCCCCACGTCACCGGCGAGATCCGCGACAAGCACGGCTGGGAGTACTACTACTACGGCAACGCGTTCGCGCGCGGCGGCGGCGAGCCTGCCTGGTACACCTTCGACCACCGCCCGCGCTTCAACAACAACTACATCGGTCTGCGCAACCGGATCGCGATCCTGAGCGAGGCCTACAGCTACGCGACCTTCGAGGAACGCGTCCTCGCGACGCTGTATTTCGTCGAAGAGATCCTCGACTACGTGCACGAGCACGGGGACGAGGTCCGCCGAATCGTCGCGGATGCCGATGCCGCCTCGGTGGTGGGTGAGTCGCTGGCACTGCGGGCCGTCCCCGAGCGCTCCGCCGAGCCGGTCGACATCCTCATGGGCGCGACGGTCGAGGAAGCCCACCCGCTCACCGGCCGTCCGCTCCTCCTGCGCGCCGATACGCAGTACGTCGAGGCCATGTACGAGTACGGGACCTTCGCCCCGACGCTCTTGGAACGCGTCCCCCAGGCGTATCTGATCCCCGCCGATCTGGGAGACATCCTCACCCGGCTCGCCGCCCACGGCATCACCCTCGAACCGGCGGAGCCCACGCCCGTGGACATCGAAGCGTTTCAAATCGATTCGGTCAGCACGGCCGCCCGCCCCTTCCAGGGACGCAACGAGCAGACGCTCTTCGGCAGCTACAAACCGACTCAGGTCACCCCCGCCCCCGGAGACATGTGGGCGCGTGCGGACCAGCCGCTCGGACGCCTGCTCTTCAGCCTGCTGGAGCCCCGGTCCGACGACGGTTTCGCGAACTGGGGGTTCCTGGCGGAGCAACTGGAGATTGGCGGGACGTATCCGATCGTGCGGATACCGGGGGGATAAGGGATTCACATCGAGGAAGGGTGGAGTCATGAACGGAATGGCGAGGCTATCGATCGCCGCCATCGTCTGCGCGTCCGCTTGCGTCGTCCTGGGCGGCCCACCATCACCCGACGGGCTAGGCTACCGGGTTCCGTCACCGCCGACGGCCACCTACCACGTTGCCGACACGATCGTGGTCGAGTCCCGTCCGTTTCAGCAGGTGCGGGAGTACACGACAACAACCGCCATCACCCTGGGAATGACCTTCGAGAGAGCCACCGGCGGAGTTCGGGTCGTCGGCATTCCCGAGACCTTCGAGGGTGCGGTCAGGGGCGGCATTGTCACAAGAGGTCCTCCGCCCGGTCTCGATGACGTGACGGGGACCCTCGAGTTCGTGCTGAGTCCACTCGGCGAGGTCGATGTGGTGTCCCTGCCCGAATTGTCCGGCCCGGCCTCGGGTCTGGGCCAGCTTGCCTCCCTTGCCCACGAGCTTTTTCCCCGTCTGCCGGACCGGGTGGTGGAGCCGGGCGCTACGTGGGTGGATACGGTGACCTGGTCCAGCGTCGGTCCATCGTCCGAAGCGACGGTCACCAGCGTCCATGCCTACACCCTCGTGGGAGACACCCTGGTGGACGGTCGCTCCCTCCTCAGCATCGCCCTGACCGGGGAGATGACGATCGAGCTCGAGGGACAGGTGGGCCCGAGCGCCCTGACGTCGAGTTCCAGCGGCCCGGTCACGGGGCTGGTCTTGTGGGATGCCGGCCGGGGCCTGCCGGTCATCTGGCAATACCGACAGGAGCTGGAGGGGACGTCGATCCGGGAGGGGATGCCTCCGGACAGCACGAGGCGTACCATGGTCCGGCGGATCCGGTTGGAGGGGTAGGCAGGCGTCGTCACCACGGCCCCGAACGCAGTCGTACTTGCCGTTTGGTCAAACCAAATGTAAAATACGTCTATGATTCGGCGTACTCTGTGGCTGAACAGAATCCAGCGAGCCTGGTCCGAGCGGCCGGTCGTCTGGCTGTCGGGCGTTCGGAGGGTCGGAAAAACCACCTTGGCCAACATGCTGCCCGATGTGGTTTACCTCAACTGCGACCTTCCGTCCACCGCCCGCGCCCTGGCGGATCCTGAAATTTTCCTCGGCAGCCGGCGCCGCCGGGCCGTGGTCGCGCTCGACGAAGTCCACAGGCTCGCCGATCCCAGCCTGCTGCTCAAGATCGCCGCCGACGAATACCCGCACCTCAGGATCCTGGCCACGGGCTCGTCCACGCTGGCCGCGACGGGCAAGTTCCGCGACTCGCTGACCGGACGAAAGCGGGCGGTCCACCTCTGCCCAGTGCTGTGGGAGGAGTGCCGCGAGCCTTTCGGAACCCCGGACTTCGACCGCCGGCTGCTGCATGGCGGATTGCCGGAGGCGCTGCTGTCGGAGACGAAATCGCCGGACGACTTCGCGGAATGGATCGACAGCTTCTACGCGCGCGATATCCTCGAGCTTTTCAGCGTCCGAAATCGTCAGGGCTTCCTTGCGCTGTTCCGCCTCCTGCTCAGGTGGAGCGGCGGGCAGGTCGACTACAGCCGCCTGTCCCGGTTGACGGAATTGAGCCGCCCCACCGTCAAGTCATACGCCGAGGTCCTGCAGATCGCGCACGCCATCCATCTGCTGAAGCCGTTTCGCGGTGGTGGCGGTGGGGAGATCGTCAGCCGGCCCAAGTGCTACGCCTTCGACACCGGGTTCGTGACGTTCGAGAAGGGGTGGAATCGAATCAGGGAGGATGACCGCGGCCTCCTGTGGGAGCACCTTGTGCTCGACTCGCTCAGGTTCCGCCACCTGGACGACGACATCTTCTATTGGCGGGACAAGGCGGGACGGGAGGTGGACTTCGTGGTGCGCCGGGGAGAGGGACGCGTGGACACCTTCGAGTGCAAGATTGACCCGGATGAAGTCGGTCCGGCTTCGGTGATCGCGTTCCGGAAACGGTATCCGCACGGACGCGACTACATCGTGGTGCCGATGGTGAGGCGGGCGTACCGCATACGCAAGGGTGGACGGGAGTTCACCGTGTGCGGGACGTGGGGGCTGCCGGGGGGTGAGGGGCGGCTTTCCCGAACCTTGCATCGATCACAGTAGCGGTACCCCGTCTTCGCCAACGATTGGACGGTCATTCAATCGACAATTGGACGCCCTTCCGATAACGATTGGACGCTGTTACGATTGACAATCGGCCGCACCCCCCAGCCGTGTCCGAGACCCCCAGCGCAGGAGCCCGCCGTCATGTTCCCGAGGTTCAGCGCCCGCCTGGTGCGCGAGGCACTCGCCGACACGCCCGTCGTATTCGTCATGGGCGCGCGGCAGGTGGGGAAGACGACGCTGGTCAAGGACCTGATCGACGGCAGCTGGGAGTACATCACCTTCGACGACGGCGCGCAGGCGGAGGTGGCGCGCGCGGATCCCGTCGGCTTCATCCGCAATCTTCCGCCGAAGCGGATTGCGCTGGACGAAGTGCAGCGGGTGCCGGAGACCCTGCTCGCCATCAAGCAGTCGGTGGACGAGGACCGGACGCCCGGGCGCTTTCTCCTGACCGGGTCGGCCAACGCGCTGCTGCGCCCGAGGGTTTCGGATGCGCTCGTCGGGAGGATGGAAGCCGTCCGGCTGGCGACGCTGTCGGAATGCGAGCTTGCAGGCCGGGAGCCGAGGTTCCTCGACGCCCTGCTCCGGGGCGAAGCGCCCGTGGCCAGGGAGGTGCGGGTCCGGGATAGCCTGGTGCGGCGGATTGTGGCCGGTTGCTTTCCTGAACCGCTGTTGCGGGCGAGCGAACGACGGGCGAGCGCCTGGTATCGCCAGTATGTGAATACCCTCATTCAGCGCGATCTGACCGACCTGCCCGGAATCGGTCATGTGGAGGCCATGACCAAACTGCTCCGCCTGACCGCCGTCCTTTCGGGCCAGCTGGTCAACCTCACCGACCTCGGAGGCAGACTCGGCCTGAACCGTCTCACCGCGGGGAAGTACTTGGCCCTGCTGGAGCAACTCTTCCTCGTGGAGCGCGTCCCTGCCTGGCACGCCGCCGAGGTCACGCGCCTGGTAAAGACGCCGAAGCTGCACGCCGTCGACACGGGAATGATGTGCGCGGTGCGCGGGATCAACCGGCGAAAGCTGCTCGGAAACCCCGCTGACCTGGGGTCGCTGCTGGAGTCCTTCGTGTACAACGAGCTGAGGAAACAGGCGCTCTGGCTGGATGAACCCGTGGCCTTTCACCACTACCGGGACAAGGACAAGGTCGAGGTGGACATCGTGATGGAAAGCGCATCGGGTGGATGCTACGGGGTCGAGGTCACGGCGGCGGCGTCGCTGCGGCAGCGTGACTTCACGGGGCTGAAGCGTTTCCGGCGCGTGGCGGGGAAGCGGTTTCGCATGGGGGTGCTGCTGTACGACGGGGACCACACGACGGCGTTCGGGGAGGGGCTGTTTGCGGTGCCGGTCGGGGCGCTGTGGGGGTAAAGGGTTTCGCTGGTCTTCAGGCGCTCATGTAAACGCGCCTTGACATAATGTCAATCACAGTTGACTTATGGGCCGGCGGTCATTCGAACAATTGGGCGTGGGTGCCAGCCCGGGCAAAATAGACGGAACCGGTCGGACCGTCTGTAGTCCACCCGGCGCGGCAGCCTGGCGCGCTTACTCGCCGCTGGCTTCTTCAAGCTCCGCAAACATCTCGTCCGCGCTCGCGAATCGCGCCGCGCGCATCTTCACCATCTCGTCGACTTCGGCCATGGCGCTTCGCGTTTGCGCATTCGGAACCTTCAGCTCAAGCGGGAAAGCCTGGTCGACAGCGATGCGATGGAACAGCAGCCGCACGGCCTGCGAAGCCGTCAGCCCCATCGCTGCGAGCGCCGCCGTTGCCTTCCGCTTCATCTCGGTGTCCATCCGGACATGAAGCATTGTGCTCTGTGTCTTCATCCGGGCCTCCTGTATCGCAATTGCGATATAGCCTGTCATGCCAGCGAGCCCCGGTCAACCCCACCTGCCCCGTCACCAGCGACGAACCAGCGGCCCGCTGGTGGCCGGCACCCGCCCGGGATTCCAGCGGTCGCCCACCGCCCAGCCCCAAACCTCCGAACCCCGCTTGTCGCAACCTTCACTCCGCCAGTAGGTTGGCTCGCCCAATCCTTCCGCACCCCCCAGGATCCCACCCATGAGATACATCACACTCCCGCCCCTCCTGCTCGCCTGCGCCCTGCTCCCAGCCTGCACCGACACCGCTCCCTCCGCCTACCCCGACCTGACCGGTGACTATGTGGGCACGGGCGTGTGGCGCTCCGAGAACCGGCACAACCTTTCGGTGCTGGTCCTGACGGTGGACCAGAATGCCGACTCGATCCACGGGAGCGGCCTGATCTCCGGGATGCTCACGAGCGACGAGGGGACGGTGACGTATGAGAACGATTATGTGTTCGGCGGGACCGTGGCCCCTGGCGATCCACACGGGCTTACGGTGTCGTTCAACAGCGGCTGTGTCTGGAACACGTACCACGGACACGTGACCGAGGGCGGGGACATGGTGCTGGTCGGGACGGCCCTGGGCACGTCGGAGGACTGCTCGCTGACCGGGGATGATTCGGAGGGGCTTATGTATTTCGGGCGGAAGGATCGTGGGACGCAGGAGGGCTGAAGGAATGCCGGCTCACCCTGCGGGCAGCACCTCCACGGTGTATACCTGCTGTCCGTCCGCGGTGTTGTCCTCGGGCTCCGGCCCGCCGAGTGTGCTGTACAACAGCCAGATCGTCGCGGTCCCCGGTTCCTCGAAGACCACCGTTGCCTCGTGCTCACAGGCGTCAAGAGTCCCAAAACAACCCGGGTCGTTGATCGTCAGGAGGAAGCCTCCCTCGTATGTGGTCAGGATATCGTACGGGATTACTATGGCTGACCGGCCCAGCGCAGTTACTTCCGTGTCTCCTTGCCGCATGTCGCGGCAGCCGGTGTCCACCGTCCAGATGGTAATCTCCAGCGGGACCCCGGCGGTTGCCGTGTCGGGGACCTGCGGCAATGGCCAGTTGGGAACCCGAGGCTCGTCGATGTAGACGGTCCCGACCACACGGTGATCCGTAGGAACCGGATCGCATCCGAGCAACGCGCACACGACGATCGCGACCGCCAGCCCTGCCAGTTGGCGAAGGGTGCTGCGGGCGCGTTTCGGGTGGGCGCCGACGGTCGGGCCAGCGGGTCGGATGAGGGGAGCGTGATTCATGGGCGTTTCCGTGGACCTTTGCCTCGTCGCAGGGGTATGCTCTCCGTAATGTAACCGCCCGGAAACCCGGAAACCCGTCCCGGTTTCACCAGCGCCAGGAGGATGAAGATGCCCAGTCCCTTTGCCGCGATGTTTCTCGTGACCGCCATCGCGTCGTCCGCGGGCGGGTCGGCGCCCTACGATGCCGATTTCAAGTGCCCGGCCCGGCCCGGAGATGATCCCGACATGATGGAGACGGTCCTGGTCGTCGACCTCGAGATGCTCGAGGGTGACACGCTGTACCTGAGAGAGCAGCACAACGCCCTGAGGTCGAACGAGATGGGCCTGTGGCAGATCGTGTGCTGGCAATGGCTGGAAGCGAACTACGGCGTGAAGGTTCGCTGGGGTGGCGTCTTCATCCTGACAAAGGAATGGCTGGAACAGACTCGGCAAGACCGGGTCGCCGCCCTGGAGGCGCTCGTCTCCGCCCAGGACCGGCATTGGGAGATGACCGGAGAATACGCGGCGCGAATCGAGGACCTGCCGGATTTCGGTGCCCTGTCCGACTACGGACTTCCGGACCACCTGCAACTCGACCTGAGCAGGACCGGCGATGGCTGGCAGGCGCGGCTCGAACCGGAGGAGGCCTGGTTCACTGGTCGGCACCCTGGCGCGGCATACCACTGCTTTGTTTTTGCGGGAGAGGTGCCCGCGGGATGGGAGTCGGTGCGGCGCAATGGAGAGCCCGGGCCCGGGGAGCGGGAGGCCGAGTGCTTCAAGGGAAGCAACGTCTGGTAATGCGGGGTGATGTCGGGGGGCACACCGGACCCCGCGACCGCGTCATTGACGGCCGATTCATCACGGCCCGAGCACGCCCACCGGAATCACCGCAACGCCGTCCGGACGGCGGTAGCCAAAGCCGGTGGAGGTCACCACGGCGAGCGCTGCCGGGTCGCCGCAACGGACCGTGTCCACCCGCTCGGCGAAGGTGAGGAGCGTCCGCGCGGCGTCTTCAATCCGGCCCGCGCCCAACTTGATCTCGAACGCGGCCCATCGACCGGGTCCCGCGTCGACGATGGCATCGACTTCCAGGCCGGTGTTGTCACGGTAGTGATACACCCTGGCGCGCATCGCCTGCGCGTAGATCCGCAAGTCCCTGACGACCATGGACTCGAACAGTAGGCCGAACCACGGGACGTCCCTGAGGAGGTGCTCCGGCCCGGCCCCGAGTGCCGCCGTCGCGAGCGAGGGATCCACGAAGTGCCGCTTCCGCGAGGTCCGGAGGCGGGAGCGCGAGCGCAGGTGGGGAGCCCATGGGGGCTGCTGTTCGACGACCATGAGCTGTTCGAGCGCGGCGAGGTAGGAGCGCGCGGTCTCCTCATGGAACGGCGCTTCAGAGCCTTGGATGTCGCGAGCCATGGTCGCTGCGGTTGCCGTAGTTGCCGTGTTGCGCGCGAGTGATTGCAGGAAGCGCGCGACTTTCTCAGGGTCGCGGCCGACTCCCCCTGCACGACTGATGTCGACCCGGCAGATCTCGGCCAGGTAGTCCTCGTTAGCGAGCATCGCTGCATCACTCGAACTGCGGCGAAGGTGACCCGGCCACCCTCCCACGCAAAGCAGTTCAGCCAGCATCTCCAGAGGGAGTTCGCTTGAGGTGCTCCCCAACGGACGACCGTCCATCAGCCGCTTGAGCGATAGGTGGCCGGTGGAGTGTCCCAGCTCGAAGAGTGACATGGGCCGGAGGCGGAGTCGGCTCATCCGGCCGGCACCGGTGTGCCGCGTCACGTCGTCGGCGGGGACAGCAGAGCCGGTAAGGATGAAGTGCCCCAGCCCCGGACGGTCGTCGACGGCCCGCCGGACGTGGTTCCATATTGCGGGTTCCGCTTGCCATTCGTCGATCAGTCTTGGGGACCGTCCCGCAAGCAACAGTGCGGGGTCCACGGCCATGGTCTCGCCGACACGGGGGTCGGAGTCCATGAGCACCTCGCTCGCCGCGGCCTGGCGCGCGGTCGTGGTCTTTCCGCACACCCGCGGTCCCTCGATGACGACGGCGCCGGAGGAGGCTAGGCGCCCGGCCAGCTCCTGGTCGGCGATTCGGGGGCGGTAGGCTGTCCGGTCTTTGTGTCGTGGGTTCATGACTCGCAAGATGGGGTGGCAATCGTGGAATTGCAATGATGACAGTCGTGGACATGCAATTTCTGGGGTCGTGGAATCGCAACTGAGGTGGTCGTGGAATCGCAAGGTGATTCGTCGAAATGGCGGCGGTGGCGCATAGGTCGGTGGCCGATGGGTGCGGTTGTGATGGGTTGGGGGAAAGAGTGCGACCGAGTCGCGCGGCGGGCCGGCAACGCCACCAGCGAAGGGATGGATGCCGTTGAGCCTGCGGGAGGGGGCGACTCCTTCGTAGCGGAACTCAGCCGCACAAGGCACAGCAACACGCGAGCGCACTCAGGATCGCTCGTACAGAACCGTGCCTTCCCTGAGCGCACGCGCCAGAACGTGGTTGAGCGAGTCGCGCCAGTAGTCTACATCGTCGAGAGAGTAGGCGAGGATGTCGGCGGGCACACCGAACCCCGCGACCGCGCGATACAGCCGGTTCAACACCTGGTGGCGACTCCGGCCGGGCCCGAACAGGATTACCTGCTCGGGGTCTCCGCCCTCAAGACCGCCAAGTAGCGCCCATAAGTGTAGACCCGGCCCCGCTGCCGCCCCGTAATCTCGCTCACGATGCCGAGACTCTCGAGGAGCCGAAGCGCGGCGGCCACGGTTGGGCGGGAAAGGCCGGTTCGCGACGCAAGGCCGGCGATGTCGCCCACCGGGCGTTCAACGAGCGACTGGTGCACGCGCAGGGCGGAGGCCGCTCGGCGGCCCTGATGGCCGACTTGCGAGCGGTCGCCGCGGATCGTTTCGCTGGCGGTCCGAGCCGTCTTGACCGCGGCTTCGGCCACTTTCCGCACACCTTCCAGGAAGAAGCGCAGCCAGGCCTCCCAGTCTCCGGTGCGCCGGGTGTCGTTCAGGAGCTGGTAGTAGGTGCTTCGGTTGCGCGTGAAGTGACGGCTGAGGTAGAGGAGCGGCTCGCGGAGGAGTCCGGCGTCGCAGAGCATGAGGGTGATCAGGAGGCGTCCCATGCGGCCATTGCCGTCGAGGAAGGGGTGAATCGTCTCGAACTGGACGTGGGCCAGGCCGGCCTTGACGAGAACGGGAAGTCCGTCGTCCGGGTCGTGGATGAACCGCTCCAGGTCGGCCATGCACTGCTGGACGTGGTGGGGTGGTGGGGGAACGAAGACCGCGTTGCCGGGACGCGAGCCGCCGATCCAGTTCTGGGATCGCCGGAACTGGCCGGGCATCCTGGTGGCGCCGCGTTCGCTCGCCAGCAGCAGGGCGTGCATCTCGCGGAGGAGGCGGTTGGAGAGGGGGAAGCCGGGTCGGAGGCGATCGAGGCCGTGGTTGAGGGCGGTGACGAGGTTCGAGGCTTCGAGGGTGTCGGTGGGGTTGGTGGTCGGGGTGCGGCCTGTTTCGTAGAGGGCGAGGTCGGTCAGTGTGGTGTGGACGCCTTCGATTTGGGAGGAGAGGATCGCCTCTTTGCGGATGTGGCCGTAGGTGAAGAGGGGGGCGTCGGGGAGAAGGTCGGTGACGGCGTCGAGGCGGCCGAGTGCGGCGGCGGCGGATTCGAGGAGGTGGCCGAGGGTTTCGCGGGGGGTGATCGCCGGCTTGGGTGCTGACTCTTATAC
>VXOC01000321.1:5891-14261 GCA_009840215.1 Gemmatimonadota bacterium | reverse complement strand
CCCCACCCCCTCACCGCACCCTCCTCGCCCGTTCCTCGAAGAACCGCCTCAACGCGCGATCATACGCCACCCCCGTCGTCACATCGATCGCGTCGATCCTACTCCGCCGAAACAGCTCGTCCACCCTCTCCCTCGCCCCCTCCCGAATCTCCCGAAACCGATCCCGGAACGCCCTACCCGACGTATTCACCACCACCCGCTCCCCGCTCTCCGGATCCTCGAACTCCACAAACCCCATCGGCGGCATATCCTCCTCCCGCCGATCCCCCACCCGCACAGCCACCAGGTCATGCCGCCGCGCCGCCACCGACAGCGCCTGCCCATACCCCCCCGCAAGAAAATCCGAGACCAGAAACACCACCGCCCGCCGCCGCGTCACCCTGGCCAGGTACTCCAACGCCCCCGCGATATCCGTCCCCGTCCCCTCGGCCGGGTGATACAGCAGCTCGCGCAACACCCTCAGCCCATGGCGCCGCCCCTTCCGCGGAGGCACGAACTTCTCGATCCGGTCCGAGAACAGGATCAGCCCCACCTTGTCGTTGTTCTTGATCGCGCTGAAGGCGAGCACCCCGCACAGCTCCGCCGCCAGCTCCGACTTCATCCGCCCCCGCGTCCCGAACTGCGACGACGCGCTCACGTCCACCACCAGCATCAGCGTCAGCTCGCGCTCCTCCTCGAAGATCTTCACGTGCGGCGCGCCCGTGCGGGCGGTCACGTTCCAGTCGATCCCGCGGATGTCGTCCCCGTACTGGTACTCGCGCACCTCGGCGAAGCTCATCCCCCGCCCCTTGAAGACGGAGTGGTACTCGCCCGAGAACACCTCGTTCACGAGACCGCGCGTGGTGATCTCGATCCAGCGGACCTGCTTGAGGATCTCGCGGGGAATCATCGTCCGGCGCCGCCCCCGTCCCCTACGGGACCTCGATCGTGTCCAGCACCCGCGTCACCACGTCCTCCGTCGTCATCTCCTCCGCCTCCGCCTCGTAGGTGAGGATGACCCGGTGCCTGAGCACGTCCATGGCCACCGAGCGCACATCCTCGGGCGTCACGTAGCCCCGATGCCGCAGGAACGCGTGCGCCCGAGCCGTCCTGGCCAGACAGATCGTCGCCCGCGGGGACCCCCCGAACGCGATCAGCGGCTCCAGCTCCTTCAGACCGCTCTCGCGCGGTTCACGGGTGGCGAAGACCAGGTCGACGATGTACCGCTCGACCTTGCTGTCCATGTAGATCGTCTCGACGGCCTCGCGCGCGGTCAGAATCTCGTCCGGCGTCACCACCGGCTCGGCCTTCGGCTCCGGCCCAGCGCTCATCCGCCGCATGATCTCCAGCTCCTCCTCCCGGTCGGGATACCCCACCGACAGCTTCAGCATGAAGCGGTCCACCTGCGCCTCGGGAAGCGGATACGTCCCCTCCTGCTCGATCGGGTTCTGGGTGGCCAGCACCAGGAAGGGCGAGGGCAGCGGGAAGGTGTTCTCGCCGATCGTGACCGTGCGTTCCTGCATGGCCTCGAGGAGCGCCGACTGCACCTTGGCGGGAGACCGGTTGATCTCGTCCGCCAGGATCACGTTCGCGAAGATCGGCCCCTTGCGGGTCTCGAACTCAGTCTTGCGGGGATCGTAGATGAGGGTGCCGATGAGGTCCGCCGGAAGCAGATCCGGGGTGAACTGGATGCGCTGGAACGAGGTCCGGATCGCGTCGGCCAGGGTGCGAATCGTCAGCGTCTTGGCGAGTCCGGGGACCCCCTCCATCAGGACGTGTCCGTCGGAGAGGAGCCCGATCAGGAGCCGTTCGACCATCGTCTTCTGGCCCACGATCACGCGGCCCACCTCGTCGAGGAGACGGTCCACGAAGCCGCTGGTCTCGCGGATCCTCGCCTGTATGACTTCGATGTCTCGGTTCATGCCTGCCTTTTGGGTTGTGGAGATTGGGGTTGGCGTGGTGTCGGAAGACCAATTTAAGAGATGAGACACCCACCGGAACGGTTGCCGGGGACCGGGATGCATCTAACTTGGGGCCTCAGTCCCATCCCAGCCGGAGGATTCTTCGATGCGATCTCCCGCCACGAACCGCGATCACGCGGCTGACGGACGCTGCCGACCCGGCCGCGTCCCTTTCCTGACCCCCATGCTGGCGCTTGCGTTGGCCGCCTGCGGAACGGACACCGGTGACGCCGGGGACACCGGTGGAATGACGGTCGCAGACAGCGCGGGCGTGCGAATCGTCGAGTATGCCGGCACGCCGCCCGCCGATGCGTCCATCGCCTTCGCACCCGAACCGTCGTACCGCCACGGGCCCGGCCCCGACGACTACATCTTCTCCAGCATCTGGGACGGAGTGTTGTTCAGCGACGGGAGCGCCGCAGTCTACGATCCCGGGAATAGCGAAGTCGTGCTCCTGGGTCCGGACGGTACCTTCCGATCCGTCCTCGCATCGCAGGGAGAGGGCCCCGGAGACGTGGGGTTCGTGCCGGCCATGTTCGCATCGGGATCTGACAGCCTCCTCCTCAATGACAGCGGCAACAGTCGCTTCACGCTCTTCGCCGGCGGCTCTCTGGCCCGCACGACGAGGATCCCGCAGGCCGTAAGCTACGCATTCAGCGCGAACGGAATCGTGGCGGACGGGCGAATCCTGATGTCGTCCTCGTCGTACCGGCGCGGCTTTCCAGAGGATTGGCTCGCCGGCTACATGGTCCGCTTCGACCTGGAGACTGAAGGCGTCGACACCGTGGCCACATTCGACTGGGTACCCTTCGTCCCGCCCGACGACGTTCCCCGGAATCCGTTTCCGCACGCCGGTCTGGTCGCCGGGGTGGGCGGAGAGTTCCTGTACGGGCGGACCGACATTCCCCAACTGACATGGCGCCGCCCGGATGGATCGGTGAGGCAGATCGTTCGCTGGCAGCCCGAGTGGGTCTACCCGACCGACGAGCACTGGGAGGTGTTCGCGAATAACATCCGCGAGACCGCCCACACCTACAATCCCCAGGCCCAGACCGACGAGGCCCGGGCGGAGCTCGTCGAGAGCATGCTGGGAGGGTATGAAATGAACCCCGACCAGCCGCTGCCGCTCTTCGGGATTCCCTTCGGGGACGACGAGAGCCGGGTCTGGCTGGGGGAATTCGTCGTGGTGGGTCGCTCCCCGTCGCCGTCATACTCGCTCCTCTCTTCCGACGGGGAGTGGCTGGGACGGGTTGAGGCGCCGGAAGGCGTGCGTATCATCGACGTTGCCGGGGGGCGGGCGCTGGGCGTCACGACGGACGAGATGGGTGCGGAGAGCGTGGTGGTCTACGAACTGGTGGGGTCGTGAGCGGTGCGACCCGGCAGGAATGTGTATCGTACACACCAAGCCAGGGCTGCCGGCTCCTTCCGCCGCGTACTCATATGCGCCGCATTTCCAACGCTGGCATGCAATGCTTGCAGTGGCACTTTGGACGATCCCACGGGCGGGGGACAGGTCCAGATCCGCGACAGCGCGGGCGTGCGCATCGTCGAGTATGCCGGAACGCCCGACAGCGCACCACACTTCCGCTTCTCCGCAGCGCCCATCTACCGCCACGGCAGTCGCCCGGGTGACTACGAGTTCCAGTACATCTCGTCCTTCACTCCCAGGGGCGGCCGGTTCCTGCCCGATGGCAGCGCCGTGATCTCGGACGGCGGAACCAGGGAAGTGGTGCTGTTGGGACGTGACGGCGCCCTCGCCCGAATCCTGGCCCGACGCGGCGAGGGGCCAGGCGAAGTGAGCAGCGCGATGCCGCTGGTGCTCTCACAGGACAGCATCGTCATTCACGACATTCGGAACCGCCGCTTCACCCTGTTCGTCGACGGCACCCTCGCCCGCACCTTTGGGGCCCATCACACGCACAACCTGAGGCTGCTCGGAAGCGACGGTGCGGGCGGCGTGCTCATGGCGACCAATAGCTACCCGGCCTCGACAAGCGCGTCGGGTTGGACAACCGGGTACCTGGTGCGCTACGACGTTGTCGAGGCCGCCGTCGATACTGCCGGGTCGTATGAGGGTCTCCACCGGTCGGCGGGGCAGTTCAGCAACCCTTTCCAGGCCGAGGGGAGCATGGCCGCGGCTGCAGGACGATTCGTAACGGGCCGCACGGACATTCCCGAGCTCAACTGGCGCCTCCCCGACGGTTCACCAGACCAGGTGCTCCGCTGGAAGCCCGAACGCGTACACCCCACCCGGGAACACCTGGACCGGTTCGTCGAGTACTACCGGCGCGGATTGATGCGGCAAGGGGTTCCGGAGGACATGCTCACCGAGGCAGTCCTGCGGTTCCAGGCCAGCTACCGGCTGGTTCCGGACGAACCGTTGCCCCTCTACCGGGCCGTTCTCGCCGACAGCGAAGGTCGCCTCTGGCTCGAGGAGTACGAACCCGGCAACCTCCACGAGGGCATCGTTCGCCATACCGTCATCGCCGCCGATGGTACGTGGCTGGGCACCGTGACCGCTCCGGAGCGATTCATCTTCCTCGACGCCGCCGACGACCGCGTGCTCGGCATGGCCGTTGACGACCTGGGAGTCCAGCACGTGGTCGTTTATGGTCTGGATGCAGTGCGTATCGTACACACCCCGCCAAGGAGCAGGAAATGACCAGCCGCCCGGAATCCCCCAGCTGCAGTCCCCACCACGCCCTCCTGGCCACCGTCCCGGCCCTGGCCCTCTTCGCCTGCGGCGGCGACACCACCCGAACGGCGGACGCAGTCGTTGAGGACAGCGCGGGCGTGCGGATCGTTCAGCACACAGGTCCAACGGACGGCGAGCCCCACTTCGCCTTCGCGCCGGAACCGATCTACCGTCACGGGGACGGCCCGGGCGACTACACGTTCGCGCGCATCTGGAGGGGCACCCTCCTCGGCGACGGGAGCGCGGCGATCTTCGATGCCGGCAGTTCGGAGGTCGTGCGCCTCAACCCCGACGGCACCTTCCACTCGGTGCTCGCGCCCGCCGGCGAGGGGCCCGGCGAAGTGAGCCAATTGGTGACATCGATGTTCGCGTTCGGCCGGGACAGCATCGTCGTCCTCGACCGTGCTCAGACCCGGTCCACGCTGTTCGTGAACGGTGCCCTCGCCCACACGGCGTCCATCCTGGATCTCCGGCGCGCTACATCGCTGTGGCCGATGGGATTCGACGACGCCGGCAGGTTCCTCGTCGCCACCACTTCGTTCCTGCCCGGGTTCGAAGAGGAATGGCTCTTCGGGCACATGGCCCGGTACGATCCGGAGACCGGGGCGGTCGACACGGTCGCATCATACAAGTACGTGCCGGGAGAATCGAACCCCGCGCCCGGTGTTGGACGTGTCCTGGTCGCGGGCGGGCAGTTCGTGTACGTGCGGACGGACATCCCCGAGGTCGTCTGGCACTTGGCGGACGGCACCGTGAGACAGATCTCGCGCTGGCAGCTCGATCCCCGGTACCTGACCGCGGAAGACCTGGAGGCGATCGAGCCGATCCTCCGGGACAGGCTCCGTTTCGTGAATCCCGGAGCCTCGGACGAGGAGGTTGCGAGCATGACCAGGCAGAATATGGCCCAACACGAGGCGGATCTGGGCAATCCCATCGAGCACTTCAAGTCCCCGTTCGCCGATGCGGAGGGCCGGATCTGGCTCCCCACTTCCATGCCGGGCATTCCGGGCGAAGGGGTCCCTCCCTATACGGTGATTTCCCCAGAGGGCGAGTGGCTGGGGATGGTGGACGCGCCGCCGGGACTTCGCATTCTGGATGTCGGCCGGGAGCGGGTGCTGGGCGTCATGACGGATGAGATGGGCGTGGAGAGCGTGGTGGTGTACGAACTGGTGGATGCCAACTGACACGCGCGCATCCGCCGGTCGGGTATTGATTGCCGGTGGCAATCCCGGGGACCAGCCAATCATCCGCCGGTCTTCGACGTCGCGTCCGGCCAAGGGGCCCTCCATGCTCACTCACCGACTTTCCTCATCGAAGAGTTCGGGCTGGTCGGCCGGGTACTGGCGCCGGATGAAGTCCCCGAGAAGAGGAACGGCGAAGGAGTATCTCCCATGCCGGTTCCTGAAGACGATTCCCGAGTCGATGAGGGCGGCAAGCATTTGGCTCGCGTGACTTGCGCTGAACCCCTTTACCGGCAGTTTCCCGGAAAGCTCCACAATCTCCTGAACGCTGAACTCGGATTCAGGGTCGTCCAGCCTCGACACCACATACAGGAGATCGCGCTGCCGGTCGGTCGCCCTCGACCACCGGCCTGCGAAGAAATCGCTGTCCAGCTTGGCCGTGATCTCCTCGATCGGGACACCCAGGTTGCTCGATCCGGTCGTGATCTGCGACACGAAAACGTCGAAGGCCTCATGGCAGATGAACTGGATGAAGTACGGGTATCCGGCCGAGTGCTTCTCGATCTGGCGGATGGACTGCTCTGTGAAGGTGATCGGGCAGCCATCCTCCTGGATCGGCTTCACGATCGCCTCTCGAACGTCGGGGCGATCCAGGCGATTGAGGAAAAGCACGCGGAACATTCGTTCCGAGTAGGTTCTGGCCTCGACCAGCTTGGGGAAGAGCGTGGGCAGACCGGTCAGGGCCAGGAGAAATGGAGCCCCCTGTCTCTGGATGGACTGGAACACGTCGAGCATCACCGAGAGCGGATATTCGTCCTTCCCGGCGTGGTCCGCCATGTTCTGGGCTTCGTCGTACGCGAAGACGATTCCCCGAGGTGGCTTCGGCGATGCGCGCAGAGCCCGCCAGACGAATGTCAGCGCGGCCTTCAATCGATCGGCGACCAGGCCCATCGTTTGGTCGTACACCGCACGAAGCGTTGAGTAGTTGAGGGTGGCCTCGAACATATCCGCCTGGCGGCCGAAACCGGCACGAGGAACCTCCTGCCTGTCGTAGACGAAGTGGGACGTCGCCAGGGCCACGTCAGTGAGGATCCTCGTGGCCAGGCGCTCCTCGTCGACCGTCGTGCTCTCGGAAAGATCCGCGCCCACCCAGAGCCAGCCTTCCCGGACCGCCAGCGGCTTGAAAGTGTCGAGAAGAACTGTCTTGCCGGCACCGCGGAGCCCGGTGAGGACGAGGTTGGAAAGGACGATGTCCTGGTTCAGCAGCTTGAGAAACTCCCTTCGCTCCTCCTTCCTTCCGGCGAGATATGGCGGTGTGTGACCAGCTCCGGGACGGAACGGGTTCCGAAATCCAATTGCAGCTTTCATGAGGCTCGCCTGATCGTTAGAGACTATTAGGGATAAGCATAAAGTTAGCGACTTATCTAATGTTAGGTCAACAACTGTCTCGTTCCAACCCCTGTACCACGGCCCACGCCGGCAGTGCCTTCGGAGACGCTCGCACGGCTCTGGACGATGCTTGCCCACGATCAGGGGGGACTCCTGACGATCGCCAAGCTGGCCAGAAACCTCTCGATCAGCGCTCCGGCGGTGACGCGATACGTCGACGTGCTGACGGGCCTGCTCCTGGTTCGCCGGCTGCCGGGTTCCGTCGGCCTGTGGTCATCGAGATCAAGCGCGGCCTCTCGCCGAGCCTCGGCAAGGGATTCCACAGCGCGTACGCCGACCTGGCGCCGGAACGCGCCTTCGTGGTCTACGCCGGGAGTGAGCGCTACCCGGTGGCGGAGTCGGTCGAGGTGATCGGGTTGGCCGAGATGGCGAGGATCCTGGCGAATCCGCGGGCACTAAGGTCGCAGCGGCCGCCAAAGCCCCCTACCGCCAGCTTCTGAGCGCCTCCCGGTCCACCACGACCCCCCTCTGCACCACCGCATGCACCCGCTTCGTGTTCGCGATGTCCTCGACCGGGGACCCGTCGAGCACCAGCAGCGTCGCCTCGTCGCCCCGCTCGACACCCCACCGCCGGTTCAGAAACCGCGCCGCCTCGGTCGTCCCGGCACGCAATGCAGCCCATGGCGACAACCCGGCGTCAACAAGCAACTCCAGTTCCCGGTGCACCGAGTACCCCTGGAAGACCCCGAAGTTGCCCCCGTCGGTCCCGGCGAGCATCGGCACGCCTGAGGCGGCGAGCGTCGCGACGGCCGCCAGGTTCGGTGCCATCAGGGTGCGCTGCCACGCCAGCCAGCCCTCGATCTGTGGATTCGCGGAAGCGCTGGTGCGGTAGGCGTCCAGGAGCGCGGCCGGGACGGTCTCCCCAAGGAGGGGATCGTCGAGGAGGGTGGGATCGTCCAGCAAGCGCGCGAAGTCGCCCTGTACGGCCAGGGTGGGGATGTGAACGGTCCCCGCCTGCAAGAGGATTTCGGGGAGGTCGGGGGGAAGAGGGTCGGGGGGGGGGGGGGGGGGGGGGGGGGGGGCGCGGGGGGGCCGGGCGGGAGGGCAGGGGGGGGCGCCCCACGCGCGGAAAGAAAGGGGGAGGGGAGGTGGGGGGGGTTAGAAA
>VXOC01000321.1:0-5881 GCA_009840215.1 Gemmatimonadota bacterium | reverse complement strand
CCCCCCCACCCCCCCCCGCCCCCCGCCCCCCCCCCTCTCAACCCCCCCCCCGCCCCCCCCGCCCCGCGCTCGGGGGGGGGCGGGGGGCCCCGGGGGGCGGGGCCGGGCGTGTGGGTGACCCCACTCGCGCCGGCCAGCGCGGCGTCGCGGATATCCTGCCAGGTTCCCACATGGACGATCGTCTTGATGTCGTGCTCCCGGGCCGTCTCCAACACGGCCGTCAGCGTGGGCAGGTCGATCGTCGGGAAAGTGCGGCCGCCGTAGCTCTGGTGATCGTATACGACTTTCACCACGTCCGGCCCGGCCATGGCCAGATCGGCCACCTCGCGGCGCGCTTCCTCCGGCGTGTCGACGGTGCGGGTGGGGACGCCGTACTCGGTGCAGTGCCCGTTCGTGGCGGTGAAGCAGGGTCCGGCCGCCAGGATCTCGGCCCACTGCCCGCCCTCCTCGCGCTGCCGGTCCCGGAAGGACAGGATCATCTCTTCCGGACTGAAGAGATCGAGGACGAGGGCCACGCCGGTGTAGAGGGCCGCGTTCGCCGTCCCCTGGGGTCCCAGCAGCTGGGGCATTCCGGCGGGGGAATTGTTGCCGAAGGTGTGGCTGTGCAGGTCGGCCAGCGCCGGGATGACGAACTTGCCGGTCAGGTCCAGGGTCTCGCCGGGGAAGTCCGGGGGGACGATTTCGGCGATGCTGGATACCGTGCCGTTCTCGATGAGGAGGACGCCGTGCCGGATCGATTCGTCGGCGGGGTTGAGGATGGTCGCACCTGTCAGCACCAGATCCTGGGCCGCGGCGGGACGGGTCCACGGTAGAGGTGCGAGAGCCGCTAGGGCGCTAGCCAGAACGATGCAGTTGCGCGTCATGCCGCCCGGCATGAGCGCTGGACGCCGGACCGATGCGGTCACGATGGCGCCGGGCGGCAGATGTCCCTGCCCTC
The DNA here is from genome assembly GCA_009840215.1 of Gemmatimonadota bacterium. Classification (GTDB taxonomy): domain Bacteria; phylum Gemmatimonadota; class Gemmatimonadetes; order Longimicrobiales; family Gaopeijiaceae; genus Bin94. The sequence goes on along the minus strand of VXOC01000321.1, from coordinate 4,944 downwards.
CTTCTTCTCCTCCCCATCCTTCCTCTTCTCCTCCTCCTTCCCACGCGCCAGCCCGATCCACATGAACAGGGTCGTGTCGCGCGGCTCGCTCCACTCGACATCCAGGTCGAGTTGCGCGCGGAGTCCGGCCTTGTAGTCGAACCTGACCGGCTTGCCCGGCTCCGCGACGACATCGAGCGTCTCGTCGCCGAGCGTGTCCTTCGCACGCACGGTCCATTTGCCCGTGTGACCGGTCCATACGTGCAGGCATCCGTTGATGGACATTCCCGCGAGCGGTACCACCGGACTGCTGAGGGACGCGCGTCCCTTCTCGACCGGCAGGCTGATCCAGCTGCCGCCGTCGCCGATGGCTTTGAGGAGCTGCATGAGCTGGCCTTCGGCCGGTGCGGCGGGGAATAGGGATGCTGCCGTGAGGAGCGCCGCCATGGCCAGGGGGGACCGGGGGCGCCGGCGCGGCTTCGGGTCGTTGCAGTGTTGCAGGGCCGTTGCCTCCGGCTGGCGGAGATGGAAGGGTCACGCTTGAATCAAGGTAGTGCCGGGGGTTCGACCTGCGGTAGGACCGGGGGGTTGTCCCTCGGGCCCCGGCCTACGCCGGCCACCGTGCGACGACGCGTTGCACGGACCCCTTTTACCGGCTCCGCCCCTTCCGCCTCTCCGTAGGCAGGTCCAGCGTACCCCGGATGTCCGAGTGGCGGATCCGGGACCGGCGCGTGTCCGTCACCACGAGATCGCCGTCCACGTCGCGAACCGTGACGCTCCCCGCACCCGCGCTGATCCGAACGGTGCCGCCCACCGACGTGATCTCGACGCTGCCCGATCCATCCGAGACCGACACGTCGCCGCCCACGGCGCTGATCCTGAGCGACCCAGCACCGTCCTCGATGGTGACGCTGCCCGCCACATCCTCGATACGCAGACTTCCCGAGCCGTCGTTGACCGTGACGTGTCCGGCCACGTCCTCGATCCGGAGACTGCCCGAGCCGTCATCGATTTCCACCGCCGCCACGCCGCGCAGCTGAATGCTCCCCGAGCCGTCATCGATTTCCACCTCGCCGACACCCGTGATTTCGACGCTGCCCGAGCTGTCCTCGACGCGCAGGTTCATCCCGGCGGGCACCTCCACGACCAGGTCGATGCGCGCGTATCGGTTTCCGCCGAACCAGCCGCCGGCCCGGTTGCGCGGATAGTCGGTGTCGAGCCTGCCGCCGTCCAGCGTCACGTCCAGGGCCGCCAGCCGGTCCTCGTCGGACGCGCACAGGGTGGCCGCGACACGGACCTGGCCGGTCCCGCCGCTTCCCCTGATCACCAGCTTCCCGGCGCCGGCGTCCACGCGCAGGCTCTCGCCCGCCCGCGCGCCCAGCTCCATGTCTTCGCGGAACTTGCATTTGTTCTGGGCGGCAATGCCCGCGGGGATCATCGCGGCCGCGCCCAACAGGACCGCCGCTGTCAAGGTCGTTTGTCTCGTCATCCTTCTTCCTTTCCGTTGGTTGGCCGTGTGAGGCATGTGGTGCGTTCTTCCCTGACGAGTGATCCGGACGAAAAGTTCCCGAGCGGAGTCGATGGGCGGTCGCGGTGCTGAGGACCCGCCCTACACCGGCGGTTTCACCGCCCTCCCGGGCGTCCACGGCACACCCGCCTCGTCCAGCGCCCGACGGAAGTCCACCATCGCGGCCACCAGTTCGTTGAGCGCCGGAAGCCGTTCCTCCAGAGCGGGCCCCGCGCGTTCCAGGGCCGAGCGCTCGGCCTCGGTGGCGGGTGCGTAAATCTGGTGGATCCCATTCGCGTCGGCGAGGATGCGCTGAACCGGCTGCGGTCCGTCGTCCTGCTGACCGCCTCCGAAGCCGCCGAATCCCCCGCCACCCCGACCCCGCAGCCCCCGCAGAACCTCGCTGGCCGCGTCGTCGAGGGAATCGGCCCGTGCCCGCAGCTCCTCGCTCGCGTCGACGCGGTCCATCGCGGCCTCGATCCCCTCCAGCTCCTGCTGGATGGCCTGCGCCTGCCGGACCGCGATTCCCACCGTTGCGGAGAGTCGGCGATGCTGGAGCCTCAACGCCTGCAGGTCGGCCAGCTGCGCCCCGGTCATCCCGATCAGGTCGTCCATGCGCACGGAGAACTCGCGTTCGAGGACGGTCGGGTCACCCTCGTCCGGCGTGATCGTGAGACGCGCGGTGTACTGTCCGGGCAGCGCGGGGACGCCCGCTCCTCCTCCAAAGCCGCCAAATCCGCCGAAGCCACCGAAGCCACCACCCGGACCCCCTCCCGAGGGCGCCGCGGGAGGTCCCGACCAGGGTGGATCCAACCGCAGATTCCACTGGACGTGGTGCAGCCCCGCTCCTCCGGGCGCATCCAGGGTGCGGAGCGTCTGGCCATCGGTGGCCACGATCTCCAGCAGCCGTTCGCCCGCCGTCCCTTGGGGAGCGTGGAACGAGATGGTCGTCCCGTACGGGGGATTGCTCGCCGAATAGTTGCGGTCCGCGTGCGTGCCCGTCGTGTGCGACGTGTTGACGACGTACGCCAGGGGGTCGCGCACGGGGAACAGGTACGGTCCTTCGGCCGCCTTCGCCTCGGCGAGGCCGCGGATCGCGTTGAGGTCGTCGATGACGAAGAAGCCGCGGCCATGCGTCGCCACGACCAGGGCATCGTCGCGCGGGTGGACCTTGAGGTCGTGGACGGGCGAGGGGGGGATGCCGTTCTCGAGCGGCACCCACGATTCGCCGCCGTTGAGCGACACGAACGGCCGGATTTCGGTGCCCACGAAGAGCAGGTTCGGGTCCTCGTGGTGCTCGGCGAAGGCGCGCACGTTGCCGAACTCCGGCAGGTCGCCCGCGATCGAGGTCCAGTTCTCGCCCATGTCGGTGCTCTTCAGCACGTAGGGGCGGAAGTCGTTGCTGCGGTGGCCGTCGAGGGTCGCGTAGAGGGTGGATTGGTCGTGGTGGGACCAGCGCACCCGGCTTACGTAGGTGGTGTCGGGGACGCCGGGTAAGACGGTCATCTTACGCCAGGTCCGGCCGTCGTCGGTGGTGATGGAGATCGTGCCGTCGTCGGTGCCGGTGGCGATGTGGCCGGGCTGTAGCGAGGAGACGTGCATGGTGGAGATGTTGGAGAAGACGGCGGTGCCCTGGTGGCGGGAGACCGCGTTGCGCGCGGGGATGCTGCCCATCATGGGAAGGTCGTTGCGGTCGATCTCGCGGGTGAGGTCCTCGCCCAGGACCTCCCAGGAATCGCCCCGGTTCGGGCTCTTGAAGACGTGGTTGCCGGCGAAGTAGACGGTGGCCGGGTCGAAGGGCGACAGCTGGATCGGGGCGCTCCAGTTGAAGCGGTAGGGGTCCTCGCCGGGGGCGGGGCGGGGACGGATCGACTTGCGCTCGCCGGTGCGCCGGTTGTAGCGCTGGATGTTGCCGTTCTGCGACTCCACGAAGGCGATGTTGTGGTCGTTCGGGTCGATGGCCGCAAAGAAGCCGTCGCCCCCGGCCATCCGGATCCAGTCGGCGTTGCCGATGCCCATGCTGTTCCGGGTCCGGCTCGGGCCGCCCCACGTCGAGTTGTCCTGCAGTCCCCCGTAGATCCCGAAGAAGGGCTCCTGCATGTCGAGGCCCACCGCGTAGAACTGGCTGACGGGCAGGTTCGGGGAGAAGTCCCATGTGTCGCCCCGGTCGTGGGAGACGTAGAAGCCGCCGTCGTTGCCGAGCAGGATGTGCGATGGGTCCTCGGGGTTGATCCACATGGCGTGGTGGTCGACGTGGGTGGTGCGCGCGATCCGCTCCCATGTGGCGCCGCCGTCGGTGGAGCGCTGCAGCGGCACGCCCAGGTGGTAGACGACCTCGCGGTCCCGCGGGTCGACGCGGATCTGGCCGAAGAACCACGGGATCGAGGCGATGTCACTCATCTTGCGCCAGCCCCGGCCGCCGTTGTCGGTGCGGTAGACGCCCTGCTCGGACCCCTCGATGACGGCGTAGACGGTCCCCGGGTGACTGAGGCTGATGTCGAGGCCGATGCGCCCCATGTCGGAGGTGGGGAGGCCGTGGCTCAGCTTCGTCCAGGTGGCCCCGCCGTCCACGGTCTTGTAGATGCCGCTCCCGGGCCCGCCGCCCACGTAGCTGTAGGCGCGGCGTTCGCGCTGCAGGGCCGCCGCGTATAGCACGTCCGGGTCGGTCGGGTCCATGGCCAGATCGGTCACGCCGGTGTGCTGGTCGATGGTGAGGACCCCCTCCCAGGTCTCGCCGCCGTCGGTCGTCTTGAAAACGCCGCGATCGCCTCCCGCGCCCCAGAGCGCACCGACCGCGGCCACGTACACGATGTCGGGGTTCTCGGGGTGGATGACGATGCGCCCCACGTGCTGCGAGGTGCGCAGCCCCATGTGCTCGAAGGTGGCGCCGCCGTCCACAGACTTGTAGACGCCGTCCCCGTAGGACGAGCTGCGCATGTTGTTGGGCTCACCCGTGCCCACCCAAACGATGTCGGAGGCCGAAGGCGCGACGGTCACGTCGCCCATCGAGCCTACGCCGGCGTCGTCGAGGATCGGCTCCCAGTCGACGCCGCCGCTGGTGGACTTCCAGACGCCGCCGGTCGCGGCCGCGATGTAGATGACGGTGCCGAGGCGGCCGCCGCGGGTGCCGGGCGACTGGGCGACGGCGATGTCCACGATGCGTCCGCTCATTACGGCGGGGCCGATGGAGCGGGCGGCGGTCTGGTTGACGAGGGCGTGGTCGGAGGGGGTTTCGCCGCCTTCACCTCCAGCGCCGCCCCGAGCGCCGCGTTGCTGGGCGTCGAGGAGCGTGGCGGAGAGGGAGAGGAGGGCGGTGAGGGCTGGCAGGGTGATTCGGTGCGACATGTTCTCGCTCAGTGGATGGGGTCTTCGGGCTCAAGGGCAAAGTCGGGTTGGGCCCATTGGGCTTCGAGATTGGGGATCGCGGGGAGGGGGGGGTTGGTGGTTTTGAAAGAAGC
>VXOC01000091.1 GCA_009840215.1 Gemmatimonadota bacterium | reverse complement strand
GAGCAGTCCGTGGACGAAGCCGCCCGAGCACCGAGAGCGGCGAGGCGCCGGGCTGGCAAGGCGCGACGAGAGGTGAATGGCAGGGCCATTCGCCCGAGGAGCAACGCAGAGCGAAGCGAACCAGCGCGGATGCATCGGCGCTCGAATGCCGGGGGGATTTCGTCCGCGGGCTGCCAGCGCCGAGGTGATGGTTCGGTTGGGCATCATTGATGGGGCTGGATGGGGAAGGACGGGAGAAGAAGGGGCTCTTGAAGATACGTGGTGGCCGACTGCGGCGGAAAGATGGGGGGGGGTCGTTACATGGGGGGGTTGTGACCCGGCAATCCTCCTGCTTGCCCCGCATAGACGTTGATTTCTCGTAATAAGACATCGTATTCCTCGTAATAAGAGACCGGATTCCTCGTATTAGGGATCGTCTTGCCCGTCTTGTAATGCGCTGCCGTTTTGGACGCCTGGTGTATAGCATGCATTACACTATGTAATGTTTACTTGACACCACGCATCGGGTCTTGCGAAGTTCTCCGGTTGCCGCTACGGTATTGACCATGGACATGACCATGGGAATCATGGGGTTCCCTACTTTGGGCAGGAGACGGCAAGACATGGCGAACCAACCCGGGGGCGGGAGCGGGCCACGGACGATCAGCGCGTCCGAATTCAAGGCGACGTGCCTTCGGTTGATGGACGAGGTGGCGCGGAGCGGGGACGAGTTCGTCATCACCAAGAACGGCCGCCCGACAGCGCGGCTGGTGCCCTGCCGCAGCCGTTTCCGCGACTGGTTCGGGGCGGACCGGGGGAGCATCGAAATCCTCGGCGACATCATCTCGCCGGTCGACGCGGAGTGGGAAGCGGAGCTTGACCCGGACCGGACCCTGAAGCCGTGATCCTAATGGACACGCATGTCCTGCTGTGGTTCCGACTGGGCCTCGAGCAAATCGGACCCGAGTGCAGGCGAATCATCGGCGAGGGGCTTCGTGAAGCCCGGCTGGCGGCATCGGCCTTTTCGTTCTGGGAGGTCGCGATGCTGCACGCCAAGGGGCGGATCCGCCTGAGCCGGGACGTGCGGAGCTGGCGCGCGCGTCTGCTGCGCGACGGACTCGTCGAAATCCCGGTGGACGGTGACATTACCCTTCTGGCCAACGAGTTGAAGGACTTCCACGGCGATCCCGCGGACCGCATCATCGTCGCGACGGCGCTGGGCGGACACACTCTGATTACCGCCGACAGGCGTATTCTGTCCTGGAGCGGCCGTCTCGGTCGGCTGGACGCTCGGAGATAGGCGGCCCTCACCCCCGCCGATACGCAAACGGCCACACGTGGAAGTAGTCCTTCACATTCCCCCACAGCTTCGACAGCCCCTTCGGCTCGAAGATCAGAAACAGGATGATCACGACGCCGAAGACCGCCTGCTGCGCATACGGCAACAGGCCCGCCACCACCGGCGCCGTATCCTGTAGCGCCCGCCCCGCGTTCGCGATCATCGCCGGCAGCAGCGTGATCAGCGCCGCCCCGAAGAACGACCCGCGGATCGATCCGAGTCCGCCTACGATGATCATCGCCAGGTAGACGATGCTCGTGTCCAGGGTGAAGCGCTCCCAGGTGATGATGGTGCGGTAGTACGCGATCATCGCCCCGGCCAGCCCGACGAAGAAGGACGAGGTGGCGAAGGCCAGCAGCTTGGTGCGGAAGAGGTTTACCCCGATCACGCTGGCCGCGATGTCCTGGTCGCGCACCGCCACGAAGGCGCGGCCCATGCGCGTGCGGAAGAGGTTGGCCGCGAAGAGCGCCGTCCCGGCGGCCATCGCCACTCCGAACCAGTAGAAGGCGAAGGTGCTGTTGAGTCGCACGCCGAAGAGACGCGGCGCGGGCACGACGATCGCCTCGGTGCCGCCGGTGACCGCCGTCCAGTGGGTCATCGCCCACTCGACGATCTCCTGCGCCGCCAGCGTCGCGATCGCCAGGTACAGCCCCTTGAGGCGAAGCGAGGGGAGCCCGAAGAATGTTCCCGCCACCGCCGTGATGACGCACGCCAGCGCGATGCTCACCCCCCACGGAAGGCCCAGGTTCAGCGTCAGCAGCCCCGCGCTGTAGGCGCCGATGGCCATGAAGGCGCCCTGTCCCAGCGAGATCTGCCCGGTGTACCCCACCAGGATGTTGAGCCCGATCGCGCCCACCGTCGCGATGGCGATCTGGTTGGCCAGATCGAGCCAGTACGGCCCGGCCAGGAACGGAAAGACCAGCACGAAGACCGCAAAGGCCCCCAGCCGGATCCGCTGCGCGGGCCGTGGACGGAGCCCCATGTCGGACTCGTAGCGGGTGTGGAAGACGCCGCACTCGAGGCTCATACGCGTTCGATGATCTCCTTTCCGAAGAGCCCGTAGGGCCGCACCATCAGCACCAGGATCAGCACGCCGTAGGGCACCACGAGGTTGAGGCCGTGGCCCACGTATCCCCCCGTATAGGCCTCCAGCAGCCCGATGATCGCGCCGCCGATCACGGCCCCCTTGATCGAATCGAGTCCCCCGAGGATCACCACGGGAAAGACCCGGAGGCCGATCGAGGCCACATTCGGGCTCACCCCTACGACGCCCGCCAGCATGATCCCGCCGATCGCCGCGGACGCCGCGGCCAGCGCCCACGCCACCCCAAAGACGCGCGGAATGCTGATGCCCATGCTCAGCGCGGCCTGCTGGTCGTCGGCGATGGCCCGCATGGCGATCCCGTCGCGGGTGTGGCGGAAGAAGAGCCCCAGCGCGGCCAGCACCGCAAGCGCGATCGGGATCGACAGCAGCCGCCCGGTCGACAGCACCGCCGGACCGACGACGACGCTCCCCTCGGGCAGGAAGGAATCGAAGGAGCGCGGGGCCGGTCCCCAGATCGCGTTGACCAGGCCGCGCAGGATCGACGAGAGCCCGATCGTCACCATGATCATCGAGATGATCGGCTCGCCGATGAGAGGACGCAGCACCAGCCGCTCGATCGCCAGCGCCACCGCGACCGCCAGCAGGACCGTGACGAGGACGCCCAGGCTCCACGGCAGCCCGATCTGCCCGATGGCGAAGAAGATCAGGTACGTGCCCAGAAGGAGAAGGTCCCCCTGGGTGAAGTTGATCACGTCGCTGGCCTTGTAGATGACGACGAACCCGGCCGCGGCCAGCGCGTAGATCATCCCGGTGCTGAGTCCGGAGACGGTGAGCTGGAGGAAGATGTCCATCGGTCAGCCCTCCATCGTCTCGATGCGCAGCTCGTGGGCCACCTCCGCCGTGCGCCCGTCCTGGTAGGTGATCTCGGTGCTCACCGTGACCGAGTCCCCATCCCCCTGCAATGCCGCGATGATCTCCCCGAAGCGCTCGGCGATATGGCGGCGCCTCACCTTGCGCGTGCGCGTCAGCTCCGCGTCGTCGGCGTGCAGCTCCTTGTGCAGCAGCAGGAAGCGGCGGATGCGGGCGGCGGCGGGGAGGTCGCGGTTGATCGTGGCAACATGATCGCGGGCCAGGGCATAGACCTCTTCGCGACGGGCCAGGTCGGTGAAGGTCGTGTAGGGGACCCGGTGGCGCTCGGCCCACTGCCCCGCGTTTTCCATGTCGATCGCGATCATGGTGGTGACGAAGGGCGCGCCCCCTCCGCCGAACACCACGGCTTCGCGCACATACGGGCTGAACTTGAGCTTGTTCTCGACGAACTGGGGCGAGAAAGCCGTGCCGTCGGGGAGCTTCATCACGTCGGCAAGGCGGTCGATCACAACCAGGTGGCCGTCGTCCTCGAAGTAGCCGGCGTCGCCGGAGTGCAGCCAGCCGTCCGCCAGCGCCTCGGCGGTGGCCTCGGGATTGCGGAAGTACCCCCGAAAGACGGCAGGACTCCGGCAGAGTATCTCCCCCTCGTCGGAGATCCGGATCTCGGTCTCCGGGAAGGGCAGGCCCACCGTGTGGAAGCGGATGTCGCCGTCCCGGTGCACGACCGAGATGCCCGAGACCTCGGTCTGGCCGTAGAGCTGTTTCAGGTTGACGCCGATCGCGTGGAAGAAGCGGAAGACGTCCGGCCCCAGCGCCGCACCCCCCGTGTATGCACGCCGAACCCGGCTCAGTCCGAGCTGGTCGCGGATCGGCAGCAGCACCGTCCAGTCGGCAAGCCGGTGACGAAGGCGGGCGGGCAGGCCGGCACGGCCCTCCGCGGCCTTCATCCCCTCCCTCATCGCCCACCTGTACAGCCACCGCTTGAGCGGCGTCGTGTCCTCGGCCATGACCTGCACGTCCGACACCATGTTCTCCCAGATCCGGGGCGGCGACATCATGAAGGCCGGGCCGATCTCGCGGATGTCCGCGCGGACCGTGGCCGTCTCCTCCGGGAAGTTCACCGTGAAGCCCGCCAGCATGGCGCTCGCCACCCCGACCATCTGCTCGCCGATCCACGCCAGCGGCAGGAACGAGACGAACTCGTCGCCGGGCTCCATGGGGTCGACTTCGACCAGTTGCTCCGCCATCGCCAGGAGGTTCGCGTGCGAGAGCATCGCCAGCTTCGGGACACTCGTGGTCCCCGACGTCGTGCAGAGCAGTGCGGTGTCCCCGGGCCGGATTGCCGACAGCCTGCGGTCGAATTCATCGGGGAATCCGTCTCCGAATGCCTCACCGAGCCTTTCCACCTCCTCAAACGCCATCAGGCCCGGGGCCTCGTACCCGTACATCCCCCGCGAATCGTAGTAGACGATGTGCTCCAGTCCCGGCACCCGGTCCCGCACCTCGAGCACCTTGTCGACCTGCTCCTGGTCCTCGGCGACGATGAGACGCGCGTCGGCCGCTTCCAGCATGCGCGCCAGCTCTGCCGAGATGGAGTCCTGGTAGAGGCCGAGCGGCAGGGCTCCGATCGACTGCGCGCCCAGTTCGGCGATCACCCATTCGGGCCGGTTGTCGCCGATGATCGCGATCCTGTCGCCATTCCTCAGTCCCAGTTCGACCAGTCCCAGTGAGAAGGAGCGGACCCGGCCGAGGAACCCCGCCCAGGTGATCTCCTGCCAGATGCCGAACTCCTTTTCGCGGAGCGCGACCTGGTCGGGGTGGTCTGCCGCGCGGCGCGCGAGGAGGCCGGGGAGGGTGTCGGGCATACCTTCCAATCTCCCAGCACCCGAGCCGGGCCGAAAGCCCCGCAGGACCGAAGGCACGTCCGGCGGACCCCCTGGCCGCGGAAATCCCTGCCGTACTTGCGCCACGGTGACAGGATACCCATACTTTATGTCACCCACACTTCTTGCGGCATCCCGACCCAACAACCCGCATCTGATCATCGAAAGGGAGACCGGAATGCTGAGTCCCACACGGAAGGACACCACTACACTCATGCCGAGGCGTGGCCTGCTTGGCGCTTCGACCCTGATCTTCCTGGTCGCTGCCTGTGAGGATCCGCAACCGCCCACCGCGTGCGACCCGATTCCGCAACAGAGCGTAGCCGTGGGCGAGACGGGCACCGTCACGGCGTGTTTCACCGATCCCAACGAAGATGAGCTGAGCCTCGCGGCGATCTCCTCGGACCCGGGAGTGGCAACGGCTTCCCTGTCGGGGAATATCATTGCGATCGAGGGGGTGTCCCCGGGCAACGCGTCGGTGACGGTAACGGCCACGGATCCGGGCGGGCTGGAAGCCGAGCAGAGTTTCTCCGTCATGGTGTTCGGCGTTTCGGACCTGCTGTTTACCGAAGTCGCGCCGAGATCGGTATCGGTTTCCCCCGGCGATACCGTCGATGCCGTCTTCACGGCGATGAACGGCGGGTCCGCGGCATCGACGGAGACATTTGTGCGTTTCTTCCAGTCGGCCGACTCCACAATATCGACGGACGACTCGGAACTGGGGGTGGCCGACATGCCGGCGCTGGATCCGGCGCAGGAGGTCAGCTTGAATGTGACCATGATCTTCCCTGCTGATATCCCGCCAGGCAAGTTATATGTTGGCGCGTGCATGGATCCGGTATCCGGCGAATCGGATACGACCAACAACTGCTCGCCGGGCATCGAGATTACGGTCCTTCCTTCGAGTTCCCAGGGCGCGCGCAACGCCGCTCCGGCCGGTGAGCACAAGGCTATCGTCCTGCTTCGTGCGGGTTCGGACGGGCTGATCAGGGTGACTTGGGGCAGGTCAAGGTGAACAGCGGGTAGCTCGTCGGACGGACCGGCTGCCGCGAGCGTGATTCCGGACGGTCTTCGGACCCCTACCCCCGCGTCCGCCCCAAATACGCGTCGATCACCGTCTTGTCACCCCGCACCTCCCCCGGCGTCCCCTCCGCGATCTTCCGACCGAAGTCCAGCACCACGACCCGGTCCGAGATGTCCATGATCACGTCGATGTCGTGGTCGATCACCACCACCGTGATACCCCGCTCCTCGTGCACGTCCAGGATGAAGCGCGCCATCGACTCCTTCTCTTCGGCGTTCATCCCGGCGGTGGGCTCGTCGAGGAGCAGGATGGCGGGGTCGAGCGCCAGTGCGCGCGCCATCTCCACGAGCCGCTGGTTCCCGTACGCGAGGTTCCCGACCTCCCTGCTGCGCAGCGGCTCCAGGTTCATGAAATCGATGACCTCTTCGACGTAGCGCCGGTGCTCGATCTCGGCGCGGCGCTGCCGGCCCGCGTAGAGACCGCCGCTGAGGACGCCGCCCTTCATGTGGACGTGGCGGCCCAGCATGAGGTTCTCCAGCACGGTCATGTGCTTGAAGAGCTCGATGTTCTGAAAGGTGCGGGCCACGCCCAGCGCGGCGATGCGGTGCGGGGGGAGGCGGTGGAGGGTGTGGCGGGTGCCGTCGGAGGCGGTGAGGGTGATCGTGCCTTCCTGCGCGCGGTACAGTCCGGAAATGCAGTTCAGGACGCTGGTCTTCCCGGCGCCGTTCGGGCCGATGAGCGCAAGCAGTTCGCCCTGGCGGACCTCCATGGTGAAACCCGACAGCGCGGTGACGCCGCCGAAGCGCAGGGAGAGGTCGTCGAGTTCGAGGATGGGCATGGGAGAAGGTTAGGTCGGTAGCGCGGCGGGAAAAGGGGGTGAACGGATCACGAAGGAATCACGGCCGGTCGCGAGACAGGGCCGCCACCGGTCCGGCACGCGACCTGTCCCGATTCGCGGCCACGTCTTATGTTTTTCTGTCAAGGTACCCGCAAGCATCCCCGACCCGGCGGGAGCTACCCGTTGGTCGGATTGCTTCGTCAGCGAGGAAACACCCCGGAGAACGTAAATGATCCGCAAGAGAATCCCGGGGCACTGCGCCCAGGTAGTAAAAGCAGATTGCCGTGCGTCACGGACGCGCCGACTTGTGGCGGGACTGGCTCTGTTCGCGGCAATCAGCTGTGGCAGCGGAGGTTGGCGGTGCGAGGTAACGCTGGTCATGGACGGACGAACGGTAGTCGGGACGGGCAGTGGAAACAGCCACGATGTGGCCCTGGCAACGGCGCGGCGGAACGCGTGTGAGCAGTTGGGGCTCGACGACCTTGGACTCCAACGGTGTGAACAGGGCCTGAATCCCGGCGCCGAAATGTTTAGTGAGACTTCGGATTGCGAAGAGACGTAGCAGTTCACTCCGTCGACCAGTCGGACCGAATCGTCCCCATCAACCTTCGCCAGACCGGCCGCACCCCAGCACAGCTCCTGATCTCCACGCGCGTCCGGAAGTCGCCCTATTGGCACCTTTCGCACGAGGCGGGATGCTGGCGCGCGACGATCTACAACCGCATCTACCATCCCCGCGGCTACGTGCGGCCCGAGGACGGCGGCGCGGCAGCCGAGCACGAGGCGCTGACGAAGCACGTCACCCTCTGGAACGTCGCCGTCGAGCGCCAGATCCGGGTGAAGGGGCCGGATGCGGAGCAGTTCACCGACTACGTCATCACCCGCGACGCCACCCGCATCGAGCCGATGCACGGCAAGTATGTCATCCTCTGCAATGAGCGCGGCGGGATCCTCAACGACCCGGTATTGCTTCGCCTCTCGGAGGACGAGTTCTGGTTCTCGCTGGCGGACTCCGACCTGCTGTACTGGCTTCAGGGCGTGAACGTGGGGATGGGGATGGATGTCGAGATCGACGAGATCGACGTGTGTCCGCTCCAGATCCAGGGGCCGAAGTCTCTGGCGCTGATGGCCGACCTGGTGGGTAATACGATCTGCGACATTCCGTATTACGGACTCATGGAAGCCGAGATCGCGGGATGTTCGGTGGTCATTTCGCAGTCGGGGTTCTCGGGCGAGAAGGGCTACGAGATCTACCTGCGCGACGCCACCCTGCACGCCGAAAAGCTGTGGCACGCGGTGCTCGACGCGGGCCAGGCCCATCAGCTCATGGTGATCGCGCCGGGCCATCAGCGGCGCATCCAGGCGGGCATTCTGTCGTGGGGACAGGACATGGACCACGAGACCGTGCCCTTCCAGTGCAACCTCGGGTACCAGGTGCCCCGTGAGAAGAAGGGGGACTACATCGGCCGCGCGGCGCTGGAACGGATCCGCGCGGAGATCGAGGCGGGGCGGCCGCCCTTCGCCATGACCCTGGTGGGGATGAAGATCGGCGGCAGGCCGATCGACGACTACGCGCCCGACTTCTGGCTGGTATCGGGTGCGGATGGGGGTGATCCGATCGGGTATCTGACTTCACCCTGGCACGCGCCGGAGCTGGGGTGCAACATCGCACTGGGGTATGTGCCGGTGGGGATGTCGGCGGTCGGGACGGAACTGGCCGTCTGGTTGCCGGACGAGTACGCGAGCGAGCCGGGCCGGGCCGACCGGGCCCGCGTTTGCGAGGTGCCCTTCCGGCCCTCGGTCAATCCGAGCGCGAGAGAGTTGGCAAGGGCGCGGGGGAATGACGCAGTGACCTAGTGCTGGCTATCTCTTCATCCGGCTCCCGTAAGGGTCGAACAGCGCCCCGCCAGCCGACGCCACGCTCACCGGGAAACACTCGTTCATATACATCACCTGAAGCCGAACACCGACGCGGGCGCGTTTCACGGGCAGGTAGGCCATGAGGAGATACCTCCCCACGGACGGCCCCATGCCGGCGGAGGTGACACGTGATTCTCTTCCGAGCGAGTCCACGATCCGGTCCCCTTCCAGCGTCAGAATCGGCTCGTTGCCGCCGGTGGGGAAGCGCGCCACTCCGGACGCGCTTTCGTCGCCATCCATGGTGAGCGTGCAGATCTTCGCCACCGGTCCCCGCTCACGCGCCTCCAGGTAGGCTGCCCTGCCGATGAAGTCCGCCCGCTTCACGCCACGGCGCGCGAGTCCCGCCTCGACCGGCGAGTACTCGGAAGTCAGCTCGGAACCCATGAGCAGGTAGCCCTTCTCCATGCGCCCGGTGGTGCCGTAGACGCCGATCCCGACGGGACGCAAGTCGAAATCGCGACCCGCGCCCCGGATCGCATCCCAAAGCGCCAGCCCGTGCTCCGTGCGCGTGTAGATCTCCCATCCGCTCTCGCCCACGTAGGAGATGCGCAGCATCGTGACGGGAATCCCGTCGATCAGGGCGTGGCGCACCGTTCCGTAGGGGAACTCATCCTGGCCGAGGCGACAGTCCGCCACGCGCGAGAACAGAGCCGGCGCGTCCGGTCCCCAGACCCCGAGCGTGGACAGCGCTGACGACCGGTCCTCGAATTGCACCGAACCGTCCGCGGGCAGGTGCTTGCGGAACCAGAAGGCGTCGCGAGCGCCGTCGAACACGCCGGTGACGACGCGAAACCGCTCGGGGGCGAGCCGCTGGATGGTCAGGTCGGCGCGGAAGCCGCCGTCGGGCGTCAGGAGCGGTGTGTAGATCGAGCTGCCGACCGGGCGGTCGCACTGGTTGACCGTCATCCTCTCCAGATACGGGAGCGCGCCGGGTCCGGAGACGTCGAAGATCTGGAATGCGCCCAGGTCCACCAAGCCCACCTTCTGGCGCAGGTGCAGGTGCTCCGCGTTGATGATCGGCGACCACCAGCGGCGGTCCCACTCGTGCGGGCGGTCCGGGACGCCGTAGCGCGCCACCAGGTCCTCGTTCGAACGGTACCACTGCGGGCGCTCCCATCCCCGCGCCTCGAAGTACTCGGCACCGAGGGCCTCGGTGCGGGGGTGGAAGGGCGACCGGTTGACGCCGCGTTCCGACTCCCACTGCTCGCGCGGGTGCACGATCCCGTACGTCTTGGGGAAGTGTTCGCGGCAGCGGGCGCGAACGTGGCGGCCGGTGCGCTCATGCGGCTGAAAGCGGGTGATGTCGGAGCCGTGCGGGTCAAGGAGGCGGGGGTACCCGTGCGTCATCCACTCGGCGACGAGCTGCGCCGACCCGGGACCCTCCCGCACCCAAACCGCCGCCGCCGACCAGAGGTTGGCGACCTCGGCGGTCTCGCCCAGCAGCTGCTGGGTGTCGGGCGTGAGAGAGAGGAGGCCGTTGACGGCGTACTCCATTTCGGCCCCCGCCAGCAGCTTGCCCATGATCTCGCGGGCCCGTTCCAGCTGCGGCGCAAAGTCCCCCGGCGTGAAGGGAAGCTCGGTGGGCGAACGCTCCGCCCGGGCGTTGGAGGGGATGTGGTCGGGGTGGAGAAGGATTGGACGATGCGCGTAGGAGCCCACCTCCATCGCGCCGTGGCTCTGGCGCTCGTACATGAACGAGTCCATGTCGCGCACGATGGGGTAGCCGATTTCGTTGCCGGTCGCGAGGAGGCGATCGACCGGGCCGAAGTCGGCCATCTGGTGGACCGCGGGGGTGAGCGGAATCGTGGCGCCGGCCATCGCGGCGATGCGCGGACTCCACACGCCGCAGGCGATGACCGCGTGGTCGACTTCGATGGTCCCGCGGGTCGTGGCCACTGCCCGGACACGCGGTCGGCCGAAGGGCACCGGCTCCACCTCCAGACCGCTCACCTCAGTGTCATCCAGCACGGTGAGCACGCCCCTAGCCAACGCCCGCTCCCGCATGATCGTGCCCGCCCTGACCGAGTCGACGACCGACACGCTCGGAGTGTAGAAGCCGCCGACGATTACATCCGGGTTGACGAACGGCACCCTGACGACCACCTCCGCCGGCGTCAGCAGCTCGCTCTCGATGCCCCACACGCGCGCCGAAGTCATCCGCCGCCGCAGCTCCTCCATGCGCTCTTCGGTCCGCGCGACCTCGATTCCGCCGCAGGTCGTATTCGTGCCGAGGGCTTCGTATTGTCGCTGGCTCTCGAGGGTGATCAGCGCGATCTCGCGGCCGTGGTCGGTGGGGAAGATGAAGTTGGACGCGTGGCCCGTGGATCCGCCGGGGTCCGGGAGGGGACCCTTGTCGAGGAGGACCAGATCATCCCAGCCGAGCCTGGCCAGGTGCTCGACCAGGCAGTTGCCCACGATGCCCGCGCCGATGACGGCGACTCCGGCTTTGGGCGGGGCGTTTCGAGGTTGGGTCACGGTGTCCCCTGGCCTACCGCCCTTCCACCTCCACCCCGCCCACCCACACCCCGACGATCTCACGCAGGTTGCGGACATCCTCGAGCGGGTTGCCCCCCACGATCACGAAATCGGCCCGCCGCCCCGGCTCGACCGTCCCGATGTCGTCCCTGCCGAGGCACTCCGCGGCCACCCCCGTCGCCGAACGCAGGATCTGTTCCGGCGTGAGCCCCGCCTCCGCCATCAGCTCCATCTCCATGTGCTCGAAGTAGCCCTGGAAGCGCCCGAGCGGTCCCGAGTCGGTACCGAAGGCGATCGCCACGCCGACCTCGGACAGCCGAGCCAGGTTGGCCTGCGCGATCTCGAGCGCGCGCCCGTACGCCTCCGCCGCTCCCGAAGCCCTCACGCGCTCCTGCCTTGCCGGGTCGCTCACCGCCGCGAACTGCGCCGAATCGACATCCGACATGAGGAACGGGTCGTCGAAGAAGTCCGGGCGGTCCCCGTAGGCGAAGGTCGACACCTCTCGGGTGAGCGTCGGCACGTAGCAGACGCCGGTCTCGCGGAAGAGGGCGATCGTCTCGTCGTCCACCGCTTCGTCGCGGATGCTGTGCGCCACCATCCCGGTCCCGGCGCGCAACAGTCCCTTCGCATCCTCCTGGTAGAAGAGGTGGGACGCGACCTGGAGGCCGTGTTCGCGGGAGCGGGCGATCACCGCAGCGTACGTCTCCGGCGACATCTTCGTGGTCGCGCCCAGGTTGTCGTCGACCCGGATCTTGATCCAGTCGGGGTTCATGGCGGCAACCCTGTCGACCATGTCGGCGACCTCCCCGGGGGTCAAGCCGGTCACCACCGGACCGGCCACGAGGAGGCGGGCGCGGGGTGGGGGCCGCTCGTCACCGGCATCGCCCGCGGCCTCCTCCGCATCCCCCCGCCAACTCGCATCCCGCAGCGCGAACGACAGCTCCCGATCCCCACCCAGGCTGTTCACGGTCGTCACGCCGAAGCGGGCGTAGCGCTGCAGCTCGTTGAACATGTATTCCCCGTATTCCACGCCGCTGCCGGGGACCCAGGTGCCGCCCACGTGACCGTGCGTGTTGATGAGGCCGGGGATGAGGTACGCGCCGAGAACCATGTGTCCGCCGATTCCGGTATCGTTGGCATCGGTCAACAAGCCGGCCAACACGGCGATGGTGTCGACGGGATCCGGCGACCCTGCGGCATCACCGAAGACCGGATCTACCGACAGGATCCTGGCCTCCGAGATCTGGACAACCGCCAGCTCGCTCGGCGGCGTGCCGGTCCCGTCCCATACGTGCACGCCAACCACGATGAAATCGGTGGCCGGGTCGAAGGGGGAACCGGGTTGGCAGGCGCCCGGGGACAACGCGAGGAGAACCGCCAGACTGGTTGGCAATCGTGGTGTCACTGGTCGTCCTCCACTCCGCGCGCGCTGCGGAGTCCCTGTTTCGAGGGTCGGTGCGGCCCGCACCTGCTACTCCATTCTACTCCGCACGGCTCTCACGAGCGACCGCAACCTCCGTCGGGGCGGATCCGCCCGCATGCCATTCCAACGGGTTGGCTCCCGCAGCCGAGACAATGACTCCTTTCCCATGGGACAAGATTCCGGCTTGTGACTCTGCGTCAAGATATGTACATTTCGATATGTACACTATAAAGAACGGAGGACTGCGATGAAGACCGTCGGCGCGGCCGAGTTCAAGGCCCGGTGCCTGAGATTGATCAGGCAGATGAATCGGGACGGCGAGCCCTTGACCGTCACGAATCGCGGTCGTCCCGTCGCAATGCTGTCGCCCTTGCCCGAGAAGGCTCGATCCGCGTCGATCATCGGCGCGATGGCAGGTACGGTGCTGGCGTACGAGGATCCTTTTGCGCCCGCCGCCGATCCCTCCGAGTGGGCGTCCCTGCGTTGATTGTTCTCGACACGCACACGCTCATCTGGGCCGTGGAAGGCGATCGGCGACTCGGCACGAGCGCGTCCCGCCTGATCGAGGAAACGGTTCAGACCGATCGGGTGGCGGTGTCGGCGGTCACGCCCTGGGAAATCGCGCTGCTGGTGGAACGGCGGCGGTTGCGGCTCGGCCGCGAGGTCGGCGAGTGGATCGCAGAGGCTCTCGCCCTGCCGGGCGTCGCGCTCATCCCGATTGAACCGGCCATAGCCATCGACAGCGTGCGCCTACCGGGCGAGTTTCACGCCGACCCCGCCGACCGCTTCATCGTCGCCACGGCACGTCACCTGAAGGCGCCGCTGCTGACCGCCGACCGAAAGATTCTGGCGTACTCGGCGGCGGGCCATGTACGGGCCGTGGACATCGCCTAGATCAGGCGGTTCACGACTCTCCCGCCATCACATACAACTCCCCCCCACGCCGCCGGAACTCCTCCGCCTTCTCGCTCATCCCCTCCTCCACCGCTTCCGCCACCTCCACCCCCCGCTCCCGCGCAAACCGGCGCACGTCGTCGCTGATCTTCATCGAGCAGAACTTCGGCCCGCACATCGAGCAGAAGTGCGCCACCTTGGCCCCCTCGGCGGGGAGCGTTTCGTCGTGGAACTCCCGCGCGGTAACCGGGTCGAGCGACAGGTTGAACTGGTCCCGCCAGCGGAACTCGAACCTCGCCTTGGAGATCGCGTCGTCCCACTGCTGCGCGGTCGGGTGGCCGCGCGCCAGGTCCGCCGCGTGCGCCGCAATCCTGTACGCGATCACGCCGTCCTTCACGTCGTCGCGGTTGGGCAGCCCCAGGTGTTCCTTCGGCGTCACGTAGCATAGCATCGCCGTCCCGTACCACCCGATCATCGCCGCGCCGATCGCACTGGTGATGTGGTCGTAGCCGGGCGCGATGTCGGTGGTGAGCGGCCCGAGCGTGTAGAAGGGCGCCTCGTCGCACCACTCCAGCTGCTTCTCCATGTTCTCCTTGATCAGGTGCATGGGGATGTGACCAGGCCCCTCGTTCATGACCTGCACGTCGTACTCCCACGCGATCCGGTTCAGCTCGCCCT
>VXOC01000018.1 GCA_009840215.1 Gemmatimonadota bacterium | reverse complement strand
CCACAGCCCCACCGTCGCGACCCGTCGCCGTGCACCGCCCCCGCCCTGAAAGGTCCGCAGCAGCTCCGGCCCCTTCATCGCGATCCACTCCGCCGCCCTGTCCAGCCGTGGCGCCAGCAGGTTCAGAATCGGCACGGGCAACAGCTTGTCGTAGAAGTTCGGCGCACCGACGGCGTCCAGCAGGAACACGCTCAGGATGACGCCGCTCCCGTACAGCAGGCCGAAGATCACCCGCCCCCCATCCGAGCGAGGCGAGGTGGCCGGGTCCGTAAAGAGCAGGTGCAGTCCCAGGAAGACCGAGATCGGGATGTAGGCGTCGTAGAAGAAGTAGATCCCGGTCGAGGCGTGATAGATCAGCCCGAAGGCGAGGATGGTGAGCACCGCCGGCATCGTCATCATGGCGACGCCGAAGAGGAGTTGCGCGGGGACCGCCGCCAGGAAGATGACCAGGAACATCTGCGGCGGGACGAACTGGCTCTGCGCGATCTCGATCCCCAGCGTGATCTCGGTCTGGCCGGTCACGATCAGCGCCACCGCCGCCACGAAGAGCGCCAGCGCCGACGGGTTGAAGATGTGCCGCGACTGCCCGCCCAGCTGCCAGCGGATGAACTCCTTCCCGGCGTAGACCAGCACGATCATCGCGAACTGGAAGAAGAACCAGGGGCCGGTGAACCAGAGGAAGAGGTTCACGCTGAAGATCACCGGGATCGGTCCCAGTCCGGCGGTGTAGCGCCCGCGCCGCGTCCACGCGAACAGCCCCTCCAGGGCCACAGCCAGCAGCAACTGCGCCAGGATCATCGGCGCCCACGACCGCACCATCTCCACGTGCGTACCCCACCAGACCAGCAACGCCCCCTGCGCCAGCGTCTGCATCCAGTGGGGGGTGCGCAGCACGAACTCCAGGATCAGCGGCTCCCCGCTCCGCCTGCGCGACGCGAAGAGCCAACCCGCCCACACGAGGATCCCCACTGCCGCCGCCAAGAAGCTCCAGAACGCGCTCGGGGTGGTCTGAACGGCCGGGTGCAGGAGGAAGGCCGCCAGCGCCGCGGCGATGGCACAGGGCAGGAGCAATGGGCGCATGTGGAGGGTCAGCGCCCTTCAGCCCAGCCAATCCGGGCGCAGCACCCTGGCGCAGGCCGATCGCCGGGCGGAGCCTTTCCAGGAGCCCTCGGCAGGAGCAGCCGTCACCCGCTCCGGTCCCCCCCACCGGACGAACCCTTGCCCCGCGGTCTGCCCGGGTGCTTGCTCTTGATCTCGACCGCACCCATTCGGCCGGTCTCTCCGTAACGGAAGAAGGCCTGCGCCGGCGACAGAATGCGGATGCTCTCGATCTCGTTCGGATCCTGGTCGAGCAGCATCCTGGCCACATGCCCCGGCAGCGACGCCTGCGTAATCGATGCCATCTCCGTCACCATCGGCGGAGCGTAGACGACAACTCCGTCCAGCACCAGGAGGGTTGGCCGGCACCCGTCACCCAGTTCGCGCAGGTCCTGGACCGACGGCCTGCGCCGCGTCGACTGGATGCAGAAGGTGATGCCACCGTGTCCTCCCGACTGGCGGATTTGCAGCCGGGGCGGCGCCTTGGAGCGCAAGACCTCCAGCAGCTTGTTGGAGCGCCCTGCCGCCTCCGCAACCTCGTCGGGGCCGATGAACTCCGATTGCCACCCCTGCCGGCGCGCCTCCATCTCCTCGCGCCGCGTGCCCTCCACCTGAATCCCTTCCAGCTGGATCGGCCTGGGCGTGAGACGGAGCACCCAGACCTCTCCCGCAACCAGCGGGACCGTGCTCTCCAGCTCCTCGTAGGCGATGTGGAAGGTGGACACCAACTGTCTGTAGCCCGGTACCGCATCGATCTTGAAGTAGCCCAGACTGTCCGTGATCGTTCCGAGGCCCAGCTCCGGGAAGTGCACCAGCACGTCCTCGATCGGCATCCCGGTGACGGCGTCCAGCACTTCGCCCTCCACCTTGATCTGGGCCAGTGCCGGCGACCCGGCCCCGAGACACAACGGCATCAGCACCAACACGCGCAACCGCCCCCCGAAGATCCTCCGGGGGGCGGCTCCTTTCGCGCGCATCCTGCGCCTCCGTATCCCTATTTGTCCGTGGCGAGACCCGATGGCTCACCCGAAGCGGTGAGGGACCCTGGCGACCGCGCTATTTGCTGAAACATCTGGTTTGCGTGTCGATATTCTCGTTCACCTGGCATTCGTCGAGAGCAATCGGCATGCCGATATTGCGAGGACCTCCCAGAATGTCGCAGGTAACGCGTCGATCCACCGTCGCTTCGTACACCACGCCGCCACCGTCCAGGTGGGGGTGGTCCCAGCGCTGCATGTCCCAGAGGCGCCGGCCCTCGAGCCAGAGGGTCAGGTGGCGCTCCCGGTCGAGGATGTCCCAACCCGACATCGAGGTGGGGTGTGCTCCCCCGTCCTCGCCGCCGGTGATCGATCCGATCGTGCCGTCGGATTCGAGCGCATCCAGCCCGTAATGGGACCGGGCCTCGTTGATCTTCGCCATCGCCGCCGCCAGGTCACCGTTGTGCAACGCGGCCTCGGCCTCGATGAGCCGCATTTCGGTCCCCTTCACAAGCGGGATGTCGTCGTCGCGCGTCGGGTACTTTTCCTGCCGGTAGTGAATCGTCTGGCCATCAGCCCCGTTGGCGCTGGGGCAGTTGGCGGACGCGTCGGAACAGTCTGTCCACGGAGTGCGCGGGTCACCGGCTCCATACGTTCCCGCCAGCGTCATCCAGGCGGAGATTTCATGTCGCCCGTGCGTCTCGTTCCAGATAATGCTCTCCTCCCGGCCCGAGTTGGACGAATACGCGGCCGCGAAGACGAAGTCGGTGGGCACCATGGAAGAATTGGCGAGCGCGTTGGTGGCGTCGCCCAATCCCACGTATACCTGTGCCAGACCTCCCCTGGCGGCGTTCACGATGTCGGTGGCGCCCGCGGCACCGCCGTGCTGGATCGCTGCTTCCAACAGCGGAATGGCCCGGTCGAAAGCGGCTTCCCGTTCCATCTCTACCCCGGTGTCAACTTCACCGCCGGGCCCGGGGGTGTCCTCGGTGTACGGCGCACTGAAGACCGTCTTGCAGAAGTTCTCGCCGAACCAGCGGTTGGCGAGCCCCGCGAACAGGTAGGCCCTGGCCGTCTGGACATTGCCGTCGAACTGGTAGCCCTCGATGTTCCGCATTCGGATGAGTCCGGCCTCGGCCACCCAGCGCGCGCGCTGCACACCGGCCCAGAAGCCGTTGGCGTCCTCTGAATCGAAGAGCCCGCGGCGGTACCGGCCCGTGGAGAAGTAGCTTCCCGACCCCACGATTTCATCCGACAGGATCGCCGTGGTGAAGGCCAGGTTGTCGTAGGATGCGGAAAAGTCCGAGGACATCCCCGTCACCAGCGACGCCACGCCCGCGGCCGTGTTCAGGTCGTCGTCAAGGATCCGTCCCGGGTTCTTGACGTCGAAGAGGCCCTCGTCGCAACCGGTGACCGCGAAAGCCGCCACAAGCGCGCCGAGCATGAAGAATCGGTTCTTGATCGTTTTCATGATTCGTATCCCCCCCGGCCTAGAAGTCCACCCGGGCCGACAGCAGGAAGCTGCGGAACGGAGGGAGGTTGTAGTATTCCTGCCGGAACAGGACGTCTGCGGAACCGTCCTCGAAGGCCTCCGGGTCGACGCCTTCAAAGTCGGTGAAGGTAAGCAGGTTCCTTCCCTGCAACCGAATGGTGGCGGACCGGAAACGCCCGGGGATCCACTCCTGCGGCAACCGATAGCTGAGCGACACCGAGCGGAGCTTGAAGAAGTCCGCCGGCTGCGTCCACATGCCGTAGCGCGTCACCGAGGGGTCGCAGAGCGCCCGCTCGCCGGCCGTCAGCTGGTCGCGCCGGCCGTCGGAGATGGCCTGGTTGACGTCGCGGCAGGTCGGCCACACGCTCCGCCGCGCGTTCTGGTACGCGGTGCCGGAGGACAGCCAGTGTCCGCCCATCCCCTCGCCCACCATGTCCAGGGTGAGGCGCTGGCCGAGCGTCAGGGTGGTGTTGACGTTGTAGGTGTGGGTCGGCGTGGTCGAACCCAGGCACTGGGTCGCGTACCGTGGCGCCGCCACCTCGTCCGGGTTCTGCACGCGGTCGTGACAGAAGGCCGGCAGCGGGTAGTACACCAGTTCCCCGATTTCACACCCCTGGCCGATGAAACCGTTGCCGTCGAAGTCGGTCCCGTTCGACAGATCTTCGGTGCACGGCGTCGGAGCCTGCACGTAGTTGCGCCAGCCGACGGGAATGTTGTCGAGGACGCCGAGGTCCTCCACCCTGGAATTGGCGGTTGCCAGGCCCCCGCCCACGTCCCAGATCAATGCGTCGCTCGACAGCAGATTGACGTTGACGAACACCTCGTGACCCCGGTTGCTGACCAGGCCCACGTTCTCGAACTGAGCCCCAACGAATCCCCCAGACGGAATCTGCGTAACGGGGATCAGCGCGTCCGAGGTCTTCTGATAGAAGTACTGATACTCGAAGGAGACCTTGTCGTTCAGCGTCGAACCTTCGAATCCGGCCTCGTATTCCGTGCTCCGCTCGGGACCGAGGGTCGGGTTCCCGAGGTTGTCCGGGGTCACGCCCGGCTTCCCGTTGTCGCCGGCGACGGACGCCCAGGTGCGGGCGGCGTCGAAGAGTCCGGGCGCCTTGCCCGACGAGCCGAACGCGCCCCGCAGCTTGAGCAGGCCGAGGCCCTGGGGGAAGAAGCTCTCGTCGGAGACCACATACGAGAATGACGCCTTGGGATAGCTCTGGAGGCCGAAGTCCTTGCCGAAGGCGGAGTGGCCGTCCACGCGCAACCCGAGGTTCAGGAAGAACCTGTCGGCGACGCCAAGCACCTCTTCGAAGAAGAAGCCGCCGCTGGTGACGGTGCTGTTGACCTCGAACGCCTCCGTGATCGCACCGGACTGGAGAACCTTCTCGCCGGGGCCGGCAAAGTCGTCACCGAAGCCGTTGGTTCCGGTGATGAAGTCGTTGTACAGCTGACCCCCGAGCGAGAACCGCGACGACAGCCCGAAGAGCTCGCTGGTCCAGCTTCCCGCGTAGTCCAGGGTGAGCTTCCTGTAGGTCCGCTCATCGGTCTCGCGGTTGCCGAGCTGCACGTAGAAGTAACCCCAGGGACGCTCCTCGAAATACTCGTTGCGCGTCCAGTCGATCCCCGCGTTCAGCCTGTGCTGCATCCCGTCCATCGGGGTCCAGATCAGGTTCATCCCGGAGGTGAAGCGGTCGTTGATGTTGGTGATGTCCATGTCGAGGAGCTTGCCGTCCTCGTCATTGGTGTAGTCCCTGCCGCCACGGAAGACGTTCAGGAGGAGGCCCTCGGCGTTGTTGCCGTCAGGCACCCAGGTGACGTCCCTGTGCGCGTAGAAGGTGTTGAAGCGAACGTCCAGATCCTCGGCGGGCGCGAAGGCGAAGTTGCCGCGGAGATTCCAGGTCTCCTGTCCCTGCTCGGGACGCTTGACGCCGTCGCTGTTGAATCCGGTGTCGAAGACGCCACCCTGTGTGCCCCACTTTCCGGACACGAAGTAGTTCATGCGCTCGGCACCGCCCCGAACCGACAGATTGTAGCTCTGCGTGCGGCCGGCCTTCAGCCACGAACCACTGGCCGGGCAGGACGGATCGGCCGGAAACTGCGAGTCGCCGCCGGAGAAATTGGCGTCGCCCGTGAAGTTGCAGTTGTTCAGTCCAAGGCCGGTCGGGTTGACGTCGACCGCCGGACCGATGTGGCCCAGGTTGTTGATTCCCTGGTCGACGGTCAGGCTCCACGCCGGCGCGCCGGCAACGCCGCGCTTGGTGAAGATCTGGATTACGCCGCCCGCCGCCTCGGTTCCGTACAGGGTCGTGGCGGCGGCGCCCTTGATGACCTCGATCCGCTCGATGTCGGCGGGGTTGATGTCGTCGAAGGGGTTCGTCTGCTGGTTGGCCTCGTCGGAGTGGATCAGCCCGCGCTCGCGGACGCGCACGCCGTCCAGGTAGACCAGCGGCACGTTGCTGAACGAGACGGAGTTGTTGCCCCTCAGCTTGAAGGTCG
Organism: Gemmatimonadota bacterium; assembly: GCA_009840215.1. Classification (GTDB taxonomy): domain Bacteria; phylum Gemmatimonadota; class Gemmatimonadetes; order Longimicrobiales; family Gaopeijiaceae; genus Bin94. Next base: position 8,427 of record VXOC01000018.1, on the reverse strand, counting down.
ATCCCGCTCCGACCTGGCCGCCGTTGGTCAGCACCGTGGCTCCGAGCGTGCGTCCCTGCATGATGTCGGCCACCGAGTTGACGGGAGCCGACTCGAACACGTCCGAATTGATCTGGGTGATGGAATTGCCGATCTCGCGCCGGCGCGCGGCACCGGCGGTTCCGGTCACGACCACGCCCTCGAGGCTGATCGCCTCCGAACGCATCTCGAAGTCCTGAACGACGGCACCATCGGCCGTGACCTCGACCTCGGCGGTCACGGTCCCGTACCCGATGAAGCGCACCTCGACCGTGTGCGTACCCGCCGGCACGTTCGGCAGCAGGTAGCGGCCGACGTTGTTGGCCTGGATCCCGATGTTCAGCTCCGGAATGCCGACCTGGGCGCCCGCGATGGGCTGGCCGTTGGTCGCATTGCGAACCGAACCCGTGATGTTTCCGGTCTGCGCCTGCGCGGGCGTCTGAGCCGCCGCAATCAGCACGGCCGCCGCGATCAGCGCCCGGGTGGCGGTCCGGACGACCGCCCGGCTAACTCGTGTTACTGACATCGTACCTCCCTCTTGGAGTGTTGACGCAAAACAGGGCCGCGAGCCCTTCGCGACCCCTACTGTATACAATTTCGTATTTCGCGCCCCCCCGCAAGGGGGCCGAATGCGTTTCCGGCTACCATTTGAAGGGAATGGAGAACCGCATCATCGGTGTGAACTGGTCGGTCAGGTCCTCGTCGGGATTCGGCCCGGTGTTCGTGTCACCCTCGAAGCCCAGGTAGGCGAGCGTGGCCACGGCGGCCACCAGCCCCGCCGACAGCAGCATGCTGCGTCCGTGGCTGGCCTCCTTGCGCTCCACCGACAGGATCGAAGCCAGATGCAGATTGACCTGCCGGTGCGAGGTCGGCGTAGTCAACAGAAAGGTGGCCGAATCACCCGCGAGGTCCACGAAGCGGGCGTTGACCAGTCCCTCGTTCCCCGAAACGAAGGCCACGTTCCTCGCGAGCTCGTCCGGCGCGAGGCGCATCCGCACCTGTTGCTGCGGCGGGAGGTCCTGAACCCGTGCATCGTGATAGGTGGCGCATCCGGTGCCGAGCGCGAGAAGCGCCGCAACCGCGGCCAGACGACTGTGCCGTGGCCCGAAATGTCTCTTCCAAATCGTCATTCTGATCCTTGTGACCGAATTCCCTCCCGGCCAAAACTACAACAGGTGCACTCAACCTTCCACGGGCACGCTGCGGGGCGGCGGGACCCCGGAGCGGGACAGGTATTCTCCGGGAACAGGCGGGGGCCGCAAGCCACGGGAAACCCGATCCCACATGCAGAAGAACAGCCGGGTCGCCGAAGGTGTCAACTGCGCTTTACATTCTGTCAACCGCAAGTTACTTCTCCGAGCCGGATAGACTCCAATGCGATCAGCACTCTTCCTTCTCACCGCCGCAATCGCGGCCCTACACCCGGCCACCATTCCCGCCCAGGAGCCCACGCCGGCCAGCGCAGCCGCCGCCCGCGTCGTGATCCTCGGAACGGGAACCCCCAACGCCGACCCCGACCGCTGGGGCCCGGCGGTGGCCATCGTGGCCGGCGGACGGGCCTATCTGGTGGATGCCGGCGCGGGGGTGGTGCGCCGGGCCGCCGCGGCGGCGCGCGACCACGAGATCGCGGCACTGGCCCCGGAAGGGCTCGACCGCCTCTTCGTCACCCACCTGCACTCGGATCACACGGTGGGGCTGCCCGACCTGATCCTCTCGCCGTGGGTCCTCGACCGTCCCGGCCCGCTCCACATCGTCGGCCCCCCCGGCACGGCCGCCATGGCCGCCCACATCGAGGAGGCGTGGCGCGAGGACATCCACATGCGGCTCTTCGGCCTGGAGCCGCGCGACGCCAACGCCGACGCGTACCGCGCCCCCGTGACCGAGACGACCGGCGGCCTGGTCTATGAAGACGAGAACGTGCGGGTCGCGGCGATCCCGGTGCTGCACGGCTCGTGGCCGCACGCGCTCGGCTACCGGTTCGACGCCGCCGGCCGCTCCATCGTGATCTCCGGGGACGCGCGCCCCAGCGAATCGCTGGTGGAGGCGTGCGACGGCTGCGACGTGCTGGTCCACGAAGTGTATTCGGCGGAGGCGTTTCAGCAGCGTCCCCACGTGTGGCAGGCCTACCACGCCCGCTCCCACACCTCGACGGTGGAGCTGGCCGAGCTGGCGGCGAGGGCGCGGCCGGGGCTGCTGGTGCTGTACCACCAACTCTACTGGGGCGCCACCGACGAGGACCTGGTGCGCGAGATCCGGGAGACGGGGTACACCGGCCGCGTCGTATCCGCGGCGGACCTGGACGTGTACTAGCAACCCGCAGACCGTTGCCTTGCCCGCCCCCGGTCGCTAGAATCCGCGCGCCGAATTGGCGAACTTATGGGACAGGTTTTCGGAAACCGGTCCGCCGAGCGAGGACAATGACGAGGTTCCTGACAGGACAATTCTCCAACCCAATCCGCGCCGCCGCCTGCGCCGCTCTCGCGGTGACCCTGGCGGCAGCCTGCGGCGGCTCCGAGCCGGGTCTGGCGCGGGGCAAGATGCTCTTCGACACGTGCTCGCCCTGCCACGGCAGCGAAGGCGCCGGCGACCAGACGCTGGGTGCGCCCGCCATCGCGGGGGGCTCCACCTGGTATCTCACCGACCAGCTCCTGCAGTTCCAGGGGGGCGTGCGGGGGTATCACCACACCGACGCGGAGGGGCTCCGCATGCGCCCCATGTCGCGTGCGCTCTTCGACGACACGGGCGACATCGAATCGGTGGTGGAGTACGTGGTCAGCCTGCCGATCCCGGACCCGCCGGCGACCGCCGAGGGGGGCGACGTGGAATCCGGCGAAGAGGACTACATCGCCCTCTGCGCCAACTGCCACGGCCGGGATGGCCGGGGGGACGAAACGCTCCAGGCGCCTTCCATGCTGCACCTGAGCGACTGGTACATCGTATCGTCGATGCGGAAGTACCGGGACGGCGTGCGCGGGGCCGGGGGGGCCGGCCTCGGGGCCACCATGCGGGCGGCCGTGACCGGGTTCGACGACGAACGCATCGACAACGTGACCGCGTACATCATGACCATGCAGCGTCTGCCCCGGAAGGCGCCCGCACCGCCTCCGCCACCGCTGCCCCCGATCGACGTCGACCCCGCGATCCTGCCCGAGGGGGTGACGATCGCGATGGTCGAGGAAGGGCAGCAGATCTTCAACACGACCACCGGAATCTGCTTCACCTGCCACCTGCGGGAGGGAGTCGGCGGGCCGCTCGCCCCGAACCTCACCGACACCGAGTGGCTGAACATCGACGGCGAGTACGAGGCCATCGTCCGGATCATCATGGACGGGGTGCCCGAGCCGATCGAGTACCCGGGCATGATGCAGGAGCGCGCCGGCATGCCGCTCACCGACGAGCAGGTGCGCGCCGTCGCCGCCTACGTATTCACCCTGAGCCGCTGACGACCATGGCAGCAACACCGCCCACCGACCGTCCCACCCACGCGGAACTCGCCGCCGAGATTCCCCCGGCGGCCCCGGACGACACCAACGAGGCGGTCATCTTCGCGAAGAAGACGCTGCGCTGGACGTTTTGGCTGGCCATCGGCTTCATCGGCGCGGCGGTGGTCTACACCCACATCATGCAATGACCGGAAGGGACTTTCTCTAGATGGGCTTCTTCGAGAGCTGGGGTCACTTCTTCGACAGAATCGGCCTGATCCGGATCGGGTCCACCTACGCGGCGGACATCGACTTCCTGATCTTCCTGGTGCTCGTGGTGGTGGGGGTCTGGTTCCTCGCCGCCGAGCTCATCTTCGTCTACTTCATCATGAAGTTCAGGGAGAAGGGGGACGGGCGGCGGGCCGACTACATCGACGGGAAGAACAAGCGCCACAAGCGGTGGATCACCTACCCGCACCTGGCGGTGCTGGTCTTCGACGTCCTGATCATCGTGGTCTCGTTCAACGTCTGGCACAGAGTCAAGATGGACCTGCCCGAGAACCCCGACTGCGTGATCCGGGTCACGGGGCAGCAGTGGGCCTGGATCATCCAGCACTGCGGCGCGGACGGGGAACTGGACACCGCAGACGACATCTACACGGTGGACGAGCTCCACGTCGAGAACGAGAAACTCTACCACTTCAGGCTGGAAGCGACGGACGTCCTCCACAGCTTCTCGGTCCCGGTGTGGCGCATCAAGCAGGACGCGATCCCGGGGCGGAGCATCACCGGCTGGTTCCAGCCGACGGTGACGGGCCAGTTCGATCTCCAGTGCGCGGAGATCTGCGGCTTCGGCCATACCGTGATGCAGGGTCAGGTCTTCGTGGAGAGCGCGGAAGAACACGCCGCCTGGGTGGAGGCGAACACACCGGTGGAGGCCCCCGCGCCCGCCACCGACAACACGCCTTCGTCCGGGTAGCGAGGAATGGAGTACCGATATGGTTGAGCCCGCAGTCGATCTGACACACGGCCACCCCCACGACGACCACGCGCACCACGGTCCCGAGGGGTGGAAGAAGTACCTCTGGTCCACGGACCACAAGGTCATCGCCATGCAGTACATGTTCACGGGCATGTTCATGGCGCTGGTCGGCGGGTTCATGGCCTACGTCTTCCGCATGCAGCTGGCCTTCCCGGGTATCAACGTGCCGGGCTTCGGGATGGTCTCGATGGGCGAATACAACGCGCTGGTCACCAATCACGGCACGATCATGATCTTCTGGGTGGCCATGCCGGTGCTGCTGGCCGCCTTCGGGAACTTCCTGATTCCGCTCATGGTGGGGGCGGACGACATGGTCTTCCCCAAGATCAACCGCCTGTCCTTCCAGGTCTTCTTCGTCAGCACGATCGTGATTCTGGCGTCGCTGGTGGTGGAGGGAGGAGGATTCGCCGGGGCGTGGACGGCCTACCCGCCGCTTTCGGCGAACGAGACCTACAACCTCACCCCGCTCGGGAGTACCCTGTGGGTGATCGGGGTGGGACTGGAGTTCGTGGCCTTCCTCCTTGGCGGGATCAACTTCATCACCACACTGATGAACTCCCGCGCGCCGGGGATGCGCGCTTTCGACGTGCCGCTGGTCGTGTGGATGATCGTGGTGGCGAGCATCCTCTTCATGCTCTCGGTGGGTCCGCTGCTGGCCGGCGCGATCATGCTCATCTTCGACCAGACGCTCGGGACCGGCTTCTTCAACCCGGCCACCGGGGGCGATCCCATCCTCTGGCAACACCTGTTCTGGTTCTTCGGGCACCCCGAGGTGTACGTCGTGCTGCTGCCGGCGATGGGCGTGGTGATCGAGATCATCGCCACCTTCTCGCGCAAGAAGGTCTTCGGCTACCGCATCGTGATCTTCACGGTGGTGGCCACGGGGGTCCTGAGCTTCTTCGTGTGGGCCCACCACCAGTTCATCGCGGGGATCGACCCGCGCATGGCGAACATCTTCACCATCACGACCCTGCTCATCTCGGTCCCCATCGCGGAGCTGTGCTTCGTCTACATTGCCACGTTGTACGGGGGATCCATCAGGCTGACTACGCCCATGCTCTGGGCGCTCGCCTTCGTGGCCGAGTTCCTGATCGGAGGTGTGACCGGGATCTTCCTCGGCGCGGCGGGCGCGGACATCTACTTCCACGACACGTACTTCGTGCTGGCCCACTTCCACTACACCTTCTTCCCGATCGCCATCATAGGGACCTACGCGGCCTTCACCTACTGGTTCCCCAAGATGTTCGGGAAGATGATGGACGAGCGGCTGGGCAAGTGGCACTTCTGGCTCACGATCATCCCCTTCAACATGATCTTCATCCCGCTCTTCGTGCTCGGGATGGGGGGACAGCACCGCCGCATCTCCAACTATTCGGGCTTCTCCGAGCTGGCGCGCGACGGATTCCAGGACATCCGCGTGTTCGCGACGATATCGCTGCTGATCATGCTGGCCGCGCAGTTCATCTTCTTCTACAACTGCTACAAGACGTGGCGCTCCGGCCCGAAGGCGCCGAGGAACCCCTGGAAGGCCAACTCGCTCGAATGGACCACCGAGTCGCCACCGCCGCACGGCAACTGGCACCCCGACGAGATGCCGGTCGTCTACCGGGGACCCTACGAATTCAGCGTGCCCGATCGGATCGACGACTACTGGCCGCAGAACGAACCCCCCCAAAGAGACTCCTGATGCTCCTCACGCAGCTGCGTTTGCCCTGTTCACCTGAACTCGCGGGGCCGGCCACATGAGGCCCATCGCGACGACCCGCGCCGCGACCGGGATCGCCACCGGCAAACTCGCCGTGTGGTGGGTCCTGGCCTCCGAGGTGGTCATCTTCGGGGGGCTGCTGGCGTCGTACGTCATGTTCCGTCTGGGGCATCCCGAGTGGGCGGACGCGGCGGCGGTCACCAACACAACCATCGGCGCCGTCAACACCTTCGTGCTGCTGACCTCGAGCCTCACTGCGGTGCTGGCACACCAGGCGGCCGAGCGGGGGGACGGTCCGAAGGCGGCGCGTTATCTGTATTTCACCATCATGGGCGCCGCCACATTCCTCGGGATCAAGACCTACGAGTGGTGGTACGAGATCTCCCATGGGTACACCATCACGTCGAACGGCTTCTGGGCGTTCTACTATTCCGCCGCCGGACTCCACGCATTCCACGTGATCGCGGGCGCCGTGATCATGGCCTTCGTCGCGCGGGACGCCGCAAAGAACCTCGAACTCCACCGGGTCGAGCTGATCGGGATCTATTGGCACTTCGTCGATATCGTCTGGATCTTCCTCTTCCCCCTCCTCTACATCGCGAAATAGCTCATGGCCGGTCACTCGGAAGATCGCGGAGGACTCCTCGGCAACCACTACGTGAAGATCTATGCGGTGCTGCTGGTGTTGCTGGCGGTCAGCATCGCGGGGCCGCTGGTCGGCGAGAGACTCGACACGGAGATCTCGCTCTTCGGGTACCAGATCGGACTCGGCATCACGCTCACGTTGATCACGGCCTTCGGAATCGCCATCTGGAAGGCGTCGCTGGTGGTGAAGCACTTCATGCACCTCTCCATCGAGCGCCCGATCGCGAAGATCTTCCTGGCCGCGTCGGTGCTGCTGCTGGCGCTCTTCTGGGGCGGCGTAGCGCCGGACGTGCAGCTGCACGATGGCCGCATGTGGGAGAATCTGGCCGCGAAGGAGGCGGTGGTCCGGGGGATCGTGGACGATCACGCCGCGGATGAGGAACACGCGGCGGACGCCGAACACGCCGGGGATGTGGCGGAAGTCAGCCTGGTGCCCACCCACAAGTCGACCGACAACCTGCTCCCGGGCGGCTACAACCTGGCCCACGCGGGGTTCTGGACGGTGTTGATACTGGTCGCGGTGGGGACCAACGCGGTGGCGATCATGCTCTCGATCGGGGTGCTGATCCTGGTCTTCGAGACGCTGAGCCACATTCCGATCGTGCGGCGGCTGCTGGCGCCGGTGGTGGGCATTGTGATGAGGCTGCCGGGGGTTGGCCGGCTGCGGACGCGGCTGGTGGGGGCGGGGGAATGACTGCACGAGCATCGATCATTCCGTTCCGGCCGAGGCCGCAGCGGGCCGAGAAGCTGATCTCGAACGGCGTGTTGGGCATGCTGCTCTTCGTCTTCGTCGAGGTCATGCTCTTCGCGGGGTTCATTTCGGCCTTCGTGATCATCAAGTCGCGCGCGGTGGGGTCGGTGTGGCCGCCGCCCAATCAGCCGCGCCTGCCCTTCGAGGAGACGGCGGTCAACACGAGCGCGCTGATCGCGAGCGGGATCGTGCTGCTGATCGCGCACCGGATGTACGTTCGTGGAAAGGAATCGGTCGCCGTACTATTGGCGGTGGCGACCCTGCTGGGTGGAGCGTTCGTGGGGTTGCAGGGGGTGGAGTGGCTGGCGCTGATCCGCGAGGGCCTCACGCTTACGTCGTCCACCTACGGCGCGCTCTTCTACACGATCATCGGGGCGCACGCGGCGCACGCCGTGGCGGCGATCTGCGTGCTGGCGTGGGCGTGGGTGCGGATGACGCGGGGCAGGCTGTCCCGCGAGGCCATGTCGACGGTCGCGCTGTTCTGGTACTTCGTGGTGCTGGTCTGGCCGTTTCTGTACTTCCAGGTTTACTTGTAGGGTATGGAGATGAGAGGCGGAACCCGGATTTGGCGGCGCCTGGCCGGCGGGCCGCAGAGGTGTGTGCGCCGCGCGGGCCGGATCGCCGTGGGTCGACGGTTGATGGCGGGCTTGGGGCTCGCCCTCGTGGTGATGGCCGCGTGGCCTGAGGCCGCGCACGCATGTCCCGTGTGTTTCGACCGGGACGACGAGGCGCGGATCGCCTTTCTTGCCACGACGGGGCTGCTGACGTTGCTGCCGCTGGGGCTGGTGGTGGGGACGGGGGCGTGGCTGAGGCGGCGGGCGCGTGAGGTGCGGGACTGGCACTT
>VXOC01000279.1 GCA_009840215.1 Gemmatimonadota bacterium | reverse complement strand
ACTTTAGACGATTCCTTGCCGTGAATCGCGCAGAGCGGTACCCGCTGATCCAGCGCCGGTTGCAGTAGCCCATCACATCGTTGAACACGTTCGGATCGACCAGTTCATCCTCGAAGGGGTCGAATCCCCAGATTCCGATGGAGCCGCCTCCGTAGGGATAGCTGAGGTCCGGCCCGCCGGCGCTACCGCAGGGAGCGTGCAACAGATCCATGTTGTGTCCCAACTCGTGGGTGTAGATGTAGTCGATCGAAAATCCGACACTGACCGGAAAAGCCAGGAAGGCGATTCCACCGATGGCCGCGGTAAGCGGCCTCGCGACGCCATAGTAGTACCCGCGCCGACCCTCCTGCTCGTACAGGACTGCCATTTCCCCGCGCCACTCAACCCATCCGGAGATTTCCGTGAGGTCAGCCCCGGTGTGGTAGTCCTCGTGTACCTCGACCTCCATGTTCCCCACCGGCAGGAGGGTCCGGGTCATGCGCACCTGACGGCTGTCGGGGTTCAGTCCGTTGGTCCAGTTGTGGACGCCCCGGTCCGGTGTGAGGGCCGCGAAGGTCGGTACGAAGATCTGACGGAGCGTCGGCGGTTCCACGATGTCGAGCGCCATCGAGCCTTCCGCCGGATACCGGGTCTGTGAGCCCGGAGCGAGCGGCACCACCCCCTCCGGGTCGAGTTCGACCACCACACCGACTCCCGGCCGGATCAGATGTCCGGGGATGACGGTGTTGTATGAATCCTCCAGATTCGACTCGATGACCAGCTTCGATGTCGAATCGCCCACCGCCGGCAAAGATTCCTGGAAGACTTCCTCATCCCCCTGGAAAAGTCGGATCCGGACACCGGGGTAGTAGTAGCTGGTCTGGTCGCCGACCACGAAGATGCGGGCGAGGGCTGGTCGCCCGGGGATCAGCGACACGGTGCCCCGCTTGTTCTGGGCGGCCTGGTTGAAATAGAGAGCACCTGCCGACAGCCGGACCTGGCCGGGATTCATGCGAAACCGGGTGGCGGTCGCCAGCCCGGCAACCTCCACCCCGACCACCACCTCACCGCCCCCAACGGCGGTCATGGTTCCATCCCGGGCGATCTCCGCGATCGTCGGGTCCGAAACCTTCCACCTGGGGGCCCAGCTGGGAACCGGCATCAGCTCGCCCTGCTGGTCGCGCACCTCGACCCTCAGCCTTTCCGACTCGCCTTCCAAGTAGAGTCCGCCTCGCGGCGAGATATCGATCGAGGTCGGGATCCGATCCGCTTCCAGCGCGAAATCCGCGCATGCCAGGAACAGGACCACCGCCGTTGCCAGGGACACCTTCCGTACCATCATCCTCATTTCCGCCTCCGCTCAATGTCGCACCCGCCAGGAACCAACTCATCCGGCCCGGAGGTCAATCAACGGACTACCCGGGCCGTTGAAGCTGGCGGCCGACCGGGCCGGACCCCGGCCGGCCGCCGGTCACGCCTCCTATCTTCCCTCGCCCGTGGGGACCCCTCTCGTAATCGTCACTGTCGAGACACCCTCGCCGGGCAGCGGCCCGCCGTCCCAGTCCCTGATGATGGCCTCGATGTTGCCGGTGGCCGGATTGGTGACCACCGCCATCGGGGGTGAACCGGTGCGGGTCACCGTGTCGGTTCCCTCCGGACCGGTCAGAACCAGGCGGTCCAGCGTCTCGGCCCATTCGGACTCGTACGGTACCAGGTAGACGAAGCCCCCTCCCCCGTACGCCATCGCTGCGGGCGAGAACGAGAGCGAAAACGCGGTCTGTCCATCGACACCGATTCCGTCCACCCGGTATGGGCCGCCGGCTTCGGGAAGCGCTGGCGGACCCGTCACGACGAACGCCGGTTCGAGCGTCACCTCTCCATTGAGGATGAATCCGCGCACCACGAGCATCTCGCTCGCGGGGTCGCCGGCCGGAGGCGGCTCACCGTCGAGAGTGACACCACCGTCTCCGCTGAGCCGGAAGAGGGTTGCCTTGTTGAAGTTGTAGTCGCTGATCCAGACCGGATCGCAGTAGGTCATGACATCCACGAATTCGCGGGGACCCTTCAGGCGCTTCCGGAAGGGGTCATACCCCCACACGCCGATGCTCCCGCCGCTATAGGGGAAGTCGGGGTCGACTCCGGCGGGGTTGCCGCAGGGCGCGTGGGGCAGGCTCATGTTGTGGCCCACTTCATGGGTGTGGACATCGGCCCGGGATACTCCCACACTCGCCGGAACCCGGAGGTACGCGATCCCCAGAAGCCCGCCGGCCGGCTGCGACGTAGCCCCATAGTAGTACCCGCGCCGCCCCTCCCGCTCGTGCAGGGTGACCATGTCGTTCAGCCATTGTAGCCAGGCTGCCCCGCCGTTGAGGTTCGTGCGGTAGGGTTCGTGGATCTCCAGTTCCGTCTGCCCGACAGGCATGAGAGACCGGAGCAGATTCAGATAGGGATGGTCGAGGGTCAGCGCATTGGCCCAGCCGACAATCGCCTCGTTGCCTGTTGCAGCGTTGATGGTCGGGACGATGATGTGACGGAACATCTGCGGTTCGCGCACCTCGAGCGCTATCGAGCCGTTCGCCGGGTAACGGGTCTGGGACCCCTGCTTCAGGGGCACGAGGCCCTCGGGATCAAGTTCGACGACCATGCGGGCGCCCGGCTGTACCACCGACGCCGGAATCACGCCGTTGACCGACCCGTCCAACTCCTCCTCGATGACCTCGTCGGGAGTCCGGTCGCGCATCGCCGGAAAGACCTGCTGGAAGACTTCCTGACCCCCATGCAGCACTCTGATCCGCACGCTGGGCCCGTAGAAGCTGGTCTCGTCACCCACCATGAAGACCCGCACCAGCGCCGGGCGACCCGCGATGAGCGCGACATCGCCCTCATGGGTCTGGGTGGCCTGGGTCACGTAGATGAGCGGAGCCGAAAGGGCCACCTGGTCGGGGTTGATGCGAACCCGCGCGGCAGCCCCCAAACCGGCCAGCTTCACCTTGAGAGTGCTCTCCCCGCCCTTGAGGGGGGTCACGACCCCATCCTGCGAGACATCCGCAACGGAGGGATCTTCGAGTTCCCAGGCCAGAGGAGCCCATGACGGCACCGGCATCACTTCGCCGTTCTGGTCCCTCACGATGACATCGAACGCCGCCGTCTCCGACTTCTGAATCAGGACACTGTGGGTGGAGATCTCCATGTCGGACGGCACCCGGTCCGCCTCCATCGCAAAATCGGCGCACCCCAGTGTCATTGCCGTGGCCGCCAATGGCAGTCTCATCCGCGATATCGTCTTCATCTCGTCCTCCCGGTTTCAGTACAACGTGGCTACGACTGTGATCAACTATAGTGACCGGGTCCTCTCGGGGCCAGATTCCCAGGCGCCGGACTTCGGGACTTGCGGGGCACTGGGAATCGGCGCCGGCCCGTGGCTCAAGCGGGCTCCGCGACCGGTCCCGTTCCGCTATTGCCCCGATACAGCGATCTCGAACATGCGCGACCAGAGTTTCCCGGTGACGTAGAAGGTGCCCGAGGCCGAGTCGTAGGCGATGCCGTTGAATACGGCTCCCGCATCGGTCGAGCGACCGCCGTACACGGATAGGGAAAAGGCGTCCAGCACTCCGTTTACCTCTCCGGACACCTTGTCGATGCGCACGATTTCGTTCTTCATGTAGATGTTCGCGTACACGTGGTCGCCGACGCATTCGAGCTCGTTCAGGTTCCGCACCGAGAAACCGTCGCGCGTGACCCGGATCTCCTCGACGAGGTCGAAGGTCCCGGGATCGCGGCGCTGCAGGGTGCCGCTCCCGTCGGACATGAACAGCGACTGGCCGTCGTGGCAGAGACCCCACCCTTCGCCCCCGTAGTGCAGCGTGTCCAGCGGCGCCAGCGTCGCGGCGTCGTATACGAAGGCCAGCCCCGCCTTCCAGGTCAGCTGCACGAGCCTGTCGCCGACCAGCGCGAGGCCCTCGCCGAAGTGCTCGTCCCCGAGTGTGTGGATTCGCAGCACCCGGCCGGTGGCGATGTCGACCCGCCGCACGTCCGATGTCCCGTATTGCCCGGTGCTCTCGTAGAGGACCCCCTCGTGAACGAGCAGCCCCTGGGTGTAGGCCTCGGGATCGTGCGGGAGGGTGCGCAACAGCTCGTACTCCAGCTGGGCCACGGGACGCTCGCAACCGAAAAGGAGGGCGGCGCAGGCGGCGAGCAGGCACCAACCGGGTCCGGGTGTCCTTCTTCTCTTCCCTGGTCGTGTCATCTTCCTCTTTCCGGTGATCGGCGCGGACCGGGGACGGGTACTCCGGCCCACCGGCCTGTGTATTCTCAATGTGCAGCAGGATGGCTAACCTATCACGTTTCCGCGAGCCTGCGGTAGCAACCCATCGCCGCATTCCGGCCCATGGGTGCGTTGCCGGAAGCCGACGTCCATTCAAAGGAGAACCCTGTGCCCGGACTGCTTCCCCATATCGATCCCGACGGACTGCTCGAATACTCGGTCGTATTCAGCGACCGGTCATTGAATCACATGTCGCACCGCTTCCGCGACGTGATGAAGTACCTGTCCACGACCCTGAAGCGCACCTACGGGGCCGAAGGGGTCGCGGTTGTACCCGGGGGCGGCACCTACGCGATGGAGGCGGTCGCGCGGCAGTTCGGGACGGGCAGGCGCTGCCTGGTGATCCGCAACGGGTTCTTCAGCTACCGCTGGACCCAGATCTTCGATGCCGGCCGGATCCCCGGCGAGTCGACGGTGCTCAGGGCGCGCCCCGCGTGGGACGGACTTCAGTCCCCCTTCGCGCCGCCCCCCGTTGACGCGGTCGTGGACGCGATCCGCGAGTGGCGTCCCGATGTCGTCTTCGCGCCCCATGTCGAGACTTCGTCGGGGATCATCCTGCCGGACGACTACCTTGGCGCCGTAGGGGCCGCGGCACGTGAGGCCGGGGCGGTCTTCGTACTGGACTGCGTCGCTTCGGGAGCGATCTGGGTGGAAATGGGGAAGAGCGGGGTGGACGTGCTGATCAGCGCGCCGCAAAAGGGGTGGAGCGGGTCGCCCTGCGCGGGCCTGGTGATGCTGGGACCGGAGGCGCTGGACCGGATGGACGCGAGCGCGAACACCAGCTTCAGCTGCGATCTGCTGCGCTGGCTGCAGGTCATGAGGAGCTACGAGGCCGGTGGTCACACCTACCACACCACCATGCCCACCGACGCGCTGCGCCTGTCCGCCGAGGCGATGGCGGACACGGAGGCATTCGGGTTCGGCAGGGCGAGGCGGAGGCAGTTTGAACTGGGAAGCCGCGTGCGGGGACTGCTGGCCGAACGCGGATTCCCGAGCGTAGCCGCGGCGGGGTACGAGGCGCCCGGCGTGGTCGTCTGCCACACCGGCGACCCGGCGGTCCAGAGCGGCTCCCGTTTCGCGGCGGCGGGTCTGCAGACCGCGGCCGGGGTGCCGCTCATGTGCGGCGAACCGGAAGGGTTCCGAACGTTCAGGCTTGGGCTCTTCGGGCTCGACAAGCTGGGCCGTGTGGACCGCACCGTGGAGAATCTCGAGGGGGCGCTTGACAGGATGGGAGTGCAGGCTGCATGCCTGGACCACTGATCGGCGAACCCGAAGAAGCAGCGGGGTTCTTACTTGCGCGGCAATCGCCGTTGAAGGAATGTTTGCGAGTGCGCGGCATTCCCGCCGTAGCGGGACCCACGCCATCCGGAAGATGTCCACACGAGCCACCTGTGCGAGAAGGCCTATGAGAGCGAGACGGACCCTGGCTGGCGGGGAGAACCGGGCAGCCAGCCACCGGTGCGGTCCCCGGGGGCCGGGGACGAGACTCGGGCCGTCGGCGGGAGCGCTGCTCGCCGCCGCGGCACTCCTGCACCTTACCGCCTGCTCCTTCGAACCCCCGCCGTCCGTGCCGGAGCCGGTCGCCGAGGTTCCCTCCGGCTTTGCGGGGGGTGCCCTGCCGGGCGACTACCAGTCGCGGGAATGGTGGGCGGCCTTCGAGGACCCGGTGTTGAACACGGTCGTCGACTCCGTGCTTACCGCCAACTTCGATCTCGCCGAGGCCGTGGCGCGGGTGGAGCAGGCGCGCGCCCAGGCCGGGATCGCCCGGGCCGGCCTCTTCCCGGCCGTGCAGGCGTCGGCCTCGGTGACCGACCAGAACACGCCCGCCAACGCGGGGTTCGGGGAACAGTTCAGGAAGCTGGCCGGTGGCGAGGACGGTTCGCTGCCCGGTGGTCTGGAGTTTCCCGACAGGCTGGGGTTCACGACCTATGCGCTGGGCGCCGACTTCGCCTACGAGCTCGACTTCTGGGGGCGCGCCCGCAACGACGCGCGCGCCGCCGGTGCGCAGTATCTGGCATCGGAAGCCGACTACCACACCGCCCGCATCGGTGTGCTGGCCGCAACGATCACGACCTACTTCGAGATCGTCGCGCTGCGCCGGCAAACGGGGCTTGCCCGCGACCTGGTCGAAGTTCTGCAGGAGCGCGAACAGCTGACCGACTCGCGATACGAACGCGGGCTGGTCACCTCGTTCGAACTCTACCAGGTGCGCGGGGACCTGCGGAACACCGAGGCGGGACTGCCCCAGCTCGAGACGCAGCTGAATGACGCGGAGGGACGCCTCGCGGTACTGCTGGGCGGCTACCGCTCGAAGCTGGATGCGATCGTTCCGGAAGCGCTCACCCCGGCCTCCCTGGTCGAGCCGGTCGCGGCGGGTGTTCCGGCCGACCTGCTCTTTCAGCGGCCGGATGTGCGCGCCGCGGGCCTGCGTCTGGACGCGGCCCGCTTCACCATCGGGGCCCGCCGCGCGGAGCTGCTTCCCTCGCTGTCGATCTCCGGAACGATCGGCGTGCAGTCCTCGGAGGCCGACGGCCTGTTCAAGGTGGACCAGTGGTTCCGCAACCTGGTGGGCAACCTGACCGCGCCGATCTTTCAGGGCGGGCGCCTGCGGAGCAACGTGGCACTCGCGCACGCCCAGTTCAATCAGGTCGCGGCGGCGTATGGACGCGCCGTCGTAACGGCGGTCTACGAGGTCGAGGCCGCTCTGGCGGCGCTTGCCAACGAGGACCGGCGCCACGCGTTCCTCATCTCGCAGCGGGAGGAGGCCCAGGCTTCGGTCGCGCTCCAGTCCGACCGCTACGAGTCCGGAGTCGGCGGCTACACCGACTACCTCGACGCGTTGCGCACGCTGCTCAACGTCGAGTCGACGCTGGCGGCCGCGGGGCGCGACCTGGCGCTTGCCCGCCTGGCGGTCCACCGCGCGCTGGGAGGGGACTGGACGGCCGAGCCGGAGTCGCTGGAAGGCCCCCGGATGGTCCCCGCCGACGAGACGAGCACCGCAGAAGATTCCACCAAGTCCAAGTCCCAAGGGAGCAGTTAGATGAGTCGCCGCAAGAGTTTCATGCTGGCCTCGGGAATCCTCCTGGGGGCCGTTGCCATCGCCGCCATCATGATCCAGCTCAGACCCGATCCGCCGCTGCGCGAGCCCCCGTCCCGGGTGCCGTTCGTGACCACGGCGTCGGCTGTGCCGGGTGAAGGCGCGATCCCCGTGTACGGCGCCGGCACGGTCCGTCCCCGGGCCGAGATCGACGTGGCCGCCCAGATCAACGGGAAGGTCTCCTGGGTCAGCCCGTCCTTCCAGAGCGGGGGACGGGTCAGCGAGGGGCAGACCCTGTTCCGAATAGACGATGCCGACTACCGCAACCGGGTGCAGCAGGCGCAGGCCAACGTGGCCGCCGGGCAGGTCGCGCTCCTGCAGGCGGAGGAGGACGCGCGCATCGCCCGGGAGGAGTACGAGCTGTACAGGAGGCGGCAGCCGGAAGCGGCCTCCGGCAGTGCGAATCCGCTTACGCTTCGGCAGCCCCAGCTCGAGGCCGCGCGGGCCGCGCTCGCCCGTGACAGCGCCGCTCTCGCGGACGCCGAGCTGGCGCTGTCGCGCACCGAGGTGCTGGCGCCCTTCACCGGCATCGTGCGCCGCGAATCGGTCGACCTGGGCCAGTTCGTGGCGGCGGGACAGGGGGTGGGCCGCCTGTACGCCTCCGACGCCGTCGAAGTCGTCGTCCCCCTTTCCGATGCCGAGGCGGCGCTGATCCCCAATCTGTGGCGTCTGGCCGCGGGGGACGGAAACCGCAGTGTGCGCGCCACCGCGAGCGCAGAGTACGGTGACCGGGACCACGAGCGAGAGGGTTACGTCGACCGTGCCGAGGCCGCATTGGACGAGCAGACGCGCACCATCGACGTGATCGTGCGGGTGCCGCGGCCCTTCTCGGGGACCGGTCCCCCACTTCTCGTCGGCCAGTTCGTGGAGGTCCAGATCGAGGGTGTCGCGCCGGAGCGCTACTTCACCGTGCCCCGGGCCGCGCTCAGGACCGGCAACGAGGTTTGGGCGCTGCGGGACAACAACCTCGTCACCATCGTTCCGGTTCAGGTTCTTCAGCGGTCCGACGAGATGGTGTACGTGACGGGGGAGCTGGAAGCGGACCAGGCGGTCGTGGTGAGCGGCATTCAGATCGCCACTGAAGGTATGGTCGTGCGGACGAGTGTGGAGCGGAGCGCCGTGAATGAACCGTAGCGGCCCGCGGACAGAGTCCCCCCGGCATTCGACCGGCGATGGATACGCGGAGGGCCGCTAGCGGCGATCTCCGCCCGCGTGAGAAGCGCGGGCCCGTCGCCTACATGGCTCGAAATGGAGTCGCCGCCAATCTCCTGATGTTCTTCATCCTCGCGGCGGGGTTCTTCGCGCTGCGGGGTCTGGTGCAGGAGGTCTTCCCCGAGGTCTCGCTGGACCGGATCCGGGTCACCGTCCCCTATCCGGGCGCCACGCCGGACGAGGTCGAGGAATCGATCATCCTCAAGATCGAGGAGCAGCTCGAGGGAGTCGACGGCGTCAAGCGGGTCCGGTCGACGGCGGCGGAGGGGCGGGGATCGGTCGTCGTGGAGCTGAATCTCGGCGAGGACCTGAGCCGGGCCCTGGACGACGTCAAGGCCCAGATCGACCGGATCCAGACCTTCCCCGCCGGGGCCGAGCGCCCGGAGGTCACCGAGGTCACGAGCCGGCAGAGCGTGATCCGGATCGCGCTCTACGGCGATGTCTCGGAGCGGAGCCTCAAGGAGGTGGCGTACCGCACCGAGGACGCGCTCGCGGACCTGCCCGAGGTCTCCTACGTGGAGACGACGGGTGTGCGGGAGTATGAAATCTCGATCGAGGTTCCGCTGGACCACCTCAGATCTCTCGGACTGACCCTGCAGGACGTGTCCAACACCGTGCGCGGCAGCTCGCTGGACCTCTCGGCCGGGAGCATCGACACGCGTGACGAAGAGGTGAGGATCCGCACGACCGGGCAGAACTACACCCAGCAGGATTTCGAGGACATCATCGTCCTCAGCCGCGCCGACGGGACCGTGGTGCGTCTGGGCGACATCGCGGAGGTCCGGGACGGGTTCCGCGACGTGGACCTGATCAACCTCTACGAGGGACAGCCCGCCGCCTACGTCGAGGTCTTCCGCACCGCCGACGAAAAGGTCCTCAGGATCGTGGACGCGGTCGAGAAGCACCTGGACGAGGAGGTGATCCCCTCGCTGCCGGCCGGCGTGCATCTGGCCATCTGGAACAACGACGCCGACATCCTCAAGTCGCGGCTGGGGCTGCTGGTGAAGAACGGGCTGATCGGGCTGACCCTGGTCCTCCTCGCCCTGGCGCTCTTCCTCGAGACGCGGCTGGCCTTCTGGGTCGCGGTGGGGATCGCGGTGTCCTTCGTCGGTACATTCGCGGTGATGTCGGTGCTGGACGTGTCCATCAACCTGATGTCGCTCTTCGCCTTCATCCTCGCGGTGGGGATCGTGGTGGACGACGCGATCGTCGTGGGCGAGAACATCTACGCGGAACGGGAGAAGGGACTGCGAGGCGTTTCCGCCTCAATCCGAGGCACCCGGCGCATCACCACGCCGGTGACCTTCGCCGTGCTGACCACGGGAGTCGCCTTCTGTCCGCTCTTCTTCATCCCGAGCTCGATGGGGAGGATCATCGGCGAGATCCCGATCATCGTGATCTCGGTCCTGCTCTTCTCGCTGATCGAGTCGCTGCTGGTCCTTCCGAACCATCTGTCGCACCTTCCACGCCCCGGGCGGCGGGCGGGTGGAAAGGAGGAGGAGGCGCCGAGCGCCGGGGTCGGCCGCCATCCGGGCGGGCGCGGGAGAGTCCATCCCGTCAAACGCATTCAGATGCGGGTGGACGGCGCGCTCAAGCGGTTCATCGCGGGCCCGCTGGATCGCAGCCTCCGATTCGCGACCGGCCGGCCGGGGATCGTCATCGCGGCGGGGGTGGGGATGATCATCGTATGTGTCGCGATGATTCCGGCCGGGATCATCCGGGTGACCTTCATGCCCACGGTGGAAGGCGACCTGGTGACCGCCAACCTGGAGATGCCCGAGGGGACGCCGGTCCAACGCACCACGAACATGGCCCTGATTCTGGAGAGGGCCGGATACCGGGTGCTCGAGCAGCTCGCCGCCGACGAGGGCCAGGAACTGGACGACCTGGTGGAGGGCGTCAACGTCACGATCGGCCAGGAAGCCCGGCAGTCCGGACCGGCCGGCGACGCGGGCGCGGCCAGCACACCGCGAGCCGCAGTCGCCTCGGTCGAATTCAAGCTCGTAACCGCCGATCAGCGCGATGTCTCGGCCGTGGAGTTCCAGATCGCCTGGCGCCGCCTGCTGGGTCCCCTGCCGAGGGCCAAGTCGATCAGCATCAACTCCGATATTCTCCGTCTCGGCGACCCGGTTCACGTCGAGCTGGCCCACCCCGATCCGCAGCGGCTGGCCGTGATCGCGGACACTGTGATGGCGCGTCTCCAGGAGTTCGACGGCGTCTACGACATTCAGGCCGACCAGGAGGAGGGGCTCCGCGAGATCCAGCTCGACTTGCGCCCCGAAGCGCGGACGCTCGGGCTAACGCTCGACAATGTGGCCCGGCAGGTACGCGCGGCGTTCTTCGGCGACGAAGCCCTGCGCGTACAGCGCGGCCGCGAGGATGTCCGCGTCTACGTGCGTCTGCCCGAGGAGGAACGCAACGCGATCGCCGATGTGGAGGGGTACATGGTGCGGACGCCGGCGGGCCGGGTGGTTCCTCTCGGCCGGGTCGCCGAGGTCCGCTTCGGCAACTCGCCCACGACCATCCAGCGCAAGGACGGGGACCGCGTCGTGACGGTGACCGCCGATGTCGTACGCGCAATCGTGACCGGTCCCGAGATGAACAGCGTCCTGGAGAGCTCGATCCTGCCCGAACTCGTGATGCAAAACCCGGGCCTGAACTTCTCTTTCGGCGGCGAGCGGCAGGAACAGGTCGAGTCGTTCGGGGCCCTGGGGGGCGGCTTCGCCCTCGCCATGCTGGCGATCTACGCGCTGCTGGCGATCCCGTTCGGCTCCTACACCAAGCCCCTGATCATCATGGCGGCGATCCCCTTCGGGATCATCGGGGCCGTGCTGGGCCACCTGATCCTGGGTCTCAATGTGGCGATCATGTCGCTCTTCGGCATCGTGGGGCTGAGCGGGGTGGTGGTGAACGACTCACTGGTCATGATCGACTTCATCAACGAGCGCCTGCGCCAGGGCATGTCCGGGCGGGAAGCGATCATCGCGGGGGCGAAGGCGCGCTTCCGCCCGATCTTCCTGACGTCGGTGACTACGTTCCTGGGGGTGGCCCCGCTCGTGTTCGAGACGAGTCTGCAGGCGCAGTTCCTGATCCCGATGGCGGCGTCGCTGGGGTTCGGGATCCTTTTCGGGACGGGCGTGCTGATGATGATCGTGCCGGCGCTGGCGATGGTGCATCACCGGGTGGTGGGGATGCGGGGGGCGGGGGACGCCCGACAGCTCTGACGGGTTCCTACTTCTGCACGAGCGTCCCGTTCTTTTCCGCCTCCCACCACCCGTTTGCGCACCACCATTTCGGAATGGTCCAGACATACCACATGCTGTCGTCCGGTTCCCGGGTGATGACGTAGTCGGGCCTGTCGCCGCGGCCCCCGAACAGCGCGCGGAGTTCGTCGCTCATCATGCGGGTGGGGTCTCCCAGAACCCGGTCTTCCAGGCACTTCAAATAGCTGCCGACCTCGCCGGGTCCCGGGGCGTCGGAAACGCCGCAGGTGGGCTCGGCATGCACCCACAGTGCGGGACCTGCCGGAGGCGCGACCGCGAAGGACCGCGTTTCATCGACCACCACCAGCACCCCGCGGTTCCCCAATTCCTTCACCTCCTCGAACAAGGCGGCCCACGACGTTCCCGCCCAGGGGTCGGCACTGTCTTCGGCCGGCGTCGGACCCGCCGGGCCCGGCCCCTGGCAGGCGGCCAGACCCAGCACCAAGGCTGACGATACGCTCCACATTCCCCTGTTCATGATCCCTCCCGGAAGAGGTTGGTGTAACCGGTTACGACAGAGTACACCCAATTGGGGCACGCCGTTCCGGGTCGCCGGGCCAGCCACCGAGTGACCGTGTGTCGAATCGCCGAGCTCCGGGGGACTTGCACCCGGGCCCGCACCCATCACCACCTATCCCCCAAGCAGGCCCATGAGCTCCCCCTTCCCCACCACCTCCACCCCACGCTCCAGAAAAGGCCGCACGTCCCCCCGGATCGCATCCCAGTCCAGGCTCTCCACTCGCTCCGCCACCGAAGCACGCCACGTCGCCCCGGCCAGCTCAACCGCCGCCGGGTCCCCCTGCCGCAACGCCGCATTGAGCAGCGCCAGGTTCGGCGGCGGCCAACCCGGATCGCTCAGATACCACCCCAGATCGAAGATGTCCCGACCCTTCGTCCATGGGCGTTGCAGCACTGCGTGGAGTTTGCCCGCCAGGAGCGAAGCGCGGTCGTGGTGGTGAAGGCGCAGGGCGACGTGCCTGCGAACGAGGCGCGTCTCCGTGACGGCGCCAGCCGGTGGCCTGGTGTCCACATCGAGCTTCACGCCCAGGACCTCGTCCCGATGCGGGGACAGGCCCGCATCGTGAAGTACCGCCCGGAACCGCAGCCATCCCGAGTGGACAACGCTTCGATCCCGCAACGAGCCCGTCACTTCGTGGCCCTCCCGTTCGAACTGTCTCGCGATCCCGGTCAACCACGCCTTCAGGCCGTACGACTCGCGGGCGCCTTCGAGCGCGAAATCGAGATCCTCGGAGTACCTGGGCAGTCCGTAGAGGAACCGGAGGGCCGTGCCGCCCTGGAACGCGAGCGCCGACATCGCACCGGCCCGCTGCAGACCCTCCAGAATCCGGGCCTGCAGGTACTCCCGCAGGATGTTCCGGCCGGCCAGGGGATCCACCCCCCGGACGAGTTCACGCACATGGTCCCTCATAGCGGCACGTAAGCGAGAGCGGGATCGCTCGCCAGCCGGCGCAACCGGGACGCGGCGCGCACCAGCTTGGGGCTCGCCGCGGCGACAGCCATGGCCTGGACCATCTCCGGACTCAGCGCTTCGACATCCAGCCTCAGCCCGTCGATCCAGGCCGGGTCGTCCCCCCGGGGCTGCAGATGGACCAGGTCGAGGAACGCCTTTTCGGGCTTGGCCACAAACGCCCGCTGATCACCCCCGAGGTCCACCTGACGATAGCCTGAGCGAAGCGCCTTTTTCACGAAACGGAAGGAGAAGCGTCCGAGCGGTGTCTCTCTGACCTGCGGGCGCCCGGGCCCGCAACTGGTGACTTCGGGTACGAATTCCGGAATCGCATTCGCGAACGCCAGCGCCGAGAGACCGGTGACGTACGAGCCGGGGACAAGGCGGTTGGCAACGAGGAACGGGTGGGGGATGACCTTGCGCCAGGGCAGTGCCAGCGCGAACAGTCCGCGCCGCAGCCGCAGCAGCTTGCCGGAGGCACACCAGCGGCTCAGCTGGGCCGGCAGCCCGGGCTCCGGCGGGCGCCCCGCGGCCAGGAAACCGGTTTCGAAAACGGGCTCGTCCTCGACGATTTCGAGTAGTTCGGAGAATTTCATGCGTAAAATATGCAAAATATAGCAAATTCGTGCAATAAAACTCCCTGTTTCAACGCCGAACGGACCAGGGAGGACCAAGCTGAAGCAGGAGGTTGACGGGAGAGGTCCCGGATCCGGCTCAACCGCATTGTAAACCATGATTTACATTTTGTAATGCCTGGTTTACATCTCAGCCCGTCAATTCAGGATGGGAACGGGGTGTCCCCCTCGTCCCGCGGATCCCGTCCCGTCTCGGCCGGCAGATCCGCACGGTCCCCCCAGTCGCGCCAGCTGCCGTCATAGAAGTACACGTCCAGCCCGGTCATGCGAGCGGCCATGTAGTCCACGCTGGCCCGCATGCCGATCATGCAGTACACGACATGGGTCTTCCCTGCCCCGGCCCCGTGACGCGCAAGAATCGCGGCAATCTCATCGCGAGAGAGGAAACGCGTGTTGTTCGCCGGATCCATCAGCTCCTCCCAATAGAGCTGCGCCGCCCCGGGAATGTGCCCCGGCCGTCCCCCCGCCCCCAGGCGGTGTCTTATTCACATCTGCGCGGCCACGAGACGTAGAGGGCTGGGGGTTGGGGGGTGGGGGGTGTTAAAAATA
>VXOC01000320.1 GCA_009840215.1 Gemmatimonadota bacterium | reverse complement strand
GGGGCGGGTGGTGGCGGTGGGGGTTGCGGTCGTGTCGGAGGTGGTGAGCGTGTCGGGCCGCGTCACGGCCGTGTCGGAAACGACCGCGGCGGAGTCTCCGGCGACTGGCTCGCAATCCGGGGGCCGGGGCTCGAAATGGTACCCCGCCGTCCGTCCCGCGACCTCCATCTTCACCACCTTGCGCCCCTCCAGGAAGATCGTGATCTGATTGCCCATCACGTAGTGTAACTCCGGGGGGGCCTCGCCATCAGCCCAGGTGGTGTCACACTCCTCGTCGACCGGGCCGCTCGCCTCGGGATCCTCACCGGTCGCCGCAGGATCATCCGGGGACGCACCTGGGTCATCCGCACCCGCTGGAGCTTCCTCTCCGGGCTGGGCCAGGTCGTCAGGAGCGGGCGCGGCCGCGACATCGGATGTGTCGCCATCGGCCTGTATCGTGTCCGAGCGGTGGAGGCGGTAGAGACTGCGCGCATCGTTGACGGCGGTCAGCGTTTCGAGCCGGGCGCGCCTCGGGGACGGACCGGGATCGGCGGCCGCGGTGTCCTCCGCGGATTCGTCCGTCACGAACCGGGCGATGATGGTCTCCCCCTCCATCCAGTCATTCCTGGCGACCTCCGGCAGCTCTTCGCCGACGAGCGAGTCCTGACCCATTGCGTCCGCGCGCGCCGCCCCGACGGCGGTGACGACGTCCAGTACCTGACCCGGCGACAGCACCTCGATCGAGTCGCCGGTCAGGTTGAATTCCGCTGCTACGACCGAGGGCCGGGGCACGGAATCCGGGGCGTTGAGCGAATCTTCCGCCGCGGCGGCGGCAGCGGCGGCCTCGGCCATGGCACGGACCCGCGCGGCATCTCCGGGTGTCAGCCCGGCCGTATCCAGCGCTTCCGCGCCTTCTCCCGGCAACGGAGGGACGGCCGGCAGCGCCACCAGTCGACCGACCTGGCCATCCTCCAGAAAGAGGCGGATCGCGGGGGCTGTCATGAGGACGTCTTCGCCGGTGAGTTCGGCCTCCTCCCGCGCCAGGATCTCCTCGTCCAGACCGGCGGTCGGAGTCACGGACACGGAAAGCCCCTTCAGCCGAAAGCCGCTGTCCTCGACGCTCGCCTCACCCAGGATGAGCATCGAACCGACGTCCTGATCGTAGTCGAGCGAATCACCGAGGGCGCGGAGTGAATCGCGCGTCACCACCACGCCGCCACCCGCACGGAAGAACCGGCGGCCATCGATCATGATGCGCGGCGCCTCGACGTGGTAGGGCAGCGGCGTGACCGAATCCACGGGAGTATCGGCAGGAACGACCTCCCCTTCGGCTTCGGTCTCCGGCTCGGGAGAAATGCCCGCCAGGCTGTCCAGTCTGGCAAGCTCGGGCATCTCCCCGGCCACGCCCCGACCCCCGCCCAGGCTGTCGATCAATGGGGCTCCGGCGGCGATCCCAAGCGTGTCGTCCCCGGTCCCCGCCACTTCGCCCGGCACACCCTCCGCAGGGTCTTCCGCCTCGCCGGGAACGCTGTCCGCGCCAGCCTCCCCCGCCTCGCCCGGCACACTGTCCCCCACCGCCTCGGCATCCGCGACGGGAGCCGCAGGACGGCGCGCCGGATGGACCGTGGCCCGCGGGCTGCCCCCGTAGACCAGGATACGGTCCTCGTCGCGGAACCGGGATTCGCTGAGGTAGCTGAGCGTCTCCCCCCGAATGACCGCGCCTCCCTTGCGGTCGGTGAGCGTTACGTTCGAGTACGCGATCAGTTCCTGACGGATGTCGAAGTAGCGGGCCGAATCCGCGTCCAGCTCGGTGTCGGGGTCCTCGAAGTGCACGTTGCCGAAGAAGAAGGCATTGCCGCTGTGCTCCCAGACGACGGCGGAATCGGCCAGAATCCGGGTGCCGTCGGTGCATTCGTAGTCGATGCCGCCCGACGCTCTGTGCGTGTAGTTGACGGAATCCTGACGCCGGCTATCGGTGTAGCCTCCCACCTTCACGAGCTTGCAGTCCCTCTCCTGCCCCGTTGCGGGGCCCAGGCCGAGGAGGATGGCTACAACGGCGCCGCCCGCGCCGCCGATCTGCGCAAAGCGACGGGCCCGTGGACCCGTCCACGCGCTCCCGGGGCCCTTCGGCCGCTTGGGCACCCCGCCTCGCCCGGCCCCGCGCGTCATCGTTCGGGACAGTCCCTTTCCCGCGTTCCCCACAGCCTCACCTGGTCGAACGAGATGTCGGACTCGAGACGGTCACCTTCGATCTCGCAGTCCCCCTCGCGCATCACCACCGTTACGTCACTCCACACGCGTTCCGATTGCTGAGAGAAGTTCAGCACCTCGGTGCGAATCTCGCGGTCCTGGCCAGGGATGGTCAGCACCGCGTTCCCGACGGCCATCAACTCGTTGTTGGACATGTCGAAGCGCCCCCGGTCGGCGGTGATCGTGGCCCGCTGGCCGCCCTGGTCGTTGTAGACCCGCAACGTCATCTGCATCACCCAGGTGTGTGTGGAATCGTTCCACATCAACATGCTGTCCGCTTCCAGCCGCGCCTCACGGATGCCGTCCTTGGTCATGTTGTGCGACACGCCGTACATGACATCGTCGGCCGATGCTTCTCCGAACCCCGTGCCCGCCGTGTCTTCGGTATCGCTCAGGCACGCCAGGGCCGCAACGGCGGCGAGTGCCGCGAGCCTCGCCGACCACCCGCCCCGGAATCCCCGGGGCGAACCCTTCCGCGTGACCATCAAACCGCACCCGCCCGCAGGAGATCGTGCAGGTGCACGATGCCGACCAGGCGGCGTTCGTCTACGACGGGCAACGCCATGATTCCATGTTCCTCCATTCTGTGTACGGCGGCCGCGCCCGGTTCCTCGGGTGACGCGGTTTTCGGTGTGCGGGTCATGAACTCCGAGACCGGGGCATCGAGGAAGTCCCCGGTGCGCTCCATGAATCTGGTCAAATCTCCCGCGGTCACAACGCCCACGACCGAGCGGCCGCCGTCGATGACCGGCACGGTCCCGCGCATCCGGGCCAGTGGCGCGATGACTTCGCGCACCGTGCAGTGGGGGGGGACAGCGGGGTAGTCGTCGCGCTCCATGACGTCGCGCACGCGCAGTTTCAGACGGCGGCCCAGCGAGCCGCCCGGATGGATGCGCGCGAAATCTCCCGAATCGAACCCCCTGCGCTTGAGCAGCGTGACGGCCAGCGCGTCGCCCATCGCGAGGGCGGCGGTGGTGGAGGTGGTGGGCGCCAGATCGAGGGGACACGCCTCGGCGGCGGCGCCGCAGTCGAGCACCGCGGCGGCCCGTCTTCCCAGGGGCGAATCCGGCCGGCCCGCCAGAGCGACGACGGGGACATCGTGCGCCTCGGCGAAGGTCAGCAGCCCATCCAGTTCACACGTGGCGCCGCTCTTCGAGAGCACGATCATGACGTCCTCGCCGCTCACGATCCCCAGGTCCCCGTGGAGGCCCTCGACCGGGTGCAGAAACACCGCCGGAGTACCCGTCGATGTGAGGGTGGACGCCAGCTTGCGCGCGACCAGCCCCGACTTGCCGATCCCCGACACCACCACCCGGCCCCGGCAGGCGAAGACGAGATCGACGGCGCGCACGAAGTCCGCTCCGAGGTGGCCGGCCAGCGCGGCCACCGCTTCACCCTCCAGCCGCAACACGCGGCGCCCCTCCTCGAGCAACTCCCGGTCTCTCGCGCG
This sequence comes from Gemmatimonadota bacterium, assembly GCA_009840215.1. Classification (GTDB taxonomy): domain Bacteria; phylum Gemmatimonadota; class Gemmatimonadetes; order Longimicrobiales; family Gaopeijiaceae; genus Bin94. The sequence continues at coordinate 10,861 of VXOC01000320.1, read as the reverse complement.
GACCGGCGCGCCCGTCCCGCCGGCCGGCGCGTCCGCCTGGTCCGCTGCGCGGGCCACCGATTCAGCCGCCGCGCTCGCGACAGTACTCATCGACCAGTCCATCCCATTGTCCCCGGGCGCGCAGGAGCGCCTCGGCGAATTCCCGAACCGCCCCCCACCCCCCCGCCTTCGAACTCTGCCACGCGGCGACCCGGCGCACCTCCAATACGCCGTTCGCCACCGTCGCGGGCAGGCCCACGAGCCTGAGCGCCGGAAGATCGGCCAGGTCGTCCCCAAGGAGCGCGACCTCTTCCCACCCGATGCCCCGCTCGGCGAGAAGCTTCTTCAGCACGGGCACCTTGCGCCCCCCGGCGTCCTGGTACACATCCGCAATGCGGAGTTCGGCGGCCCGGAGGTCCGTTGCCGCCGAGACCCTCCCGGACACGATCGCCACATGTATGCCCGCGTTGCGCATCATTCTGACTCCCAGGCCGTCCTGGATGTCGAACCGCTTGAGTTCGACTTCGTCGTTGCCGCTCAGACCGATGTACACCCCACCGTCGGTGAGGACACCGTCCACGTCCAGTACGACCAGGCGAATGCGCCGGGCGGTTGCTTCCGGAATCTCCATCGTGGACTCCGTCATGGTGCCGCCGGGGCCAGCGCGGACCGGACGGCGGCCACCTCGCGCAATAGCGGGACCAGCTCGTCGAGCGGAAGCATGCTGGTCGCGTCGGAGGGGGCCGAGGGCGGGTCCGGGTGCACCTCGAGGAAGAGTCCGTCGCACCCGGCAGCCACGGCACTCCGGACCAGCGCACCGATGTGTTCGGGCGTCCCTCCGGTGGACCCGTCCGCGAGTTCCGCCGGCTGTTGCACGGAGTGCGTGCCGTCAAAGACCGCCAAGGCGCCGGTGGCCCGCCGGATCCGCGAGAAACTCCGCATGTCCACCACGAGGTCCCGGTAGCCGAACGACGTACCCCGCTCGGTCACGAAGACCTGCGCGGCACCACCGGCGCGCACCTTCTCCACCGCGCCGGCCATCGCCTCGGGGGACATCCACTGCCCCTTCTTGATGTTTACGGCCTTCCCCGTTTCGCCGGCCGCCACCAGCAGCGCCGTCTGGCGGCAGAGAAAGGCGGGGATCTGGAGAATATCGGCCACCTCGGCGGCCGGGGCCACCTGGGCAGGCTCGTGGATGTCGGTCAGAATCGGAATACCCGTTTCGTCGCGGACCCTTGCCAGCTGCTCAAGGCCGCGGGACAACCCCGGGCCGCGCGCGGACGCGAGGCGCGACCGGTTCGCCTTGTCGAAGGAGGCCTTGAAGACAACCGGGATGCCGATCTCGCCACCCGCCGCCCGGACACCTTGCGCGACGGCCAGGTTCAGGTCGTCGCCTTCCAACACGCAGGGGCCCGCGAAGAGAGAGAACGCGCCAGCCTGGACGCTGCGCAATGCGTGGTCCCGGACACTGCGCCCCGCCAGTCTGGACTCCACCGGGCTCCTAGGAGTCCGTGGATAAAGCCGCCCGAGCACCGAGAGCGGCGAGGCGCCGGGCTGGCAAGGCGCGACGAGAGGTGAATAGCAGGGCTATTCGCCCGAGGAGCAACACAGAGCGAAGCCACAAAGCGGTAGAATGTATAGCAGACATGACATAATGTAATGTGTGTTTTACATCGTGGGTAGGTGAAGCGAAGCGGCCAGGCCGGATGCAGCGCCGGTCGAATGCCGGGGGGATTTTCTCCACGGGCTCCTACGCCCCCAGCGCCGCCGTCTTCGGCTCGGGGACCGCCAGCGGCGCCGCCCTCGGTTCCGGAACCTCCAACGCCAGCGCGGCTCCCGCCTCGATGAAGGACGCAAAGAGCGGATGGGGCCGGGTCGGACGGCTCTTCAGCTCGGGGTGGAACTGGCCGGCAATGAAGAAGGGATGGGCGGGCAGCTCGATCATCTCCACCAGCTTGCCGTCCAGCGAGGTCGCCGAGAACGAGATCCCCTTCGCCTGCAGTCGCATGCGATAGTCGTTGTTGACTTCGTACCGGTGGCGGTGGCGTTCGCTGATCTCCTCTGCGCCGTAGACCTTCGCGGCCAGGGAGCCGGGGGCGAGCCGCGCATCGTAGGCGCCGAGCCTCATGGTGCCGCCCTTGGTGGTCACGTTGCGCTGCTCGTCCATGAGGCAGATGACGGGGTGCGGAGACGCCTGGTCGAACTCGAACGAGTGGGCGCCGTCCAGCCCGGCCACCGTGCGCGAAAACTCGATCACCGCACACTGGAGCCCGAGGCAGATCCCCAGGAAGGGGAGTCCGTTCTCGCGCGCCCACCGGATGGCGGTGATCATGCCCTCGATGCCACGGTCGCCGAAGCCGCCGGGGACGAGAAGGCCGTGGTACGCGGCCAGGAAGGAGGGATCCAGTCCCTGCTCCAGCTTCTCGCTCGCGATCCAGTCGATGGCCACCTCGACATCGTTCGCGATCCCGCCGTGGATCAGCGCCTGCTCCACCGACTTGTACGCGTCCACGAGTTCCGTGTACTTCCCCACCACCGCAATGCGGACCGCGCCGCCCGCGGGCGCCTTGATCCGCTCCACGATCCCCGACCATGCGCGGAGATCGGGCTTCGGAGCGGTGATGCCGAAGCATTCCAGGACGAAGTCGTCCAGGCGCTGGCGGCGCAGCTCGAGCGGGACCTCGTAGATCGTCTCCACGTCGAGCGCCTCGATCACCCCGGCGGGGTCGACATTCGTAAAGCTGGCGATCTTCGCCCTGATGTGCTCGTCGAGCGGGTGCTCGGTGCGGCAGAGCAGAACGGCGGGCTGGATCCCCGTCTGCATCAGTTCGCGCACGGAGTGCTGGGTGGGCTTGGTCTTGAGCTCGCCGGCGGCCTGGATGTACGGCACCAGGGTGAGGTGCACGTGCAGGGCGCGGCGGCCGACCTCCTGGCGGAACTGCCGGATGCCTTCCAGGAACGGCAGGCTCTCGATGTCGCCCACCGTCCCTCCCACCTCGCTGATCACCACGTCGTGGCCCTCGGCCAGCACGCTCACCGACCGCTTGATCTCGTCGGTGATGTGCGGGATGACCTGCACCGTGCGGCCCAGGTAGTCGCCCCGGCGCTCGCTGGTGATGACGTTGCGGTAGATCCGTCCGGTGGTGGTGTTGTTCTCCTGCGACAGGTTGGCGTCGATGAAACGCTCGTAGTGCCCCAGGTCGAGATCCGTCTCGGCGCCGTCCTCGGTGACGAAGACTTCGCCGTGCTGAAGCGGCGAAAGCGTGCCCGGATCGACGTTGATGTAGGGGTCCAGCTTCTGCAGGGTGACGCGCAGGCCGCGCTGCTTCAGAAGGACGCCCAGCGAGGCGGCGGCGATTCCCTTCCCCAGCGAGGAAACCACACCGCCGGTGACGAAGATGTACCGGGTCTGGTCCGGTCCGATCGGGGTCATGGTGTCGTCGTCGCTCCTCGCCGCTGGTTGCGTGCCCTGTACCCCATTCCCGGCCCCGGCCTCATGCCACTCCCGCCGTTTCGTTCCTGATGGCCGCCCGCACCCCACCCGGTCCATATCCCATGGCCCGCAGCCGCCGTTCCATCCGGGCCAGGTCCTGTGGCGTGTCCACCCCCGCGGCCGCTTCCGCGACCAGCGCCACGCCGATCCGCATCCCGTTCTCGAGTGCCCTGAGCTGCTCGAGTCCCTCTTCGACCTCCAGCACCGAGCGCTCGAACCGGACCCAGCGCCCGAGGGCCTCCGGCGCGTAGGCGTAAATCCCGACATGCCTGAGGTGCCGCCCCGGACGCCAGAGCCGCTCTCCACCGGTCCCGTCGTGACCGTAGGGAATCACCGCCCTCGAGAAGTACAGCGCCCTGCCGTCGCCGGCCCGTACGACCTTGACCACCGACGGGTCCCGGCACTCCTCGGCGTCGCGGATGGCGGTGGCGCAGGTGCCCGCCTCGAAGCCGTTTTCAACCATCGCGACGGCGGACCGGACGGTGTCCGGCGCCACCAGCGGTTCGTCCCCCTGGATGTTCACCACGACGTCGAAGCTGCCCGCGAGGCGCTCGGCCACCTCCCACACCCGGTCGCTTCCCGTGGGGTGGTGTGATGACGTCAGGACGACCTCCGCACCGGCTTCCCGGCACGCCTCCGCCACCTCGTGCGAATCGGTCGCCACCACCACGCGCTGCACGCAATCCATGCGGCGGGCCCGTTCCCAGACCCACAGGATGAGGGGTTTGCCGAGAAGGGGCTGAAGCGGTTTGCGGGGGAGGCGGGACGACCCTAACCGCGCCGGGATGACCCCCAGGACGCGGCTCATGAAGGCGCCCGGAAGGGGGCGCAAGAACCCGGATCGTTTGTGCGAATCACGGACCTGAATCTACCCGGGAACGGGGTTTGCGGGCAACGGGGGAAAGCCGCGGACGACCCGCCCGGGATGCGTGCGGATTCAGTCACGGACCGCCAGACCCAGAAAATTCTCAAGCAGCCGCCGCCCCCCCTCGGTGAACCAGGACTCGGGATGGAACTGGACCCCCCAGACCGGGTGTTGACGGTGCCGCAGGGCCTGGATTTCACCCGCGTCGGCGGGATCGGTGCTCCAGGCGACCGGTTCGAGTTCCCGTGGCAGCGGCGCAGACGCAATCAGCGAGTGGTAGCGCGTCACGAGCATCGGCGAGGAGATCCCGTCAAAGAGAGGGTCGCCGTTGTGCCGAATCGAGGAGACCTTGCCGTGAACGGCGCGCGTGGCCCGCACGGTGCGCCCGCCGTACGCCGCGGCGATGGACTGGTGGCCCAGGCAGACGCCCAGCGTCGGGGTCGAAGGGCCCAGTTCGCGAATGGCCTCCACGCTGATCCCGGCCTCCGCGGGCGTGCACGGCCCGGGTGACACGACCAGCCGTCCGGTCCCCAGGCGACGCAGCTCTTCCGGGGTGACCGCGTCGTTGCGGAAGACCCGGGGTTCCTCGCCCAGTTCGCCCAGGATCTGGACCAGGTTCCAGGTGAACGAGTCGTAGTTGTCGATGACTGCCAGCATGGCTGCTCCCATCGCGTCTCAAGGCGCGGACGCGCTGCCGCGTATAATATGCAGATCATCATGAGCATGTACCGCAAGTGTCTCGTCTGCGACCGCGACTTCGCCTCCAACGACGCCCTCGAGCACCTCGACCGGGGCCGCCGCGTCGCCTATGACCCCGTGAAGGGCCGTCTCTGGCTCATCTGCCGCGCGTGCTCCCGGTGGTCGCTGGTGCCGATGGAATCGCGCTGGGAGGCCCTCGAAGAGCTGGAGAAGCTGGTGACGGACCAGGGGCGCATGCTGTCCAGCACCGACAACGTGGCGCTCATGCGTGCCGGACCGCTCGAGGTCGTGCGTGTCGGCAGGGCGGAGCTGCGCGAGGAGGCGTGGTGGCGCTACGGGCAGGAACTGCGCCGGCGGAAGGAGCGGTTCCGCAAGCTGTCGGTGGCCGGGACCGTCGGCGCGGCGGTGGCGATCGGGAGCTCCTGGGCCACGGGGGGCCTGAGCTTCGTCGGCGCCTGGATCCTCTGGGAGAGCGCCCCGGGGCTTGTCACCGGCGGCGCGCGGCTGCTGCGCTTCGGCCGTACGGCGTGGCGCGGCCAGGGCGAGTGCACGCGGTGCGGCCGTCCCATTCACCGGATCGCGTACTCCAACCGCCAGAACGTGGTGTTTCGCGCCGTGGAGGATTCGGTCGAGGTGCTGGTCTTCTGTCCCTTCTGCGGGGTGGACGACGAGCGAGGACTGCAACTGCGCGGCCAGGAGGCGAACCGGGCCGTGCGAAGACTTCTGGCCTACCACCACTTCGCGGGGGCGTCGGAAGGGCGGGTGGACAGGGCGGCCAGGCTCATCGAGGCCGCGGGCGGGCCCGAGCGACTCCCTTCGCGCATCCTGAGCAGGCCGAAACAGCTCGATCAGGTCGGGCGGGTCGGACGGGTCGCGCTCGAGATCGCCGTCCACGAGGAGCACGAGGCCCGTCTGCTGTCGATGGAGGTGGCCGAACTCGAAGCCCACTGGCGCCGCGAGGAGGAGCTGGCGCGAATCATGGACGGGGAGTTGACGATCCTCCCGCGCTAGTAATCCACCGGCCTCAGATACCCCTCCCCGATCGCGCTCTCCGAGAGCAGCGCCACGGTGGGCAGTTCGCGCTTCCAGTGCGTCGACGAGAGCCGCTTCCAGACGATCGCCACCTCGTCCCTGCGAAAACCGAGCCGGACCATCGAGTCGATGTCGCGTCCCTTCAGCAGCCAGTGGAGAATCGGGTCTGCAAGGTTGTATGATATGCCTAGTTCATCCTCGTCGTGGATGCCTCGCACCAGGTCGGCGCTGGCCGGCTTGTCGACGACCTCCGAGGGCACCCCAAGATATCGCGCGAGCGCCCACACCTGCGTTTTGAAGAGGTCGCCCAGCGGGTTGATCGGGGGCGAATCGTCGGCGTGCCAGGTGAAGTAGCCGAGCAGCCGCTCGCTCTTGTTCCCGGTCCCCAGCGGGAGCGCGTTCAGCCTGGCCGACTGGTCGAAGAGGACCACGGCCCGCTGGCGCGCGGCGATGTTCCCGCGGCGCATGTCCGTCACCTCCGGCTCGTGGGCCTCGATGTACGCGTCCACCGCACCCGTGATGTCGATCGTGCGTTCCCGCGCCCCGGCCGCCTCGATCACCAGAGTCCCGTGGGAGAGACTGTCGGGACTCGATGTCGCGTAGGGGAGGCGAAAGGCGAACACGTTTTGCGGGCCGAGCGCCCGGCACGCCAGGAAGAGCGACACGGCCGAGTCCACGCCGCCAGAGACTCCGAGCACGACCCTGGAGAATCCGCGATGGCGGGCCACTTCTTCGCGTATGAACTCCACGAGGGCCGCCTCGACCAGCGCCGGCTGGATGGCAAGCAGCTCGCGGTCCACCTCGCTGGGCCGGTCGCCGGCGCCCTCGGCGGGTCGTGGGGCGGGCGTGGTCCTCGTCGCGGGGGATGGCGCCACGCGGGCCCTGTCGCGCGCGCGGTCCCCGGCCCGGGACTCGTCCAGCGAGCGCTGAAGATGCGGCAGCGCCGTCCTCAGGTCGGACAGAAACGGCGACTCGGTGCGGACACGGGTGATTTCGTGCAGATCCAGAGCGACGGGGGTGCTTCCGTCCCCGAAGAGGGGACCGCGGCCCAGCAGTGTCCCGTCCGGTCCCCACGCCGTCGAGCCGCCCGCGAAGAGCTTGCCGCCCTCCGATCCCGCCAGATGCGACAGCAGGACGAAGATTCCGTGCTCCTTGGCGGTGCGTGCCGCGATCCGGTCCCACTCGGCCAGGTTGGCCGGGCGCGAACGGGAGGCCTCGTAGCCACGCGCCGGCGAAGCACAGCCGCACAGAAGGAGGTCGGCGCCGTCGAGCGCCAGAATCGTCGGGGTCATCGAGTGCCACAGATCCTCGCAGATCAGCATGCCCACCCTGCCGAAGCGTGTCTCGAATGCGTGGACCTCGCGGCCGGGCTCCACGAACCTGGCCTCCTCGAAGATGCCGTAGGTGGGCAGGAAGACCTTGCGGTGGATGTGGACGATCTCGTACCGGTCGTCGCCGGGTGTCAGGTACGCCATGCTGTTGCGCACGCTGGTCCGGCCCCGCTCGTAGAAGCCGATCACCACGTCGCCGTCGCATCCGTCCGGGGGCGGGCCGAGCGCATCCACCAGCCCGTCGGGCGAAAGGGCGACTTCGAGCGCGGCCCCCTCGACGAAGTACCCGGAGAGCACCGTCTCCGGAAAGACCGAAATGTCGGCCCCCGGCACCAGTGCCTCGCGCACGGCCGCGATGTTCGCCTGCACATTGCCCTTGCGGGGCTTGACCTGGCAGAGTACGGCCCGTAGCGAACGCTCTTCGTCCATGAGATTCCTTGACTTCGCGGAAGGGGACCTGCCGCCGGGTAGTACCCGTAGCGTGACTTATCCCCTAATTTAGCAGTCCGTGGACAGAAGCCCCCCGGCATTCGAGCGGCGATGCATCCGGGTTGGACCGCTGGAAGGTCCGCCGTCACCCACAATTGAAGGTTCCCAATGCACAGAATCCGCCGATTCCTGGTCCCCGCGGCCGCCTGCCTCCTCATCGCGCCCCCGGTTGCCGGCCAGGAGCCCGAAACCCGCAAGGGTACCCTGGAAATCGACGAAGCCCAGGTCTTCCTCGAGGCGTTTCGCACCATCGCGCGCTTCCACTCTTCGGCACTCAGCGATTCCGCGCTCTGGGAACGCGCCCTCGAAGGCCTCATCGAGCAGCTCGACGACCCCTACGCGACCGTTTTCACTCCCGTCGAATACGATCAGTTCCGCGAGCAGACCACCGGGGATTACGCCGGGATCGGAGTGCAGATCGGGCGGCTCGGTGCGCGTGTGACCGTGACCGCGGTGTTCCGGGGCTACCCGGCGGACGGCGCGGGGATGATGGTGGGCGACCGCATCATCTGGGTGGAGGGCCACGACGCCAGCGACTGGACGCTGGACCAGGCGCGGGACTCGATCCGCGGCCCGCCGGGGACGGTGGTCCGGATCCGTGTTGCGCGCGACGGGATCCAGGACCCGATCCCCATGGACATCGTGCGTGACAACGTGCACGTATCGGCTCTGGAAGCCACCGAGATTGAAGACGGGGTGGCCCATTTCACCATTGACCGGATCGCCCTGGGCGTGGCCGGCGAGCTCGCCGAGGCCCTGACCGAATTCGAGGACGCGAACTCGGTGATCATGGACCTGCGGCGCAACGGGGGCGGATACCTGGAGGAGGCGCTGCTGCTGGTCGACCTCCTCCTCGCACCCGGGCAGACGCTGGCGAGCGCCGAGGGGATCAACCAGTTGGGCGAGGTGGCACGCCAGACCTTCCCCGCCCGCTCCCCACCCCTCCTGGTCGACAAGCCGCTCGTCATCCTGGTGGACGAGTACACCGCCTCGGCGTCCGAGATCATCGCGGGGGCGTTGCAGGACTACGACCGGGCGGTCGTGGTGGGTCAGCGCACCTTCGGGAAGGGATCCGTCCAGACGGTGTACCATCTGCCCGCCGGGCGCCAGATGCGGATCACGACCGGGTCGTGGTTCACGCCCCTGGGCCGGTCGCTGCACCGCGCCCGCCACCGGGACGGTACGCCCGTGGCCGAGGACGGGACGGAAGGCGAAACCGTGGCCACCGCCACGGGGAGACAGTTGCGCACCGGCGGCGGAGTCTTCCCCGACCTCGAAGTGCGGCTGGATTCCCTCGAGCAGGAGGAACTGGCTCTCCTGAACGAAGCCAACCGGGTGCAGCTGCCCTTCAACATCCGGATCGAGGAGTACGCCTTCGAACTCGCCAAGGACGCGATCGCGGCCGGAGGGGCGGACCGCCTCCCTTCAACGGCCTTCGACGATCTTGCGCGCAGCCTGGTCGATGCGGGGATGAATCCGGAGATCGTCAACGATCCGGTGGCCCGGGCCTACCTCGACTGGAGGACCCAGATGCGATACCTCGACCGTGCGGATGCGAGAAGTCTGGCCCTGCTTGTCCAGTCGGAGCGCGACACCGCCCTGGCCGAGGCGTTGCGCCTGGCCCGGTCGGCGCGCACGCCCGCGGATCTGTTTTCGCTGGTGGGAGAACGGACCTCGGAGTCGTCCGGGCGGTAACCCGTCGACGGGTCCCCCGACATTCAAACTGCGTTGCATCCGGGGAGGCCCCGACGACCCGCGTGACTCTCAGAGACTCCCCCGGGGATGAAACCGGCGGTGCGTCTCGCGCAGGTATTCCCGGTCCAGGTGGGTGTAGATCTGGGTGGTGGAGATGTCGGCGTGCCCGAGCAGTTCCTGCACCGCCGCCAGGTCGGCTCCCCCCTCCAGGAGGTGGGTGGCGCAGGAGTGGCGCAGCGTGTGCGGGGAAACCCTCCGCTCAATCCCGGCGCGCGCGGCCGCCCGCGATACGATCGTCCACACGGACATCCGGCTCAGGCGCGTGCCGCGCCGGTTCAGGAAGAGGGCCCCCTTCCCCACCCCCTTGTCGAGCCGCGGGCGAACCGACCGCAGATAGCGGCCGACAACCTCCAGCGCCACCGAACCGATGGGCACCAGACGCTCCCTGCCCCCCTTGCCGAAGACCAGCGTGTTGCCGTGCTCGGCGTCCAGGTCGCTCGGCGACAACCCCGTCAGCTCGCTGACGCGCATGCCGGTGGCGTAGAGGAGTTCCAGTACGGCTCGGTCCCTCCAGTAGACGGGAGAATCGGGGTCCACCGCCTCGACCAGCGCGGCGGCCTCGTCCTGGCTCAGGAATTCGGGGAGCTTCCTGGCCGCCCTGGGACGGGCCATCCGCCCGGTCGGGTCCTCCCGCACGATCCCCTCGGCGGCAAGGAAGCCGAAGTATGCGCGGAGCGCCGACTGTGCCCTGCGGATCGTGGTGGCCGCGAGTCCCTGCCCGAGAAGGTGGGCGGTGTAGTCGTCGAGGTCCTGATGGCCGATCTCCGTCGGACCGCCGGCCGCCGCTTCCTCCAGGTAGGCGAAAAAGCGTCGCATGTCACTTCCGTACGCCTCACGTGTTCGCGTTCTGAGGCCGCGCTCGAGGGCGAGAAAGTCCAGGAAGGATTCCAGGTGGTAGCGTCGGGCGAGCGCATCGGCCCGGTCTTCACGCGGCACCGGCCCCATCCCCCCCGACCGCCCTGCGGCGCGCCCGCCACCACACCGCCAACAGCACGATCGCCAGTACCGCCGAAACTGTCAGGAGGCCCCGGCTCGCCCTCTCCACGACGACTTCCGCATTCTCCCCCGCGAAGTGCCCCACACTCACCAGCGCCCCGTACCAGATCGCCGAAGCAACGACCAGCGGCGGCACGACCCTGCCCCCCCCCCAAACCCCCCCCCCCCCCCACAAGGGTCAGATAAAACAAAATACAAGCCCACCAAAAAAAAGAGGTGGGA
>VXOC01000254.1 GCA_009840215.1 Gemmatimonadota bacterium | reverse complement strand
TCTTTTTCACCCCCCCCACCCGCCAACACCCCATGCCTCTACGTCTCTTGGGCTCGTACATGTTTATATGACACTCCCGCAACCCCGACGCCTTCACCTCCTCGATCGTCGACTCGCGCCCGATTTCCAGCGCCCGCGCGATCCCCTGGTAGCCGCCCATGGCCTTCCACCCGGCCACGGTGCGCGCGGCGGGATCACCGAACCCCTCGCTCAGGACCCGGGTTTCCTTGTCGTGTCGGTACGGGTAGGCCAAGTCTATTCCTTACAGAGTGTTAGAAGCCATCGTTCACCTCGCGCTTCAACCTCTCCAGCACCTTCGGCACGTCCTCCACCGACACGTCCTCGAAGTAGCGCGAGTTGATCTGCACGCAGGTGGGGAAGCCGCACGCCGCCAGGCACTCAGCCTCCGCCACCGTGAAGTTGCCGTCGCTCGAGGTCTCCCCCAGCTCCGTGCCCGTGTGCTCCAGAAACGCCGCCAGCACCTCGTCGGCGCCGCAGATGTTGCACGAGATGTTGGTGCAGACCTGTATTAGAAAGCGCCCCACCGGACGCTTGTTGTACATCGTGTAGAAGGTGGCGACGCCCCGCACGAAGGCGTCGCTCAGCCCGAGAAGCGCGGCCACCTCGTCCATCGTTCCGGGCGACACGTGGCCGCGCAGCTCCTGGGCAAGGTTGAGCGCGGGGATCAGCGCGGCGCGCGCGGTCGGGTAGCGGGTCCGGATCTTCTGGAAGCGCTCCAGGTAGGGTCCCTCGAAGAGGGGCGCCTCCGGGTCCTTTTCGACAAACATGTACGGCAGGCTCGGCGCCACGCCCGGATGCCCGCCGTCGAGCGGCTGCTCCCCCACGAACTCGCTCCCGCGAACGTCCGCCTCGGAAAGGTCGAACTCGCCGGTATTCCCCGCCCAGCCGGGGTTCCGAAAGCGTGCCTCGCTCACCGGTCGATCTCCCCGAGCACGATGTCGAGGCTCGCGTTGATCATGATCAGGTCGGCCATGAGGTGGCCCTCGGCCAGCTTCGGGATCGCCGACAGGTTCACGAACGACGGCGGCCGGATCCGCCAGCGCACCGGCTTGGGTCCCCCGTCCCCCACCACGTACATCCCCAACTCGCCCTTCGACCCCTCCACCGAGAACCAGCAGTCCTCGGCCGGGGCCGGAATCCCGTCGGTGATGAGCTTGAAGTGGTGGATCATCGACTCCATGTCGGACATGCAGTCGGTCTTGGAGGGTAGGCTGACGCGCGGATCCTCAACATCCATGGGTCCGCCCGGCAGCCGGTCCAGCGCCTGGTGCAGGATGCGGATGCTCTGCCGCATCTCCTCCATGCGCACCAGGTAGCGGTCGTAGCAGTCCCCGTGGCAGCCGATCGGGACCTCGAAGTCGTAGCTCTCGTAGTCGTAGTAGGGCCGGTCCTTGCGCACGTCGTAGGGGACGCCGCTCGCGCGCAGGTTGGCCCCGGTCAGCCCGTGGTTCACCGCCTCCTCGGCCGAAATCGCCCCGATCCCCTGCGTGCGCCCGATGTGTATGGCGTTGCAGGTGAGCAGGGCGTCGACCTCGTCCAGCGTCGCGGGAAGGTTGTCGGCGAACTCCCGCACCCCCTTCGTCCACCCCTCGGGCAGGTCGGCCATCATGCCGCCGATGCGCGTGGCCGAGGTGGTGATCCTCGCCCCGGTCAGCGCCTCGTGCAGCGTGTAGACCTTCTCGCGCTGCTGAAAGGCGTACAGGAACGGCGTGAAGGCCCCCACGTCGATCGCCCACGTGCCCAGCCAGAGCAGGTGGGAGAAGATGCGGTCCATCTCCATGCAGATCACGCGCGCGACCTTGCAGCGTTCCGTCACCTCGATCCCCATCAGCTTCTCGACCGCCATCACGTAGGCGCAGTTGTAGATCAGCGGCGCCAGGTAGTCCATGCGGTCGGTGAGCGTGACGATCTGGTTCCAGGTGCGGTACTCGCCCAGCTTCTCGAAGGAGGAGTGCAGGTAGCCCAGCCTGGGCACCACGCTCACCACCGTCTCGCCGTCGAGCTCCACCACCAGCCGCAGGACCCCGTGCGTCGCCGGGTGCTGGGGCCCCACGTTGACCAGCATCGTCTCGGAACCGAGTTCGGGCTCGGGGGCGTCGAAGGGCTCGGTGGGACTGGGGACGGGCGTCCCGCCGGGCCCCATCTCGGGGTTCCGGCGGACGGCGTATTCGGTCGTGCTCGTGGCCATCAGCCGGCTCCTTCCCCTTCGCCCGCCGCGGCGCCCCCCTCCTCGACCACCTGCGGCACCCGCTCGGCGATCTCGCCCGGCACGTAGTAGTCCTCCGGATCCTGGGTCAGGGCGCGGCGAGTCTGTTCCGCGCGCGAGAACCGGCCCCGCAGCGGGAAATCCTTCCTGAGCGGATGACCTTCGGCGTAGTTCTCGGGCATCAGGATGCGGCGCAGGTCCGGGTGTCCCGCGAAGGTGACCCCGAAGAGGTCGTAGACTTCGCGCTCCAGCCAGTCTGCGCCCACCCAGATCCCTGTAACGCTGTCGATTTCGAGCGCGTCCAGCGGCAGCTCGCACTTCACACGCAGCGCCGCCCGGTGCGGAATCGACCAGAGCTGGTAGACGACTTCCAGCGGCCTCCCGCCCCCGTAGTCCACCGCCGTGACATCGGCCAGGTGGTCGTAGTGCTGATCCGGGTCGTCGTGCAGCCAGCGCAGGATCTCCGCGTTGCGCGCGGGATCGACGTAGACGACATCCTCGTCGCCGGCGCAGATCTCGTTGCGCAGGACCGCGCCGGGAAACCGGTCCCGCAAAGCGGTCACCGTGGGGTTCCCGGGCCGCACGCTGCCGGGCGCCGAAGCCGCACCGGAGTCCTCCCGCGCCACACCCGGCCCGGCCGCGACAAGGTCGAAGCCGCCAAAAGCGCCGCCGGAAGACGAATCGCCCGTCACCGCGCGCACCTCCGGTCCGGGCCGTCACACAGGCAGGTAGGCACCGTCAGGGCAGCCGGTCCTCGGCCCGGCCGATGGCGTCGGTCTCGACGAGGCCGCTCACCCGGTTCTGGTGGGTCGAATTCCCGAACGGCCCGGTCAGGTCGGCGACCTCCTGGTCATCGGCCCGCGGCCGGCCCACGGCCAGCGGATCCTCCGCCCGCAGCGCCGCATGGTTGGCCAGGCTCTCTCCACGGATCTTCTCCTGCACCATCATCAGCCCGTAGATGAGCCCCTCGGGGCGGGGCGGGCACCCCGGGATGTACACGTCGACGGGAACGATCGTGTCGATCCCCTGCACCATCGAGTACGCGTCGAAGACGCCCCCCGACGAGGCGCACGCCCCCATCGAGATGCACCACTTGGGCTGCATCATCTGGTCCCAGATGCGCCGCAGCACCGGCGACAGCTTGTACGGCACGCGCCCCGCGCAGATCAGCACGTCGGCCTGCCGCGGACTGAAGGACATGCGCTCCATGCCGAAGCGCGCGAGGTCGAAGTTGCTCGCCGCCGATGCCATCATCTCGATCGCGCAGCAGGCGGTTCCGAAGGGCATGGGCCACAATGAGTTGCGCCGCGCCCAGTTCACCACGAAATCAAGTCTGGTGGTGAGGAAGGTCGGCGATCCCGCGCCCAGGATACCCGGTTTCTCTACTCCCATTCCAGACCACCTTTCTTCCATTCGTAGACCAGCCCCACCGCCAGGACGACCACGAAGAAGAACACCGCCACGAACGGCCCCCAGCCGAGTTCGCGCACCCGCACGGCCCAGGGGACCAGGAAGATCGTCTCCAGGTCGAAGACGATGAAGCTGATCGCCACCATGTAGAACTTGATCGAGAAGCGGTGCCGGGTGTCGCCGAGCGGAATCATCCCCGACTCGTAGGGCATCGACTTCTGGGGGGTGGGGCGGCGGGGATTGAGGATGTGGGAGGCGGCCGCCATCCCCACGGCGTTCACCACCGTCACCCCGAAGATGATCAGGAGCGGTATGTAGGACTTCGCCATGCTGACTGAAGATCCTCCCGTGGTGGTTTCCGCTGGTGGTCTTCGCTCGTCCCGGCGAACCCGCCGGCGAGGTTCCTGCCCGACTCCCGCGAGCTTGTGAAATTTTTCACGAACTCTCGGATCAAGGCTGTAAGATACGGGGGGAGTGTACGGGATTCAAGTTTGGGTACAGCTGAACGTGACGGGCGGCCTGATGACGGGTCCGCCGGCCGGCCCCCGGGGCATTCGCGCCGACAACAATCACCCGCCCCTGCCGGAGGTCCGTGGAAGAGTCTGCGCGAGTGGTGAGGCGCCCGTTGGACTCCTCCTCCGGCGGTCCTCCCGCTTGGCGGCGTCGCCCGGCAATGCCTATCTTCCCGTCACCTCCCATGGCTCCGCCCCGGCTCCGGTCGCGACAGATCCCCTCCAATCGACCCCGTCCTTCCCCTACCCGACCCCCATGCCCGTCAAAAGCGACCGCTGGATCCGCAGGATGGCCCTCGAACACGGAATGATCGAGCCTTTCGAGAGCGGTCAGATCCGGAACGGCAGCATCTCCTACGGACTATCGTCCTTCGGCTACGACATCCGCGTCGCCCCCGAATTCAAGGTCTTCACCAACGTCCACAACCTGGTGGTGGACCCCAAGGAGTTCGACGAGCGTTCGTTCGTGGACGTCAAGAAGCGCGACTGCATCATCCCGCCCAACTCGTTCGCGCTGGCCCGGACGGTTGAACATTTCCGCATCCCGCGCGACGTACTCGTGCTGTGCGTGGGCAAGAGCACCTACGCCCGCTGCGGGATCATCGTCAACGTGACTCCGCTGGAACCCACCTGGGAGGGGTTCCTGACGCTGGAGATCTCCAACACCACCCCCTTGCCCGCCAGGATCTACGGGGGCGAGGGGATCGCCCAGCTGGTCTTCTTTCAGGGGGACGAGGCTCCCGAGGTGACGTACGCGGACCGGAAGGGAAAGTACCAGGGGCAGGTCGGGGTGACGCTGCCGAAGCTGTAGGCCGGAGGGTTCGCGGAGCGTATCATGGTGACCAGACGGTAGCGCGGCGACGGGGCCTGCAAGGGCCATCGGACACTCCGCGCCAAAGCCCTTCTGACAGGAGGAAGAGAGCGGTGATCCAGAAACGGTTTGCGATCCTGGCGCTGGCGGGAGTCCTCATGACCACGGCCTGGGCGGCTCCGGCGTGGCCGCCGGACGCCGGACCGCGCGGGGAAGCGGCCACGCAGGCCGGCGACGACACGGCCGAGGCGCTGGTCGACGGCTGGATCGACGCGCTGGGCGGCATGGAAACGTACCGGAAGCTGCAGAGCGCCTCCTACACCCTCACCACCGAGATCTGGGACCCGGTGAGCGGCCGCCTACGCCGCACCCGCCCCCGCTACGTCACCATCGCCCGCCTCGAGACCGGCGAGGCCGCCCGCATCGAGCGCTGGGAGGGCAACGACTTCATCCAGCACGGCTTCGACGGCGTCGCCGAGTGGGCGGTCATGAACGGCGAGACCCTCGGCCCCGGCGACAAGGACTACGACGAGGCGAGATACGTCTCCGGCGATGTCTTCTACTGGATCGGGCTTCCCTTCAAGCTGAAGGACCCCGGCGTCTTCCTCCACTACGACGGCACCGACGACGAGGGGCGCCACCTGGTGCGCGTCACCTTCGGCGAAGACGTCGGCGACCACAACGACACCTGGTTCTACACCTTCGAGGAGGGCCGCGCGATGCCCGAGTCGATCGGCTACCGGGAGGAGGGGCGCGAGAACATCAGCCGCACGTACTGGGAGGACATCCGCGAGGTCGACGGTTATGTCTTCACGGGGCGGCGCGTGCACGTCAACGCCGACGGCCGGATCTGGAAGGTGCTGGTGACGAGCGACTTCGTGCTCAATCCGGAGGTGGATCCGGCGATGTTCAAGGGGCCGTAGCGGGACCCGGGGGCGAGTCTCCCCTACTTCTCCGCAACCTCGATCTCGAACATCACCGGCCACAGCTTCCCGGTCACGTAGAACGTCCCGGTCAGGCGGTCGTACGCGATGCCGTTGAGGACCGCAGCCGGGTTGGCCGGCCGACCGCTCGCCCGCGCCAGAGGCTGGGCATCGAGCACGCCGGTGACCACGCCCGTCACCTTGTCGATGCGCACGATCTCGCTCGAGCGGTAGATGTTGGCGTAGATGTGGTCCCCCACGCACTCGAGTTCGTTGAGGTTGTGCACTGCGGAATCGGTGCGCGTGACCTCGATCCGGCCGAGCAGGTCGAAGGTGTCCGGGTCGCGGCGCTGCAGCGTGTCGCTCCCGTTGGACATGTAGAGCGACTCGCCGTCGTGGCAGAGACCCCAGCCCTCCCCCTGGTACTCGAAGGTGTCCAGCGAGTCGAGCGTTGCGGCGTCGCGGACGAAGGCCAGCCCCGCCTTCCAGGTGAGCTGGATCAGCCGTTCGCCGACCCTGGCCAACCCCTCGCCGAAGTGATTGTCTGCGAGGGCGCGGCTCCGAAGCACCTCTCCGGTGGCGATTTCCACCTGGCGGACCTCCGACCTGCCGTACCGCCCCGTGCTCTCGAAGAAGATCCCGTCGTGGACCAGCAGTCCCTGCGTATAGGCCCCGTGGTCGTGGGGAAGGGTGCGCACCAGGTCGTATGTCAGCTCCTCCACTGGCGGGCGAGCGGCCACGGTCACCGCGAAGGCCTGGTTGGCCGCGAGGCCTTCGGTGTCGGTGGCCGTGCTCGTCACCGTCGCTTCGCCCGCGGCAATCGCCGTGATCGACAGAACGGCGCCCCCGGAGACCGCGACGCCGACGACCGTGGTGTCCGACGCCGTGACCGCGTAGACGAGCGGATCTCCGTCGGGATCGTCGAAGAAGGCGGAAAGGTCCACCGTCGTGCGGTCCCCGATCGTGACCGTATCCGGTGGAATCGTGCCAACGGGAATCGGGGTCCGGTTCGGGACGATCACGGTGAACACCTGCGTGGCCGTGAGGCCTTCCGCGTCGGCGGCCGTGACCGACACGGTCGTTTCACCCTTGGCTGGCGCCGTAATCGCAACGCTGTCTCCGTCCACCGACACTGCGGCCACCTTCGCGTCGGCGCTGACGGCCGCATAGGCGAGCGGGTCCCCGTCGGGGTCCCGGAAGTATGCGGCCAGATCCTGTGCCACGGTCTTCCCCACCTCGACCGTGCGAGCAGCGATCGAACCGACCGTCTCCGGCGCCCGGTTCGGGACCGTGACGGCGAAGCTCTGGGTCGCCTCAAGTCCCCCGGGATCCGTCGCCGTCACGGTTATCGACACCATCCCCTTCGCGCGCGCCCTCACCGTCAACACGCTGCCCTCCAGCGAAACCGCCAGGACCCCCGAGTCGGACGCCGCGGCCGCGTAGCCGAGTCCCTGCCCGTCGGGATCGTCGAAGTAGTCCGACGCGTCCACCCGGGCCGAGTCCCCGACCGCCAGCTCCAGCGAGCGCATCATGCCCACGGAAAACGGCGCCCGGTTGGGAACCTCGACCTGGAAGCGTTCGTCCGCGTGAAGTCCGCCCGGGTCGGTCGCGGTGACGGTCACGGATGCGGTCCCCGGCGACACTCCCGCGACGGTAACGGTGTTGCCGGCGGCGTCGGCGACGACGATCCCCGGGTCCGAAGTCGCCGCCGCGATGACCAGAACATCTCCGTTCGGATCTTCGAAGCATGCCTCCAACGTCGCCGTTTCGCCCGCGAAGACCGTTTGCGACGCTAGCGCACTGCACGAAACCGGCGGCCGGGGATTCTCACAGGCGGCCGCGAACGCCACGGCGACCGTGACGGCCAGCGCCGGAGAGGAGCCGGGCAGGCCCGGACAATGTAAAGCAAACATTACATAATGTCATGTTCCACGGACCGCTAGAGATGCGCCATCGTCCCCCGCACATGATCCGCGCTCTTCGCCAGTGCCGCTGCTTCCTCCTCGGTCAGCTCCACTTCGACCACCTCGAGCAGCCCGCCTTCTCCCAACTTGCAGGGGACGCCGAGGAAGATCCCCTCCTGACCGTATTCGCCCTCGAGGTACGCCGCCGCGGGCAGGATCCTGCGCTTGTTTCTCACGATCGACTCGGCCATCTGCACAGCCGCCGCCGAGGGCGCGTAGTAGGCGCTCCCGGTCTTCAGGTAGCCCACGATCTCGGCCCCGCCGTTGCGGGTGCGCTCGATCAGGGCCTCGAGGCGGTCAGGCGCGATCAGGCGCGACACCGGGATGCCGCTCACCGCCGTGTAGGAGACCAGCGGAACCATCGTATCGCCGTGCCCGCCCAGCACCATCGCCTGGATGTCCTCGACGCTCACGTCCAGCTCCATCGCGATGAACGATCGGAAGCGGGCCGTATCGAGGACGCCCGCCATGCCAATCACGCGTTCGCGCGGAAAGCCGGTCGTCTCCTTGGCCACGTACGCCATCACGTCCAGGGGGTTGGAGACCACGATCACGACGGATTCGGGCGCCACCCGCGCGATCTCCTCGCTCACCGAGCGCACGATCCCGGCGTTGGTGCGCAGCAGGTCGTCGCGGCTCATGCCCGGCTTGCGCGCGATTCCCGCCGTCACGATGAAGAGGTCGGATCCCTCGGCGGGGCCGTAGTCGTTCGCCCCGGTCACGCGCGTGTCGAAGCCCTCGACGGGAGCGCTCTCCCACTGGTCGAGACCCTTCCCCTGCGGGATCCCCTCGATGATGTCGATGAGCACGACCTCCTGGCACAATTCCTTCTCGGCGAGGCGCTGGGCACACACTTCTCCCACGTGTCCCGCGCCGACTACGGTGATCTTTCTGGCCATCCAGGCTTCTCCATCGGTACAAGTGTGAAAGGGTGCGGTTCCCGGGTTGACCAGCGTCGGATTGTCCGGGGGACCGGCTTCATCCGCCCGTCTGCGACAGGGCGATCAGACCGCCCGAACCCTCCGCCGAGCCCTGGACCAGCAGGTGCTTCTCGGGCTTGATGCGGAGTGTTTCGTTGATGAGGGGCTCCAGCGCCTCGCCGCGCCTCAGCGCGTCCCGGAGCGGGGTCTGGATGGTGCCGAAGAGGCAGGGACGGAGCTGTCCGTCGGCGGTGAGCCGCATGCGGTTGCAGCGGCTGCAGAAGTTGTGGCTCATCGGCGTGATCACACCGATGGTTCCCTGGGCTCCGGGGAAGCTGAAATACGTGGCCGGACCGTTGCCGGGGGGACCGGGGACCGGCTCCAGGTCGTCCACCTCGGAGACGCGCGCCAGCGCTTCGTCGCAGGAGAGGAAGTTGGACGCGCTCAGCTCCAGGTTCGACTCCGTCGGCATGACCTCGATGAAGCGCACGTGCAGGGGACGGTCGCGGGAAAGTTCGGCGAAATCGGGGATCTCGTCGTCGTTCTCCCCGCGCATGAGCACGACGTTGATCTTGATGGGATCGAAGCCGACCGCGTGCGCCGCATCGAGCCCGTCCATGATCCGGGCCAACGTGCCCGGCCGGCGCGCGATGGCGTCGGCACGGTCGGGGCGCAGCGAATCGAGCGAGATGTTCACGCGGCTCACGCCCGCATCCCGAAGCCGTTTCGCGACCGGCGCCAGCAGAACCGCGTTCGTGGATAGCGCGATGTCCTCGATCCCGGGGACCGCCGCGAGCAGGTCCACCAGGCGGGACAGGTCCTTCCGTACCAGCGGTTCGCCGCCCGTCAGCCGCAGGCGCCTGAGTCCCATGTCCGCCATCACACTGACGATTTCGGCGATCTCCTCGTAGGTGAGGATTTCACCGCGGCGGAGCCATGGAAGACCCTCCTCGGGCATGCAGTAGACGCAACGCAGGTTGCACTTGTCCGTCACCGAGATCCGCAGGTACTCGATGCGGCGCCCGAAACCGTCCACCATGTCGTGTCGCGTTCCGTTCGCGGACGACCGGACCTGGGGCGTTGCGTAGCTCATTCGCCGGCCCGCCCCACCCTCAGCCGACTCGGTCCGGAGCCGTCCCCGTAGCCGTCACTGCCGGCAACCGCCACCGGCACCTGCCCCTCCAGCCACTCGGACTCGCCGTCCAGGTAGCGCTCGCGCTTCCAAACCGGCAGCCGCTTCTTGATCTCCTCGATCACGTACCGGGCCGCTTCGAAGGCCTCCGCCCTGTGAGGGGTCGAGACCGCGATCGCCACGCTCACCTCGCCGACCGCCAGCTCGCCGAGGCGGTGAACCGCGGCAATCCGGTCGCTCCCGGCCCGGGCGGCGGCTTCAGAGACGATCGCCGCCAGCTGTTCGCGCGCCATCTCGGCGTATCCCTCGTACTCCATCCCCCCGACCGGGCGCCCCTCGTTGAGGTTGCGGACGGTGCCCAGAAACAGCGCCACGGCGCCGTCCTCCGGTGCGCCGACCCGCTCCACGACGGCGGAAGGGTCGATGGGGTCTATGGTTATGTCGCTCCAGGTCATTTCCGGACTCTGCCGTGTCAACCCCCGGCAACCGGGGGAATCAGGGCCACTTCGTCTCCGTCGGACAATTCGCTGTCGACGTTGGCGTAGCTGCGATTGACCGCGACGGCGGGGGCGGACGGAAGGTCGGCCCAGCCACCGCCACGGGCCCGCAACTCAGAAAGAAGTGTGCCTACGGTGGCGCGATCCGGCAAGGAGACGACCACATCCGCAGTACCGACCCGCTCCCGGTGGGCGGCAAAGAAAAGGACCGTGACCTCCACCGGACAATACCCGCTGAGTTTGCCGCTAACCGGACCCGGTCGACTGCCCGTCGGACACCTCGATGCGCGCGACCCGGGCGCGCAGGTGTTTGGACGGCTTGAAAACCGGTGATACGCGGGCGGGAACCTGCACCGGTTCCCCCGTTCTCGGGTTTCTTGCTACGCGCGCCTTGCGGTGACGCACCTTGAAGGTGCCGAAGCCTCTTATTTCGATTCCATTCCCCTGCGCGAGAGCCTGCTTGACCGCATTGAGGAATCCATCGACCACCAGGGCGCACTCCTTCTTTGTGAGACCCGGGCCGATCGCCTCGGCTACCTGCTCAACGAGATCCGCTTTCGTCATTGCCCCTCCTCCGAGCCGGCGCCCGAGGCGCCCAGTTGGCTGCTCCGCCCCTCTCGCTGTAACGAGTTGGCTGTTGGTTGTGGGTCGGTAAGTAACAGGGTCCTGCGCCTAACGTCAAGTTGGATAGTCATCAGGCTCTACACGGAGGTCCGGGCGCGTGCGGCCATCAAGGCCACGAAATCGCAAAAAAGATAACGGCTATCGTGGGGTCCGGGCGCCGCTTCCGGATGGTACTGGACCGCCATGACGGGCAGCTCGGCGTGGGAGACGCCCGCCACTGTGCCGTCGTAGAGGTTGCTGTGCGTGACCCTGAGCCCGGGTGCGCCGGGGACTTCATCCCCTTCCCCGCCCCTCACCGCGAAGCCGTGATTCTGGGAGGTGATCTCCACCGTGCGAAGATCGTGGTTCATGACCGGGTGGTTCGCGCCATGGTGGCCGAATGGCAATTTGAAGGTGTCCGCCCCGAAGGCACGGGCGATGAGCTGGTGGCCAAGGCAGATCCCGAAGACGGGGATTCCCCTTCCGGCCACTTCGAGGATCGTCTCGGCCACCCGCTCCACCGCAGCCGGATCACCTGGTCCGTTGGAGAGGAAGAGGCCGTCCGGATTCAGAGCCAGCACCTCGGCGGTATCCGCATCCGACGGCAGCACGGTGACACGACAACCCCGCTCGGAAAGCAGCCGCGGCGAATTCGCCTTGACCCCGAAGTCGAAGGCTGCCACGTGATACTCCTCCCTACCCGCCGCGGGGACCACATAGCTGCGGTCGGTCGAGACGCCACAGGCCAGCTCCAGACCCTCCATCTTCGGGTGGGCGAGCACGCGCTCCAGGAGCTCCTGCTGCGGCGCATCACCCGGTGCGATCGCGGCACGCATCGCGCCCTCGTTGCGGATATGGCGCGTGAGCGCACGGGTGTCCACGTCCCGGATCCCCACCACGCCGTGACGGTGGAGGTAGTCCTCCAGCGTGTCCCGGCTCCGCCAGGAACTGGGCGCGCGCGCCGCCTCGCGCACGACGAACCCGGCGACCTGGGGCCGAACGGACTCCACGTCCTCGGCGTTGGTCCCGTAGTTGCCGATCAGCGGATAGGTCATGGTGACCAGCTGTCCCGCGTAGGAGGGGTCGGTGAGCACCTCCTGGTAGCCGGTCATCGAGGTGTTGAAGACGACTTCGCCCAGTGTGACGCCATGGACGCCGAGGGAAAACCCATCGAAGCGGCGCCCGTCCTCGAGGAGGAGGCAGGCGGGGCGCGGTGGATCGTCGCGCGAGGGGCTCGCGGATGGATTGGCAGGGGTCATCGTGTTGAATCTAGTGTCGTGTGCCGGAATTATCACGGTTGCCCGATGGCTCGCAGACTTCCGGGACCCGCTATTTTCACGAGAACGGACGCGGCGGGGTCGGCGCCGCGCCGAAACCCGCCCGAAAACCGGAGATGAGCGCATGGCGACAACCGCTCCGCTGGTCATTGTCCACGCCGACGAGTCGTGTCTGGGCAACCAGTTTGCCGGTCGTGACCGCCCCGGGGGCGCTGCCGTTCTCCTGGAACACTGGAAGGACGGGGTCTGGGAACGCAGGGACCTGTGGACCTCCGATCCGTCCACCACCAACAACCGCATGGCGATCACCAGCGCCATCCTGGCTCTGGGCGCGCTGAAGGGGCGTTGCACGGTCCGGTTCGTCTCCGACTCCCAGTATCTGGTCAAGGGCGCCTCCGAGTGGATGCCGGGCTGGAAGCGCAGGGGATGGAAACGCAAGGGTGGCCCCATCGAGAACCTGGACCTGTGGCGGCGGCTGGATCGGATCGCGGCGCGCCACGACGTGACCTGGGAGTGGATTCGGGGGCACGCAGGCGACCCCAGGAACGAGTATGTGAACGATCTGGCGCAGAGGGCTGCCCGGGAACTGTCCGCGGCGTCCGCACCGGTGCCTTCGGGTTTCGGTGACTGGCTGGAGGAGCAGCGCGACGAGAAGGAGTTGTATCTCGATTACTTCGAGTTCGCGCCGCCGCTGGAGGAGGAATAGCGGGCCAGACGCGAGGGCGGGGGGAATCCGGTGCCAGCAGAAAGCGCTAGCAGTCTGCCGGCGTGTCCCGGACGGAGCCGTAGCCGAATTCCGCCACCATCGCCGCGACGACGGCCGGCGCAACGGTCGCAGGGGTGATCTCGCGCTGTAACAGCCTGGTGAGGCTCGTGACCGTGCGGCCGTGCAGACCGCACGGCACGATGGCGTCGAAGTACGACAGGTCGGTGTTCGCGTTGACGGCAAACCCGTGGGACGTGATCCACCCCGACGATACCCGAATCCCGATGGCCGCGGCCTTGGCACCCCGCGCCCACACCCCCGTCGCGCTCTTGTCACGCTCGCCCTGGATGCCGAAGGTGCGGAGCACCCCGATCACCACGGCTTCCAGACTGCGCAGGTAGGCATGGAGGTCCCTGCGATCCGGCTTGAGGTCCAGGATCGGGTAGCCGACCAGCTGGCCCGGCCCGTGATAGGTCACGTCGCCGCCGCGCCCCGCCCGGTGCACCTCGATGCCCCGGGCGGCGAGCTCATCGGGTGACAGAAGGAGGTGGCTGCGGTCGCCGGAAGACCCCAGCGTGATTACGTGGGGGTGTTCGAGGAGCAGCAGGGTGTCGGGGATCTCTCCGCTTCTTCGTCGCTCGACGAGGGCGGCCTGGAGTTCGAGCGCGCCCCGATAGCCGGTCAGGCCCAGCCGGCGTACCACGAGGGTTCGGTCCTTCCACAAACCGCGCGAGGGCGGGTCGGACCGGTGCGTCACTCCTGCCTCGGCGGCCAGTCTCGTCGTCACGACTTCCTCCCGCATGTGCCCTCGGGGCACCCTGGTGTCAGGCGTCCTCGGGGAAGTCCTCGAGCAGTTCCTTGAGCGCGGACAGGAAGCGCGCCGAGTCGGCCCCGTCGACCAGCCGGTGATCGTACCCGAGCGAGAAGAAGGACCGTTTGCGGATGGCCATCGAGTCCTGGCCGGACCGGGGATCGGTCAGCACCACCACCCGCTTCTCGATCGATCCCGTCCCCAGGATCGCCGAAGTCCCCCTGGGGATGATGGGCATGCCCACCATGGTGCCCAGGACGCCGGGGTTGGTGATGGTGAAGGTGGCTCCCTGGATCTCCGACGGCGAGAGCTGCCGGTCCTTCGCGCGCGTGGCGAGGTCGATGATCTTCCTGGCGGTACCCACCAGACTCAGGTCGTCCGCGTCGTGAATGACCGGAACGATCAGGCCCGGGTTGAGGTCCACCGCCATCCCGAGGTTCACCGAACCACGGTAGATGACGTTGTTCCCTGAAAGGACACCGTTGACGGACGGAAAGTCCCGCAGGATGCGGGAACAGGCCCACGCGACGAATGCCGTGTAGGAGACGCGCGCACCGCGTTTCGCCCATCGTGCCTTGTTCTCGCGCCGGATCCGGTCCACGACGCTGAAGTCGATTTCGATGATCGAATGGACGTGCGAATGGATCCGCTTCGAGAGCACCATGTGCTCCGCGGTGAGGCGGCGCACCTTGTCCATGGTTTCCACGCGGTCGCCTTCCCGGACCGGGAAGACCGGGTGGTCGACCTCGCGGGCGAAGCGGCGCCAGAGGTCGTCGCCGGAAGGGGTGGGGCGTGGGGTGG
>VXOC01000181.1:10524-14917 GCA_009840215.1 Gemmatimonadota bacterium | reverse complement strand
GCGTGAGGCCGTGGTACGGGCGGTGGCGTTCCCGTGCGGCGGTGGGGTGGGGTGGGGAGGAGGGTGGCAGGTGCCACGAGGACGATGGCCGCCGTCGCAGAATCGGGATCGTCATGCAGTTGCGCCTGCGGGATGCCGTGCGTCTGGATTCGGGGAACGGGGCGGTCGCGTGGCGACGGTTGGCCGCTCGGGCGGCCGGCGACGGCCGGTCGCGGCAGTGTCACGTCCACCCGGAACGGGACGGCGGGATTGTGACCGGCATCGGCCTGACGCCTACGGAACCGAAGCCGTCAATTCCACCATACTGCGTAGCCCTTCCCTTGCAGATCGCGCGCCAGGCGCTCCTCTTGTTCCAGCCGTTCCGCTGCCGGAACCGGATTGAGGTCGTTGTAGAGGTGCGGTAGGAGACGGACTCCGTACTTTCGCGCTCTACACGAGGCCTTGTAGCCGTTCTTGTGTTGCTTGAAGCGCTTCTCGGGATCGAGCGAAGTCTGGCCGACGTACACGCACGGCATATTGGGCCGATAGTCCGGGTTCTTCTCCCTGAACTTTCGGTCGCGCCGCCAGACCTCGTCGCGAGCCCCACGCTCCCGGCGCTCATCGCTTGAAGCACCGGGAGGTTGTCCGACAGAATGATGCGACCGCCAGTCGAAGATGAATCCATCCCTCCCATGATAAATCGGCGTCGGCGGCCGAGCCAAAGCTGGCATAACGCCTGCATTGTCACTACACTATGCATTCGTCATTCGAACAGGGAGACACACCGATGGGCGTACTCACGATCAGGAACGTGGACGACGAGGTCATCGCGAGGCTCAAGGCGCGGGCCAAGCGGAATCACCGCTCGCTGGAGGGCGAACTGCGCCATCTCCTGAGTCGGTATGCCGTCCCGGATCTAAGCTACGGACTGATGCGCGAGCGGGCCCGCGCCGCCTACGGCCCGTCTCCGGCGGTCCCGAACGATGCGACCGACTCCCCGGACGATACGACCGATCCGTGTCCGGACGCCGAGGCCGAACCGGTGGAATGGCTGGGGGCCATGCGAGATGTCACAGCGATCACGGGCGACATCATTTCGCCCGTATCGGAGCTGTCCGACTGGGATGTCTACCGTTCGGACGCGATGTCCGGCGAAGATGATGGCGAGGCGCGGTGAACCTGCTGCTGGACACGCACGTCTGGATCTGGAGCGTGGGGAGCCCGGACCGCGTCTCGACCAGGGCCCGCGCCGCTCTGTTGAAGCCTCGAAACACCGTGGCTCTTTCCCCCGTGAGCATCTGGGAGGCGCTGCTTCTCGCGGAGAAGGGACGGGTGGAACTCGCTCCCGATCCCTGGTGGTGGATCCGCTCGGCCCTCGCGACCTGGCCGATGCGGGAGTTGCCGCTGACCCACGAGGTCGCGCTCCGAAGCCGGAGCGTCCGTCTGCCCCACGACGATCCGGCCGACCGCTTCATCGCGGCGACGGCCATGGTCCACGGGTTCACGCTGGTGACGGCGGACCGGACGCTGCTCGAATGTCCCGACATCAGGGTGCTGCCGGCCACCTGACCGCGTTGGACGGAGCTTGAGGGATTCGAGACCAATTTGTGATCGCCCACACGCGGCGCGGCAGGAACACTCGGATCATCTCCATGAGAAAGGCCAACAGCCGTGAACAAAGTTGTTCCCCATACAGTGTGTGAGTTGCCCCCTGCTATATTGCCACAGCGTTTCCCGCTTCAGAACGGAACGGACATGCCCCAGGACTCCCGAAGTGTCTCGGTGGGCCATGCCTGGCGGCCCATCGAGGACCTCCCCTCCGGTTGGCAAGACCTTGCCGATGCCGATCTCCACCGGCTGGCCGGCGACTGGCGCACGATGCGCCAGGGGCTGGGTGCGGAGGGCGCCATCGCCGAGTTCAACGAACGCCTGAAACGCGAGTGGGCGATCGAGACAGGGCTGATCGAACGGGTCTACACGCTGACCCGGGGGATCACGGAAGTCCTGATCGAACATGGACTGCGCGAGGAGTTGATCCCCTCTTCGGCCACGGACCGGGATCCTGCACTCGTCTTGGACATGCTTCAGGCCCATGCCGCTGCGGTGGACGGATTGTTCGATTTCGTCAGGCGGGAGCGCCAACTTTCGACCAGCTACATCAAGGAACTCCACGCTGTGCTTCTGGCCCATCAGGAAACAGCCAGCGGCCGTGACATCTTCGGGCGTCGCGTGGAAATGCCGCTGATCAGAGGGGACTACAAGAAGCGGCCCAACAACCCGGTGCGGCCTGACGGTCTGGTCCACGAGTACTGTCCCCCCGAGCAGGTGGCCTCGGAGATGGACAGGCTGCTGGCGATGCACCTGAAGCACGGGGAGCAGGGAGTCCCGCCCGAGGTCGAGGGCGCCTGGCTTCATCACCGGTTCGTGCAGATCCACCCCTTCCAGGACGGAAACGGCCGCGTGGCGCGCGCTTTGGCGACGTTGGTGATGATTCGCGCGCTGTGGTTCCCGCTGGTGGTGACGGATGCGGCGCGAGCGGAGTACATCGACGCTCTGGAGATGGCCGATGCCGGGGATCTTCGGCCGCTGGTGCGCCTGTTTTGCGATATTCAGATGCGGGCGTTCGCGGGCGCGATCGACGCGGCGCGCGGCGTGATTCCAGGGGGAACATGACGCACGGAGCGGATGCTGCTCGACCCCCCCTTACATCAACCCCCCGATCACCCCATCCTCGTCGATCGTCATGGCCAGCGCGGCCGGTTTCGCCGCCAGCCCCGGCATCGTCATGATCGACCCCGTCTTCACCACCACGAACCCCGCGCCCGCCGAGGGCGTGACCTCGCGTACCGTGATCCGGAAGCCGCGCGGCCGCCCCAGCAACGCCGGATTGTCCGAGAACGAATACTGCGTCTTGGCGATGCAGACGGGCGCGTTCGCCAGCCCGAACGATTCCAGTCGTTCCAGCTCGGCCGTCACCCCAGGCTGAAAGTCCACCCCATCCGCCCCGTAGATCTCCGTCGCCACCGTCTCGATCTTCTCGCTCAACGGCATGTGGTCCGGATAGAGGGGCCGGAAGTCGGCGTCGCCGCCGTTCGCGATCTTCCATACGGCGTCGGCGAGGTCCACACACCCCGGTCCGCCCCCGCCGTGAGGATCGGCCTCGACTGCGTGGATCCCCCGCGCCGCGCAGCCGTCCAGCACCGTCGCGACCTCGGCCTCCGTGTCGCTCGCGAAGCGGTTCAGCGCCACCACCGCCGGCACCCCGAACTTGGCCACGTTCTCGACGTGCCCGTACAGATTCTGCATCCCCGCACCCAGCGCCTCCAGGTCCTCGTTCGCCAGCGAGTCCTTCGACGCGCCGCCGTTCATCTTGAGCGCGCGGATCGTCGACACGATCGCGACCGCGTCCGGGCTGAGCCCGCCCAGCCGGCACTTGATGTCGAAGAACTTCTCGGCCCCCAGGTCCGCGCCGAACCCGGCTTCCGTCACCACGATGTCGGCCAGCTTGAGCCCGGCCCGGGTCGCGATCAGCGAGTTGCAGCCGTGCGCGATGTTGGCGAAGGGTCCCCCGTGGATGAAGGCCGGCGTCCCCCCCAGCGTCTGCACCAGGTTGGGGTCGAGCGCGTCCCGCAGCAGGACGGTCATCGCCTCGTGGGCGCCGATGTCGCGGCAGCGGACCGGATCGCGCGTCCGCGTGTACCCGATGATGATGTCCCCGAGCCGCCGCTTCAGATCGGGCAGATCCTTCGCCAGGCAGAAGATCGCCATGACCTCCGACGCCGCCGTGATCATGAAGCCGTCCTCGCGCGGGATCCCGCCGAAGGGGCCGCCCAGCCCGACGATCACCTTGCGCAGCGCCCGGTCGTTCATGTCAACGGCGCGGCCCCACGTGATGCGCCGGTGGTCCAGCCCCGTGCTGTTCGGCCGGAAGAGGTGGTTGTCGAGCATGGCCGACAGGAGCGCGTGCGCGGAGGTGATCGCGTGGAAGTCGCCGGTGAAGTGGAGGTTGATGTCCTCCATGGGGACGACCTGCGAATAGCCCCCGCCGGCCGCACCGCCCTTGATCCCGAAGACGGGTCCCAGCGACGCCTCCCGGATGCACAGCACCGGGTTCCGTCCCCGCAGATTGAGCGCGTCCGCGAGTCCCACCGAGATGGTCGACTTGCCCTCGCCGGCGGCCGTGGGGCTGCAACCGGTGACCAGCACCAGCTTGGCGTCGCGGTCCGGCCGGGTCCGGACGACGTCGAGGGGGACCTTGGCCTTGTAGTGTCCGTACTGCAGAATCTCGTCTTCGCCGAGGCCTGCCGTGGCGGCGATCTCGGCGATCGGCTTCATCTTGTGGGCTTGCGCGATTTCGATGTCGGAGAGCATGGATGTCCTGTGTGGGGGCGCGGTGCGGGAGCTGAATCTTATA
>VXOC01000181.1:0-10514 GCA_009840215.1 Gemmatimonadota bacterium | reverse complement strand
TTTTTTAGCCCCCTCCCACCGCCCACCCCTCCCGCCTCCTCGGGCGGGGGGGACGTCTTTTTCTAAAACCTCCCGGGGGGGGGGGGGATGGGCGGGAGAAAACGGCCTGCGAAGTCTGGCGCTGAAGCGGCTCGCGGGGCAAGACGCGGAGCCGTCGCGGCAGGGTCCACAACAACCCCCGGAGGGCAGCCATGTGGGGCGCGATCATCGGCGACATCGCCGGTTCCGTGTACGAATGGGACCGGATCAAGACGAAGGACTTCGAGTTCTTCAGCGAGCGGGGCCGCTTCACGGACGATTCCGTCTGCACGGCCGCGGTCGCCGACATCCTGCTGCGCGACCTTCCGCCGGCCGCGACCCTGCAGGAGTGGTGCCGCCGCCACCCCGGCATGTCCTACGGCGGCTGGTTCGCGGAGTGGATGCATCACGAGTCCCCCGAGCCCTACAACAGCTTCGGCAACGGCGCGGCCATGCGCGTCTCCCCCGCCGCTTTCCTCAACCGGGACGACCTACCCGCCTCACTCGCCGCCTCCGACCGGGTCACCGCCATCACCCACGATCACCCCGAGGGGATGAAGGGCGCGCGGGCCACCGTCCACGCCATCTGGCTGGCCCTGAACGGCCAGGACCCCGCGGCGATCCGCGCGACGATCGCCACCGAGTACGCCTACGACCTGTCCCGCACCGTGGACGAGATCCGCCCCGGCTACGCCTTCAACGAGACCTGCCAGGAGACCGTCCCCGAGTCGATAACCTGCGCGCTGGAATCGGCGTCGTTCGAGGACGCGATCAGGAACGCGGTGTCGCTCGGCGGCGATTCCGACACGGTGGCCGCGATCGCGGGCCCGATCGCGGAGGCGCTGCACGGGATTCCGCGCGAGATGAGGGCGGTTGCGCGGGAGCGGTACCTGGGGGGTGCGGGGGATATACTGGCAGTGATGGATGAGGTATACGAAGGGTGAGATCCGGGATGTATCAAGAACGAGAAACGATACATATCCGGGTGGGGCCTCCCCGGACGCGGGCAGGCACCGGCGAAGGTGCGCACCGGCCGCAGTGCGGGGCCGCTGCGGGCAACGGCACATCCCCACCAGGCGTCAAAACCCCAGGGAAGGAGCGACGCAGCGAGGGACCGCAGACGACAGCAGGCAGGGAGACCTCATGCCAGTCACGATCCGCACAACCATCTCCGCGCTCGTCGTCGGAGCACTCCTCGCGGGCACGGCCGCCCGGACCACCGCGCAACAGCGCGACGACGGTCGCGTACGCGCGGACACGCTCGTGGGCGGACGGATCGTCGTATCCAACCCGGATTCCCCCCAGGCGGGGACGCAGGGAGTGCCGACGCTCGTCGAGGTGCTCAGAATCGGGTCGACCGACGGCACCTGCGATGCCTTCGGCCAGGTCTACTCGCTCGCCGTGGACGGCGATGGCCGGATCTACGTCGCCGACCGGCCGGCGAACGAGATTCGCGTGTTCACGCCCGAGGGTGATTGTCTGAGATCCTTCGGGCGGTCCGGCGAAGGACCCGGCGAATTCGGCTGGCTGGTGGGGATCGCGTGGCAGCCGCCCGACTACCTGTGGGCGATCGACGGGCTGCGAAGCCGCGCTACGGTCTTCGACCCGCTGGGCAGCGTGCTTGCGACGCACCGCTTGCAGCTGGGTCAGGCGGCCAGCGTCCCCTGGCCACTCTGGGTCGATACCGGTGGGAGTCTGCACATCTGGTTGCCGGGATCCGGACCGGGGTCAGGCACCATCGTGGAGTACGGCACGGGCCCGGAACTCGACTCTCTGGCGAGCGTTCCGCAGCCGGCGATCCCGCCGGATCCACGGATGCGATACACGCGCGAGATCGATGTGGGGAACAACCGGATGGCCATGGAGTTCGTGATTCCGTACGCGCCGAGAGTGCAGTGGACCGTGAATCCGGCGGGGAATATCTGGCAGGCCCGCACCTCCGCCTTCGCCATCCACGAGACGACCCGGGCCGGAGACACCCTGCGCACCATTCAGCTGGACCGGGAGGCGCCGAGGCTGGAAGGACGGGAGCGCGACAGTATCGCGGGTGACGCCGAAATCGCCGCGCACAGGCTTCCGGAGTGGAAGCACGCCATCGAGACCATTGGCACAGGCCCCGACGGATGGGTCTGGGTCGATACGGAAAGGGTGGCGACGGTCGGCTGGGACGTATTCGACGAGCGCGGCTACTACATGGGCCGCGTGGTGCCGCCGGTGCCGATCGAGAAGTGGCCCTTCCCGGTATTCGGAGCCGGCACGGTGACCGCCGTGACCCTTGGCGAGCTGGACGTGCCGTATGTGGTGCAGCTGCGCGTTGTGCGGGGCGGATGAGCGGTTCTACCGAACGGAATCCATTGTAGCACCGAATTGTCAACTCCGGTTGCCATTTTGTAAACTGGTCCTTACCCACCTCAGTCAACAGAGAGCAGGAGACCTCATGCGAACCACCGTCCCCACCTCAAGCCTGGCAGTCGCCGTCGGCACACTGCTGGTGACCACGACGAGCGCGGCCGTTGCGCAGGAACGCGGCGGCCAGCGCGTGCGCGTGGACACCTTGGAAGGCGGACGGATCGTCGTATCCAACCCGGATTCCCCCCAGGCGGGACCGCAGGGAGTGCCGACGCTCGTCGAGGTGCTCAGAATCGGCTCGTTGGATGACACCTGCGACGCCTTCGGCAGGATCATGTCCCTGGCGGTGGACGGCGACGGCCGGATCTATGTGGCCGACTCGCAGTCGAGCGAAATCCGGGTCTTCTCACCCGAGGGAGAGTGTGTGAGAACCTTCGGCCGGTCCGGTGAAGGACCCGGGGAATTCAGCTTGCTGGCGGGGATCGCCTGGCAGCCGCCCGGATTCCTTTGGACGATCGATTCGATTGCTGAACGCCTGACCGTCTTCGATTCCCTCGGAACCGTCCTGGCGACACACCCCATGCGGCTGGGTCCGGCCGCCGCCCATCCGTGGCCGATGTGGGTTGATGGGGGAGGTAGTCTGCACGTCTGGATACCGGGCTTCGACAGCTTCGTCAAGTACGGAACCGGGCCGGGACTGGACTCTCTGGAGAGCGCTCCGGAGCCGGAGCGGATGCCGACGCGCGAGGCGTTCACCGAACAGGCGGCTGTGGGCGGCAGCCGGATCAGCGTGCAGCGCGGGATACCGTACTTGCCGAGTATCCTCTGGACGATGAACCCGTCCGGGAACATGTGGCAGGCCAATTCCTCCGCCTTCGCCATCCACGAGACGACGTACGGCGGGGACACCCTGCGAACCGTGCGACTGGATCGCGAGGCGCCCAGGCTTGAGGGGCGGGAGCGGGACAGCATCGCGGACGCCATCGGAATCACCGCGCGCAGGCTGCCGGAGCGAAAACGCGCCCTTGAGGATATCCGGACCGGTCCCGACGGCTGGGTCTGGATCGAGACGGAGCAGGGCGCGACCTGGGCGTGGGAGGTATTCGACGAGCGCGGGTATTACGTGGGACGCGTGGCGTCGCCCGTCCCGATCGAGAAGAAGCCCTTCCCGGTATTCGGCACCGACCGGGTTACCGGCGTGACGCTGGACGAGCTGGACGTGCCCTACGTGGTTCAGCTGCGGATCGTGCGCGGGGGGTGATCGCGCAGGCCAGGTGGATTGCAGCAGACGCCGACCGCAGCCTCTGACACAAGTGTCCGACAAATCCGTTTGCCGGACACTTTCGGCCACAAAGTGACCGACAAAGTCTTTCGTGCACCAATGGGGTGTTCTCACGCGGGGCGTCGCGCCCGGTGGCTTCGGGTCAGAAGGCCGGCCTTCCTTCCGCAATGTTCAGAAGGTCGGGGAAGACGAGCAGCCGCGACCGGCGTCCCGATGCCGGCGCAAGGTCTCTGATCACGCCGTTGTCGCGCAGCACCGCGAGCAGGCGCCGGGCGGTCCGCTCGGGTATGCGGGCCTGCCGGAAGAACATCGCCCCCGAGAAGATCGGATGACCGAAGATCCAGTCCGGCGCGGCCATCGAATACCGAGACCGGGTCATGTCGGGCATCCGCCGCCTGAGATCGTCGTAGAGCCCGACAATCGCGCGCGCCTTCCCCAGGTTCTCCTCCGCCTGGGTTCGCACGGCTATCAGGAAGAAACGGACCCACACGGTCCAGTCCCGATCCCGCGACACGGTTAGAAGGGCTTCGTAGTAGTCGTCCCTGTGAGCTTCCAGGTATCCGCTGATGTAGAGGTGCGGCTGCTCGATCACCTCCCACTGCCACAGCAGCAACGGGATTGCTGGCTCCGCGCACGCCGTCGAGCAGAACCCCGTGGGCCCGGCGGATGACTCGAAGTGACACCGGAAGCTTCTCCAGCATCTGTTCGGCCTCGATCATCGCCCGGCGATAGTTCAGGATCTCGTGAATGTCCGCGCTCAGCTCGGGCGACTGCACGCTCCCGTTCGCCTCGAACTCCAGAACCTCGTTCATGGTCGCCCGCGTGCCCTCGATGCGTGAGGACAGAACCGCCTCCTGCGTGAAGAGCGGCGAGAGTAGCACGCGCGAGTTGGGAATCGCGTGCAGCAGGCTGTCGTATCGGGCGACCGCCCCGAACGCCAATCCGATGATGTTCCGCCAATGATGAACCTGAAGACTCTTCCGCGTGTCGAACCCAACTACCAGTGCAAGACGTTCCGGGAAGCGGTCGAGGAAGTGGAAAGGCGTGGCGCCTCTCCGGCGGCGGTTGATTCCACCTCCCGCATCGTGGAGTCTCCGTTCGGAGGTTTTCGGGTCTTCACGGTGTCGCGGCGATGGCCCTGGACGTGTTCACCGCCATGGCCGAACAGGGCATCGTCCCTCTTCCCGAGGCTGGCCTCGGTGCCAAGTCGGTCTATCGTTGAGCGCGGACACGGAAACTACCCCTGAAGGGGTCGTGCCGACGGGGGAAGATGTTGGCCCACTCGAGCTCTGGACCGAGATGGCCGCCCTCGAACGGGAGGCAGGCGAGGGGACCAACAGTGTCGCCCCGTGCCGCTGCGAGGTGCGAGCTTCGTGATGTTCGATCTGGTCGGCCCCGCTGTGGGCGCGTTTCTCCGCGTCATATCCGGAACGCTCATCACCATACTCGCTGCCAGCGCGCGCGAGAGGCTTCTGCGCGAGCGCCTGTGAGAGCTCCAGCCCGCCATCGTCGGTGAGGCGGAAGGTCTTGGCTTGGGCGTCGGACGGATCCAGATCACCCACCCCTCGGGGATCGCCGTATAGAAACCGCATTCTCCCGATCTCGTCGAAGCGTTCGCGAAGCGCGCCGTAGCCGTAGATGGTGAAGTAGGCGGAGACGACCGAAAGCGTGCTGCCAGGGTGGATCTCCCGCTTCAGGAAGTCGCCGACCTTGCGGGCCCGGTTGTCGACGATGGGGGAGAGGTGGTTGGGTGGCATCCGCTTACGATTTCATCCGTGCCTGACTTCCGCAAGGCGCGTCAGTCCTCGGGGTGTTACGCCCCGAGTAGGATCGACAATGTGATGTTTAGTTTACACAATGTCATCTGTAGCTTTACATCCCGCGACACGGCCAGTTCGGCCTCATCGGTCCATTCCCAGCGGGGGCACCGGGTGCAAGACGCCCGGCGGCTCGACCCGGCCCTGGGTCACGCCCGCCCCACCCGAAACCCGCCCGGCTTCCGGCTCAGACGGCCCGCTCCCTGAAGAGCACGTGTATGGCGAGAACCCGTTTTTCGGCTGGCGTCGCACCCTCGGCGTCCCGAATGGCGCGATTTGCCCTTTCCAGAGAGGCCGCCACGCCACTCTTCGAGAACCGCGTGCCCGGGTCATAGTCGGCGCTGTGCCTCCTGGCCTGCATGACAGCGATTTCCGTGGCAAAACGGTGAATCGATGACGGCAGGCCACCGGGCCGTCGCCCCTTGCGGCATTGTTCGCGCACCTGCCGGTGCTGGAGGCTGCGATAGACCCGCGTCCAACTCCGGTCTCGCGGCTTCGTCGCACCGGCGAGTGCGTCGGCGGCGGAGTTCGCCAGCCAGTGGAACAGCGCGTAGTAGATGAGACTGACGGCGCACCGGAGGTACACCTGGCGGGGCGCCCCCCGTCGAGGCTGATGGAGAAGCCGCGCGGCCGCGTCGAGCCAGTGGTCGGGATTCACCGCCCGTCCTCCGACAGCGCCTCTTCCAGTTCCGCCCGCAGGTGGTATTGGAAGCCGGTGTCGATGAGCAGATCCTCTTCGGTCATCTCCTCCTCCACCTGCCACTCGAAGTCCACGATCTCCCTGCCCCCGAACCTGGGCGGCATCTCGTCGAAAACGAAGACGACGTCCACGATGTCGTACCCGTAGTGATCCACGAACTGCCCGATCGTCATCTCCGTCCGGTGCGCGCCGAAATGGTCGGCGTAGGCGCGTTCCACGATGGTTCTGATTTTCGACAGACTTTCCTGGGGCACCACGTCGTCCCTCCCTTCGGCTTGAGGCGGGAGGAATCTAACGCGGGGCTATCAGCGGCGCGTCATCGGGCGGTTGTCGGCGGGCGGAGGTATCCGGCCCGGCTACAGCCGCCCAAGCCCTGGCTGAGGCCCCGGTGCCCCCCCCAAAGCCGGCGGCGGCCCCACCGGCTTCAACGCCACCGGACAAGCCTTCAACGCCGCCGTCTGCGTCACCGGATCGTACCCGCCGCCCGTCAGCACGTTCACCGGCACGTCCTCAAACGCGAACGACGCAAACACCGTCCCCTTCGGCGACTTGGTCGTCGCGCGCACCTTCACGTGCAGGCATCCGCGCGGGTTGCTCATCTCGGCCCAGCCGCCGTCCTCCAGACCCAGCCGCGCGATGTCGTCGGGGTGCACCTCGAGCGTCTCCTCCGAGAGCAGGTAGTCGATCCCCGCGGCCCGTCCCGTCTGCGTGCGCGTGTGGTACTGCGGCAGCCGGCGGCCGGTGGTCAGCCAGATCGGGTAGTCCTCCGACAGCGTCTCCTCCGGATCCCGGTACTCGAGCATCTTGAAGATGCCGCGGCCGTTTTCGAACCGCTCCTCGTGCAGCCGGGGTGTCCCCGGGTGTCCCTCCTCGGGCACCGGCCACTGGTACTCGCCGCGGTCGATCCGGTCCCAGTCCAGTCCGGCGTAGGTGGATGACAGCGAGCAAAGTTCGTTGAAGACCTCCTTCGCCGACTCGAACTCGAAGCCCTTCCAGCCCATCCGCTGGGCGAGCCGGGAGACGATCCACCAATCCGGCTTCGCTTCGCCCGGAGGGGGCACGGCCGCCCGCAACCGCTGCACGCGCCGCTCGGTGTTCGTGCATACGCCGTCGGTCTCGGCCCAGGCGGTGGCCGGGAAGACCACGTCGGCCACCCGCGCCGTTTCGGTCATGAAGATGTCGATGACGATCAGGCAGTCGAGGCTCTTCAGCGCGTGCTCGCAGTGGTGGCGGTCGGGGTCGGTGACCAGGGTGTTCTCGCCGTTGATCATCATCGCGTGGATGCCGTCGCCGCAGAGGTCCAGCGCGGTGACCTTGGTCATGCCGACCTCGAGGTCGACCTTGCGCCCGTAGGCCTTGTGGAACTT
Organism: Gemmatimonadota bacterium; assembly: GCA_009840215.1. GTDB lineage: Bacteria > Gemmatimonadota > Gemmatimonadetes > Longimicrobiales > Gaopeijiaceae > Bin94. The sequence goes on along the minus strand of VXOC01000181.1, from coordinate 2,981 downwards.
CTCCTGGTGGGCCAGATCGGTGACGGTCTGGAAGCCGGGGTAGTTGTTCGGCAGCGCCCCGGCGTCGCCCGCGCCCTGGATGTTGTTCTGGCCGCGCATGGGGTTCACGCCGGTGCCCTCGCGGCCCAGGTTGCCGGTCAGGAGCGCCAGGTTGCAGAGGCTCTGGACGTTGTCGACGCCGCAGATGTGCTCGGTGATGCCGACGGTGTAGTAGATCGCGCCCCGGTCGGCCCCGCCGTAGAGCAGCGCCGCCTTCTCGATGTCTTGCGCGTCGCATTCGCAGATCTCGGCCGCCCACTCGGGGGTGTAGCGCTCAACGTGCTTCAGGAAGTCCTCGCCGTGGGCGGTGCGTTGGGCCATGAACCCCTCGTCCACCAGCCCTTCCCGTGCGATCACATGTGCCATCGCGAGCAGCAGCGACACGTCCGACCCCACCCGCAGCGGCAGGTGGACGTCGGCGATCTCCGCCAGCCCGATCCGCCGCGGATCCGCCACGATCATCTTCGCGCCGCGCGCCAACGCCCGCTTGAGCCGCGTGGCCGCGACGGGGTGGCACTCCGTCATGTTGGTGCCGATGCAGAAGATCACATCGGGCTTGTCCATGTCCGCGAGCGGGTTCGACATGGCGCCCCGTCCGATTGTTGCCGCCAGACCGGCGACTGTGGGGGCGTGTCAGGCACGGCTGCAGTTGTCGATGTGATTCGTCCCCAATCCCCCCCTTATGAAGCGCTGCATCATGTAGGCGGCCTCGTGGGGCGCGCGTCCGGAGGCGATTCCGTAGACGGCGCGGCGGCCGTGGTCCTTCACCACCTTCTTGAGCTTCCCTGCCGCGAAGTCCAGCGCCTCGTCCCACGAGGCGGGGCGGAGCTGGCCGGACTTCTCGTCGCGAATGAAGGGGGTGGAGAGGCGCTCGGGGTGGCCCACGAAGTCGAAGGCGAACTGACCCTTCACGCATAGCGACCCCTCGTTGGCGGGGCCGTCCATGGCGGGGAGCACGCCGACGATCTTCTCCTCGCGCGTCATGACGTCGACCGCGCAGCCCACGCCGCAGTAGGGGCAGATCGTGCGGGTCTTCTTCGTCTCGCCGGGGACGTCCTTGTTGGCCAGCGCCTTGAGGTCGCCCAGCGCGCCGGTGGGACACGTCTGGATGCACTGTCCGCAGAAGGTGCACGCCGAGTCCTTGAGCAGGCCGCCGAACTCGGTGGTGATCTGCGTGTGGAAGCCCCGGTTCATGATCGAGATCGCGTAGTCGCCCTCCTGTTCGGCGCAGACGCGCACGCAGCGGTAGCAGGAGATGCAGTTGTCGTAGTCGCGCTTGATGAAGGGATTGTCGTCGTCGTCGCGGCTGGCGCCCGACTGCGCCCCCTCGAAGCGGCCGGTACGGGCGTCGTAGCGGTCCAGCAGCTCCGCCATCTCCTGTGACGCGTAGCCGTGCATGGGGTCGACGTCGGTGTCGCGGTTCTCCGAGGCCACCATCTCCATGAGGATGCGGCGCTGGGTCTCGAGCGCCGCCGTGCGGGTGCGCACCCGCATTCCGGGCTGGGCCTCCATGGTGCAAGACGCGACCGGGTTGCGCGCTCCCTCCAGCTCGACCACGCAGAGACGGCAGCCCCCGAACGGTTCCAGACGGGGGTCGTAGCAGAGCGTCGGGATGTCCTTCCGGTGCCGCTCTGCGACCTCGTAGATCGTCTCGCCGCGGTTGAACGCGACCTTCTCCCCGTCCAGCGTCATCGTGAGCCGGACGCCCTTCCCGTTCGCCGACGGGCTACCGTTGCGCTTCATCATCGTCAGCCTTTCCGTGCCGCCCCGCGGCCGCCGCCGTGGTCCGCCACATGCTTCCTGATCCGGTCGGGAAAGTACCGGATCAGACTCTCGGTCAACAGGGGGGCCGCCTGGCCCAGTCCGCAGGCACTCGTCTTCTTCATGACCTCGTTGAGGTCGATCACCTCGTCCACCCACGCGTCGACGGTCGGGGGTCCCTTTCCTTCCAGCCGCTCCACCAGCCGCTGGGTTCCGATCCGGCAGGGGAAGCACTTCCCGCACGACTCCTCGGCGAAGAACTCCATCGATTCGCGGGTGACCCTGATCATGTCGCGGGAGTCGTCGAAGACCATGATCCCGCCCGCGCCCAGGAAGCTGTCCCTCGACCGGATGGAGGGCTCGTCCAGGGTGACGTCCAGGTCGGGGCCGGCGAGGAAGCCGCCGGAGAGGCCCGCCATGGTGAGGGCCTGGACGGTGCGTCCGGGGGGAGGGCCGCCGGCCCAGTCGTGCAGCAGCTCCTGCAGGGGGAGTCCGATGGGGACTTCGTAGTTGCCGGGGCGTGCGATGTCCCCGGAGAGGCTGATGACCTTGGTGCCGGCGTGCTCGCCGCGGCCGAGCGCGTGGTACCAGTCGGCGCCGTGGAGGAGGATGGGGGGCGCGGAGGCGAGGGTCTCGACGTTGTTGACGACGGTGGGCAGATTCTCGTAGCCGTGGGTGACGGGGAAGGGGGGGCGGTTGCGGGGGAACGGATGTTGGCCTTCCAGCGAGTTCAGCAGCGACGTCTCCTCGCCGCAGATGTAGGCGCCGGCGCCGCGCCGCACCATCAGGCGGAAGGAGAAGTCCGTGCCCAGGATCCCGTCGCCCAGCAGCCCCGCCGCCTCCGCCTCCGCGATCGCGCCCTCGAGGATGTCGAACGTTTCCGGGTACTCGTAGCGCAGGTAGATGAACCCGCGCACCGAGCCCGTCGCATACGCCGCCAGCGCCATCCCCTCGATCGTCCCGTGGGGATCGTGGTCCATCAGCACCCGGTCCTTGAAGCAGCCGGGTTCCCCCTCGTCGGCGTTGCAGACGATCGTCTTCGGCTCGCCCGCCGCCTCGGCCACCGCCCGCCACTTCCGCCCCGTCGGGAACCTGGCTCTTTTACTCATCTGACGCTGCCGAGGATCTGACGCGTGTATATGTCGGTGGTGGCGGGATGATTAAAATATGTAATTGGGTGG
>VXOC01000369.1 GCA_009840215.1 Gemmatimonadota bacterium | reverse complement strand
AAGAAGCATGGCCTCGGCAGCGTCGCCCACCTCGGCCAGATGGGCGTGGTGCGCATGACCGCGCTCGACGCCGCCGAAGTCGGCCTCGACATGATGACCCACTACTACGGCCTCATGGAGTCGATGCTGACCGACTATAGCGTCCAGGACTGGCCGCTCGACTACAACTACCAGGACGAGCAGCACCGCTTCGGCAACGTGGGCCGCCTCTGGTACCAGGCCGCCGAGCCCGGCTCAGACCAGTGGAACGACCTGATCGACCGGTTCCTCGAGCTGGGCTTCGGCCTCGACCCCACGATGACCATCTACGAGGCCAGCCGCGACGTCATGCGCTCCCGCGAGGCCGATTTCCACGACGAGTACACGCTCCCAAGCATGTGGGATTTCTACCAGCCGTCGCGCATCGCGCACGGGTCCTACTGGTTCTACTGGACCACCGAGGACGAGTACCACTGGAAGCGCTTCTTCCAGAAGTGGATGCACTTCCTCAACGACTACAAGAACGCCGGCGGCCGCGTCACGACCGGCTCCGACTCCGGCTTCATCTACAAGCTCTACGGCTTCGACTACATCCGTGAGCTGGAGCTGCTGCGCGAGGCCGGGTTCCACCCCGTCGAGGTCATTCGTTCGGCTACCCTCTTCGGCGCCGAGGAGCTCCACGACCCCAAGGGCGCGAAGATCGACTTCGGAATCCTGCGGGAGGGGCTCAAGGCCGACATGGTGGTCGTGGACGAGAACCCGCTCCAGAACCTCAAGGTCCTCTACGGCAACGGCTCCGTGAAGCTCAACGACGAGACCGGCGAGGTGGAACGGGTGGGCGGGATCAAGTACACGATCAAGGACGGGATCGTCTACGACGCGCAGAAGCTGCTGGCCGATGTGCGCGAGATGGTCCGCAAGGCGAAAGAGGCCGCGGCGGTTTCGGATGGGGGGAACTGAAGGGACCCCACTACTGCACGGGAGACAGACATGATCAGCAACCACGGGGGGGACGCGTCACCGGGTTCCTTGCCACGACTTGTGCTCACCGCCGTGATCGCCGGCACGATTCTCACGCCCGGCTTGCAGGGCCAGGAGCAGGAGACGACAACTTCCGCCGCGGCAGACGGAGGTATGTTCAACATCGCGGTGGGCGCGCGCATCGAGTACTACGGCCTCCTGTCCCCCGGTGCGAGCTTTCAGATGACCTGGGATACTCCTGGCCAACGGGCATCGTGGCTGGGAGGACAGCTCCACGCCCAGGTGATACGGTTCGAGGTCGATCCGCAAGTTCCGAATGCCGATATCGTCCGACGGGACTATCACCTCACCGCCCGTTTCAAGGCGGGGTTCGGCAGAGGCGACGGGCCCGTCTTCTACGGATTCGCCGAAGCGGGAGCCGGAATCATCGGGACCCAACCCGAAGCCAGGCGGGGGGATTTATACCTCCTGTCGGGGGTGGGAGCGGGTGTGGGTCTCACGCTCCTCCCCGTCACCTTCGCGGTCGAGGGAACCATGGGCAGGGCGGACCGGCCCAGCTCGGACCTGTTCGACTCGTTCGTGATGACGCTCCTGTACCACCTTCCCTGACGGGCCCCGCCTTCCCGGCCCGCGGCAATGTGCGTCAGTTCGCGAATCATCCTCTCCGACAACCTCCCCGTCCTGCAGGCAATGGATGCCGGAACCGTCGACCTCATCTACATCGACCCGCCGTTCAATACGGGCAGGACGCAGAGCCGCACCCGCATCCGGGTCGAGCGCGACGACGACGGGGATCGCACCGGTTTCCAGGGCGCCCGCTACCGGACGGAGGTCGTCGGCCAGAGCGGCTACGACGACACCCACGACGACTACCTCGCCTTCCTCGAACCCCGCCTGCGGGAAGCACACCGGGTCCTAGCGGCCAACGGGTCCTTCTTCCTCCACATCGACTACCGCGAGGCCCACTACTGCAAGGTCCTGCTCGACGAGATCTTCGGCCGCGCATCGTTCATGAACGAGATCATCTGGGCGTACGACTACGGCGCGCGCTCGAAGCGGAAGTGGCCCGCAAAGCACGACACCATCTTCTGGTACGCGAAGGACCCCACCGCGTACACCTTCAACTTCGACGAGATGGATCGAATTCCGTATATGGCGCCGGGGCTGGTGGGGAAGAAGAAGGCAGCCCGCGGCAAGACCCCCACCGACGTGTGGTGGCACACCATCGTGAGCGCCACCGGCACGGAGAAGACGGGGTATCCGACACAGAAGCCCCTGGGGGTGCTGGAACGTATCGTCAAGGTGCACTCGAATCCGGGCGACATCGTGCTGGATTTCTTCGCAGGAAGCGGTACCACGGGCGAGGCGGCGGCTCGCAACGGGCGTCGGTTCATCCTGATCGACTCCAATCCGGACGCCGTGCGGGTGATGTCCATCAGGTTGGCGAGTTTCGGGGTCGATTGCGCGGGGTTTCGGGGCGTGCCCGAAGCTGAATAGATTGCCTCAACCGGCGCCGGAAGCAGGTCGCGGCCGGAAAGATCCGCGTGCGCGAAGGTGGAGGCTCGATGCAATCGCACAACCGGCTGCGCCGACTGCCGACCTGACTCTCAGTCCTCCTCGCTGAGCCTTACCGCCGTGCCGTAGCACATCATCTCGGCCGCGCCCCTGCTCACCTCCGCAGACTGGAAGCGGATCGCCAGGATTCCGTTCGCTCCGAGAGCCCGCGCATCGGCGACCATCCGGTCCACCGCCTGTTCCCGCACCTCCGCCATGAGCTTGGTGTATTCGTACACCTCGCCCCCCGCCAGATTGCGCAGGCTGGCCATAATGTCCTTTCCCACGTGGCGTACGCGGACGGAACTCCCCCTCACCAGCCCCAGGGTGCGTTCAACGCGGTGTCCGGCCACGGTCTCGGTCGAGGCGAGGATCATCGATGGACGTTCCTGTAGGGATCGGAGCCGTACTCGTGGTACCGGTCCCAGATCACCTGGGCGAGAAGAACCATGATCCCGATGACCACCGCCCCGGCCGCCAGCTTGACCGCGATCGCCGACGGCGACTTCACGAACGTCCAGATCCCGTACGCACTCCAACCCACGAACCCGGCGATCGTCAATCCCCAGCCCACCGGCATGGAAATCCGCGTGCGGATGCGGTCCCACACCGAGTCGCCGTCCTGTGGCGCGAACGAGAGGTCCCGGAAGTCCGCCTTCATGGAGCGGAAGATGGCGAACTTGCGGCGGAGTTCGCTGGACGCCTCCAGACGGCCCTCGATGGCCGCCCTCTCCTCGGGCGTCACTTCGCCGTCGAGGAACCGCATGAGGTCCTCGTGGCTCACCGTCTGCTGTGTTCTACCGACCATGGCCAATCTGCCTCGGAACGACCGTAAATCGTTTTCTCCGTAAGTGTTTCACGGATAGGTGACCCCGGCGGCCCGCAACTCGGCCGCCAGTGCCCGCCGCGCGTGGAAGAGCCGGCTCGCGACGGTCCCTTCCGGAATGTTCAATATCCTCGCGATCTCGCCGTAGCGAAACCCTTCGATTTCCTTCAGTACGAGTATCTCCCGATGATCTTCACTCAGACGCTCCAGTCCCTTCCACAGGACTTCCTTCGCCGCCCTGCGTTCGGCGTGGCGTTCCGGGCTGTCCTCCGGGTTGCCGGGCTTCATCTCCAGGCCCTGGTCCAGCGCCTCCATGTTGAACCTGACCTTCCGGCTGCGCAGCGCGTCCCGGCACTGGTTCCGAAGGATCTGGAAGAACCAGGGAGCGAACCGCCGCTTGAGGTCGAACCGGGACAGGTTCTGCCACGCCTTGACGAAAGCATCCTGCAGCGCGTCACGCGCGTCGTCCGGATTGCCCATCATGCCGAGGGCGATGCGCATGCCCGGATGTTCGTACGCCCGCACGATCGGTTCAAAAAACCGGGAATTGCCCGCCTGGCACTTCCGCAGGAGTTCCCGTTCCAGGTCAGGGAGCAATCTGTCTCCAGGTAGAGTCGAACTTCACGCCGCCACCTTTTCAGGTCTACGGTTGTTTGCCGCATTTCATTCTAACTTCTGGCGGAGACCCCCGCGAACACCCATCTTGCGGTGCCACCAGTCATCTGAATCTCCTTCGGACAGCCACGCATGGAACGGACACGCCTCGGGAGCGGACGCTCCCTCCTTACAGCCATCGTCATCGCTTCGCTCACGGCCGCTCTCGCCCAAGGCGCGACCGCCCAGGATGTGGAGCACAACCCCGCGCTTTTCGCCTCCCCTTCGTACCCCGCCGGCTTCGACGAAGAGGCCACCTACTACCCCGAGGCGCTCGGACCGCTGACCCGCGCGATCACCACCGATTCGCCCGAGGCGCAGAAGTTCTTCAACCAGGGCATCCAGATGATGTACGCCTTCACCCCGCTGCGGGCGGCGCGCTCCTTCCGGCAGGCCCAGAGAGAGGACCCGAATTGCGCGATGTGCTTCTGGGCCGAGGCATGGGCCTGGGGACCGTACCTGAACGGACCGATGGGCCGTGACGACGCGCCGCGCGCGTACGAGAACATCCAGAAGGCGAAGAAGCTGGCGGGTGACCACGCCAACGAGGTGGAGAGGGCGCTGATCGAGGCCATGGCGATCCGCTACGAGGTAGAACACGACAGCGACGCCCGCAAGATGCTGGATTCAGCCTACGCGCGGGCGATGGCCGAGGTCTACGAGCGATTCCCGCACGATCTGGACGTGGGGACGCTCTACGGCGAGTCGCTCATGCTGCTCGAGCCGCGGCGCGGCCGCTGGGACATCGAGAAGCCGGCCGTGCAGAAGATCCACTCCGTCCTCGAGGCCGTCCTGGCCATGGACATCACGCACCCCGGCGCCTGCCACCTCTACGTCCACGCCACCGAGCCCACGATCAAGCCGGAGAAGGCCGAGGCGTGCGCCGACCACCTGGGCGCGTCGATCCCCGGTGCGAGCCACATCCAGCACATGCCGTCGCACACCTACAACCGGATCGGGCGCTGGGGCGACGCGGTGCGGGGCAACCTCGCCGCGTGGCACACCGACCAGCGCGCAGAGGCGGACCTCGCGTGGGCCATCTACCCGTCCCACAACCTCCACATGCTCCTCTTCGCGGCGTCGATGGACGGACAGGGGGCGATCGCCATCCAGGCAGCGAAGGACTACGGGAAGATCGTGCCGGGCGGGGCCTTCTACCACGCGCTGACCCTGCTGCGCTTCGGCCGCTTCGACGAGATCCTCGAGATGGACGACCCGCCCGACCGGACGATCCAGCGGGGGTTCTGGGACTTCGCCCGCGGGTACGCATACCTCCGCACCGATGACCCGGGACGCGCCGAGGTCTACCTGGAGAAGGTGAGGCGCGCGGTGGAGAATGCAGATGAAAACGCGAGCTTCCGCGGCCATTCCGCGACCGACCTGCTCGGCACGGTGGCCGGGATTCTTGAGGGCGAGATCCTTCGCCACCAAGGCGACAACGAGGGGGCGGTCGCCGTGCTGGAGGCCGCGATCGAGCACGAGGACGACCTGCGCTACGACGAACCCGAACCGCTCAACTTCTCGGCGCGCCACTGGCTGGGCGATCTGCTGCTCGACATGGAGCGCTACCAGGAGGCGGAAGAGGTGTTCACGGCCGCGCTGGAGGACCACCCGATGAACGGCTGGTCGCTGTACGGGCTGGAAGAAGCATTGCGCGCCCAGGACAAGGGGAAGCGGGCGGACGAGGTCCACAAGCTGTTCCTGGAAGCCTGGGCCCGGTCGGACACGTGGATCAGGGGGCCGGTCTTCTAACAGCCCGCGGACAAGCCCCCCCGGGCATTCGGACGGCGATACGTCCGAGCCGCTCCCCTTCACCCGCCCACACTGTAAATCACAGTTTACATTATGTCATGTATAGTATACATTTTCTCGGTCCCATGCCCCGTGCTTCACCACCGCCTCGGGCGAACGGCGGTCACGTTTCCCTTCGTTGACGACCGTCCCACGCTCCGGTAGCTTTCAATCCCCAATCAATAATCATTATTCCTAATTCCGACAGTCAGGAGCATAGCGGGATGGACGATTCCCCCATCCTCACCGTGACCGGCCTCGAGGCCGGGGTTGCGGACGAGGATCTCGATATTCTGAAGGGCGTGGACCTCGCGATCCGGCCGGGCGAAATCCACGCGATCATGGGCCCGAACGGATCCGGCAAGAGCACGCTGGCGAAGGTGATCGCGGGCCATCCGGAGTACGAGGCCACCGATGGCTCGGCCGAGTTCAACGGCGAGGACCTGCTGGAGATGGAGCCCGACGAACGGGCCCAGGCCGGTGTGTTCATGGCCTTCCAGTACCCCGTCGAGATCCCCGGAGTCTCGATCGCCAACTTCATGCGCACCGCGCTGCAGTCCCGGCTCGAGGATGGCGAGGAGCTGGACCTCTTCGACTTCCAGGAACTGCTCATGGAGCGCATGGAACTCCTGGACATGGACGTGTCCTTCGCACAGCGGCCGGTCAACGACGGCTTCAGCGGCGGGGAGAAGAAGCGCAACGAGATCCTCCAGATGGCGGTGCTCAAGCCCTCACTGGCGGTGATGGACGAGACGGATTCCGGGCTCGACATCGACGCGCTCAAGATCGTGGCGCACGGCGTGAACACGCTGAGGCAGGAGAATCCGGAGATGTCCGTGCTCCTGATCACCCACTACCAGCGGATCCTGAACCACATCGTCCCGGACCGGGTCCATGTCATGATGAACGGGAAGATCGTGGAATCGGGCGGCCCCGAAATCGCGCTGGAGCTCGAAGCACAGGGATACGAGGAATACCGCAAGGCCCACGCGGCCTGACAGCACACATTTGAAATCGCCGGTCCCGGCAACCGGGTTTCGGCACGCGCAGCCCGCAGGCTGCCAGAGGAGGGATGGATGCCCAGCAACGAAGTCATTCAGGGACTGGGACTCGACGACTACAAGTTCGGATTCGTCACCGACTCCGAGCCGGTCTTCAAGACGCGGCCGGGGCTCGACGAAGAGGTGGTCCGACAGATTTCCGCGCGCAAGGACGAGCCCGAGTGGATGCTCAAGCGCCGGCTCAAGGCGCTCCGGATCTACGAGGCGAAGCCGATGCCCCAGTGGGGCGGCGACCTCTCGGAGCTTGAGGAAACACTGAGCCGGACCTACTTCTACGCCAAGCCGCAGGAGCAGATGGAGCGCTCCTGGGACGACGTTCCCGAGAACATCAAGGAGACCTTCGAGCGGCTGGGGATTCCCGAGGCCGAGCGGAAGATCCTGGCCGGGGTCGGTGCGCAATACGACTCGGAAATGGTCTACCACTCGCTGAAGGAGGAGTGGGAATCGAAGGGCGTGATCTTCGACTCGATCGAGGACGGGCTGAAGAACCACCCCGAGCTGTTCCGGAAGCACTTCGGAACGGTGATCCCTGCCGCCGACAACAAGTTCGCGGCGCTCAACTCGGCGGTGTGGTCGGGCGGGTCGTTCGTCTACATCCCTCCGGGCGTGCAGCTGGAGACCCCTCTGCAGGCGTACTTCCGGGTCAACCAGGAGCGGCTGGGGCAGTTCGAGCGGACGCTGATCATCGCGGGCGAGGGATCGCGGGCGCACTACATCGAGGGGTGCACCGCGCCGGTCTATTCGACCGATTCGTTCCACTCGGGGGTGATCGAGATCGTGGTGAACCGGGACGCCTACTTCCGATACACCACGATCCAGAACTGGTCGAACAACATGTACAACCTGGTCACCCAGCGGGCGCTGGTGCAGCAGGGTGCGCACATGGAATGGCTGGATGGGAACCTGGGGTCGAAGCTGACCATGAAATACCCCTCCTGCTACCTCATGGGCGAGGGGGCGCACGGCGAGATCCTCTCGATCGCGTACGCGGGGGACGGCCAGCACCAGGACACGGGGGGCAAGGTGATCCACGTGGCGCCCAGGACCACCTCGAGCATCGTGTCGAAGTCGATCTCGAAGGGGACGGGGCGGTCGTCGTACCGGGGACTGTGCAAGGTCTATGACGGCGCCACCCATGCACGCTCGAACGTGGAGTGCGACGCGCTGCTGATCAACGAGACTTCGCGGACGGACACCTTCCCGTACATCGAGATCGACGAGAAGAGCGCGACGGTGGGCCACGAGGCGACGGTGTCGAAGGTGGGAGACGAACAGCTCTTCTACCTGATGAGCCGCGGCATGGACGAGGCCGAGGCGATGGCGCTGATCGTGCGCGGGTTCATCGAGCCGATCGCGAAGGAATTGCCGCTCGAGTACGCGGTCGAGCTGAACCGGCTGATCGAGCTGGAGATGGAAGGGAGCGTCGGGTGAGCCAGGCGACCGCCGTGCGTGAGGAGGTGCGCCGGGAGATCGGGCGCCGTGCCGTGATGGAGACGGGCGCCGGGGATCCAGCCTGGCTGAGGGCGCGCCGGGACGAGGCGTGGAACATCTACGAGGCCACGCCGCTGCCCTCCACGCGCTCCGAGGAGTGGCGCTACACGGACGTGGCCAGGTTGCTGCCGCTGGACGAACTGGAACCGGCCGCCGGCGGCCCGGCCCACGCCGCGGCACTGCCGGAGGAACTTCGCCTCGCGATGGCGCAGGACCGGGAGAGCGCGGGCCGGATCGTCGATGTGGACGGGCGCGTCGTTTCGGTGGAGCTGGACGAAGCGCTGGCCGCGCGGGGCGTGGTGCTGGCGTCATTGCGGGAGGCCGCGCGTGCCGGAGTGCCCCAGGTGGAAGCGCTGTTGGCCACCGAAGCCGTGCCCGCTGCGGACGGCAAGTTCGCCGCGCTGAACGCAGCGCTCTGGAGTGACGGCGTCTTCCTCTACGTCCCCCGCGGCGTGCGGATCGACAGGACCATCCGCCTGAGCCGCTGGGTGTCGCGGCCGGGCACGGCGACCTTCACCCGCATCCTGATCGTGGCGGAGGAACACAGCCAGCTCTCCTTCGTGGACGAGATCCTGTCCCCCGATTTCCCTGCCGTTACCCTCGTCAACACCGCGGTCGAACTCTTCTCTCGAGGCGGCGCCCAGGTGCAGTACGTCTCGCTGCAGCGCATGGGAGAGGGCGGCTTCTACCTGGCCAACCAGCGCACTCTCGCCGAGCGCGATTCCACGCTGGACACGCTCAACGTGGCGCTCGGGGGATCGGTCGGCCGGGTGGACCTGAACGCGCGGCTCCTGGGTCCGGGGGCCAACAGCGACATGCTGGGGCTCTACTTCGGAGATGCGAACCAGCACTTCGACTTCAACACCAGCCAGGATCACGTGGCGCCCCACGCGCACAGCGACCTGCTCTACAAGGGTGCGCTGGATGGCGCGGCGCGGGGGATCTTCCGCGGCATCATCCGGGTGCACGAGGGTGCACAGGGTACCGACGCGTACCAGACGAACCGCAACCTGATCCTCTCCGACACGGCGATCGCGACGTCTCTTCCCAATCTGGAGATCGAGGCCGACGACGTGCGTTGCTCGCACGGCGCAACGGTGGGCCAGCTCGACGCCGAGGCCCTCTTCTACCTCATGAGCCGCGGGCTGCGGCGGGAACAGGCCGAACGGCTGGTGGTGCTGGGATTCCTCGGCGAGGTGCTGTCGAAGCTGCCGCTGGGCGGGGTGGTGGAGAAGGTCACCCAGGCCATCGAGGCCAAGCTCCGGTATGTCTAGGCGAAGCGCCGCCCGCACTCGAAACGAACCGCGCTGGGCCCGCGTGGCGGCGGTGAGCGAAGTGCCGGCGGGTGGTCTGAGGGCGGTTTCGACCGATCGCGGGGCCATCGTGCTCGCCAACGTGGACGGCGACATCTACGCCCTGGAAGACCGCTGCTCGCACCAGGATTACCCCCTCTCGGCCGGAGAACTCGAGGACGACGAGCTCGAGTGCTCCTTCCACGGCGCCCGTTTCGACGTCTGCAGCGGCCGGGCCCTGCAACTGCCGGCCATTACACCGGTTCGGACCTTTCAGGTCGACGTGCGCGATGGCGACGTCTATCTCCGCCTCGACTGAGCAGCCCGCGACCGAACGCGCGGTCCCGGGCACCGAAATCTCATCCCCTCTGGATGAAGCCGCCGTCCGCCGGGACTTCCCCATCCTCGACCAGAGGGTCGACGGGAAGCCCATCGTCTATCTGGACAACGCCGCATCCTCCCAGAAACCCCGCCAGGTCATCGACGCGATCAGCGCCTACTATCTGCGCGACCACGCCAACGTCCACCGCGGGGTGCACGAGCTTGCCCGCCGGGCCACGGAGGCCTACGAGTCCAGCCGGGAACGGGTCGCGCGCTGGCTGAATGCGGCGGACACCCCTGAACTCGTCTGGACGCGTGGCACGAGCGAGGCACTCAACCTGGTCGCCTTTTGCGTCGGCCAGGCCCGTGTGGGACACGGTGACGAGATCGTGATCTCGGAGATGGAGCATCACTCCAACCTGGTCCCCTGGCAGCTGTTGGCGGAGCGCAACGGCGCGAGGCTGCGCTACGTCGGGCTTACCGAAGATGGCCACCTGGATCTGGATCAGCTGGCCGAGCTGGTGGGCGCCCGCACCCGGGTCGTGTCGCTGCCCCACGTGTCGAACGCGCTGGGAACCATCAATCCGGTGCGCGAGATCTCGGCCCTGGTGCGGGAGAGGAGCGACGCCGTCTATGTCCTGGACGGCGCCCAGGGCGCCCCGCACCTGCCGGTCGACGTGCAGGACACGGGTTGCGATTTCTACGCGTTTTCCGGGCATAAGATGTGCGGACCGACCGGGATGGGCGCGCTCTGGGGCAGGAAGTCGCTTCTTGAGGAGATGCCTCCCTACCAGGGCGGCGGCGAGATGATCGAGCACGTGTACCACGACCACAGCACCTGGGCCGAAGTGCCGCACAAGTTCGAGGCCGGCACGCCGAACATCGCGGGGGCGGTGGGGATGGCGGCTGCGGTCGATTACCTGGAGGGCGTGGGGCTCGACGCGGTTCATGAGCACGAGATGGCGCTCACGAGCACGGCGCTGGCGGGGCTGAGCGGAGTGGAGGGACTGCGGATTCTGGGTCCGCCCAACCCGGCCGAGCGGGCGGGTGTCGTCCCCTTTGTGATCGAGGGAACTTCCGCCCAGGACCTGGCCACCATCCTCGACGCGCAGGGCATCGCGGTGAGAGCCGGGCATCACTGCGCCCAGCTGGTCGTCGACCGCTTCGGACTGACGGCAACGACGCGGGCATCCTTCTATCTCTACAACACCGTCCAAGAGGCGGAACGACTTGTCGACGGGGTGGAGAGGGCCCGACGCATCCTCCTCGGATAGTCGTTACCTTGCGAATGGCGCACCGGCGCGGGAGACCGGAGCACCGCCCGTACCGAGTCGACAGAAAGGAAGACCCGAGTGCCCAACAGACCGAATCGTCATGCATTGACCCTCGTCACTCCCCTGCTCGTGTTGCTTGCGACCGGTTGCGGCGAAGATAATCGCGAGCTGGACCCCTATGTTTCGACCGAAAACCCACGCGAGACCCTGACCGAGCTGGACTACGGAAACCTCGACTCGGCAGAGATCCGCCTCAATCTGCCCTGGTCCCGGAACAAGGTGTCCAGGGACGCAACCCCCGACGTTCCGCCGACCGCCCTGAGCGCGGTAACCACCGAATCGCTCGATGGCTATGACCGCGTCGTCTTCACTTTCAACGAACGCTATCCGGGCTACGCGCTGGCGTACGCGACCGAGGGCGGCGGCGGATGCGACGGCACCGAGCCGGCGGGCGAGGCCCCCGCACACCTCGTCGTCGAGTTCGACGGAGCGCTTTCGAACGAAGGTGGAACGCCGCTGGTGGAAGACCTCGAACGGACCCTGGACTTCCCGGCGCTGGCCGGCGCGGCCCAGGTCTGCGACGAAGGAAACCGTGTAAAGTGGATCCTGGCTGCCGGCGCCCAGGTCGAGTACCGAATCCTCGAGATGCTGGGCACCCCCCGGCTGGTGGTGGATCTGAGGCATCCGTAGGTGCATGTTTGCGGGAAAGGCCCACCCCGGGACTGAACTTGCGCGCTTCGTGACCTAGGGGTGGCTGTCGTCCAACTGAACCCGGATCGTTCGGGCCGCGGATCGGCCCATCTGGATTCTCCCGTGCAGTTGCCCACTATCCGTCCATTGTATACAATGGCGAAAGTCAGGCATTGCCCATCGGAGGTCGATGTGAAGACAAGCGCGCTGAAACTCACCAGATCGCGCGGGTGTATTCTCGCTGTCGCGGTCCTGGCTGCGGCGTGTGGGGACCCCGACCGGCCCGGCCCGATCGATCCGCCGCGCGACACCACGACGACCGTGGGTCCCAGCGGCTTCAAGGCATGCAGCAACGGCCTCGCCGGCGACTTTTCGTGCGACGGCGTGAACCTGATGTCGCGGCTCACGCTCACCGGTTTTGCCAACTCGGGAGGGAACGCGAACGATGTCTGGGGCTGGACCGACCCCGCGACCGGAATCGAGTGGGCCCTGGTCGGCCACTCGGAGGGGACGGCCTTCGTCAGCCTGAGGGATCCGGAACGACCTGTCTACACGGGACTTCTCCCCTTGACCGAGGGGGCGTCCCCCAGTCTCTGGCGCGATATCAAGGTGTACAGGGATCACGCCTTCATCGTGGCCGACGGCGCCGGGCGACATGGCATGCAGGTCTTCGACCTCACGCAACTGCGCGGTGTCTCGAATCCCCCACAGAGCTTCACCGCCACCACCACCTACGACCGGATCCACAGCGCGCACAACATTGTCATCAACGAGGAGACCGGTTTTGCCTACTCCGTCGGTGGCGGCGGCGGCAGCGACACCTGCGGCGGCGGCCTCCACATGATCGATATCCGGACGCCCGCCGACCCGCGGTTTGCGGGTTGCTTCGCCGACGAGGCCACTGGCAACAGGCGCACGGGCTACACCCATGACGCGATTTGCGTCGCTTACCGCGGCCCGGATACCGAACACCGCGGCAAGGAGATCTGTTTCGGCTCCAACGAGACGGCGCTGAGCATCGCTGACGTAACGGACAAGGCCAACCCCGCGGCGCTGGCCGCGGTGTCCTATCCCGATCTGGGGTACACGCACCAGGGGTGGCTCGATGAGGAACACGAATACCTGTACATGAACGACGAGTTCGACGAGTACAACAGGGGCAGGACGCGGACCCTGGTGTGGGATATCAAGGATCTGGACGATCCGATCGTCGCCACCGAATTCGATCATGGTACCGCCGTATCCGATCACAACCTCTACGTCGTCGGCGACATGATGTACCAGTCCAACTACGCCGCGGGACTTCGAATCCTGGACATCTCCGACCGTGAGAATCCAAGGGAAATCGCGTTCTTCAACACCGAGCCGGGCGCCGCCGACCAGCCGGGAATGTGGGGGGCCTGGAGCAACTACCCGTTCTTCGCAAGTGGGGTGATTCCGGTGTCGTCGATGGGCGGGGGCGTGCTCTTCGTGAAGAGGGCGAACTAGCGCAAGGCAGGAGGGCGCAGCCGGATCCGCAGGGCACCAGCGCGGCGAGACGACGGTCCGCGGGCAATTCGCGAGAGCACGGAGGGCCGTGAGCAGGGGCAGAGGCCGTGCCACCACGGGTTAGCACCTTGATCACGCCGCGGCTATTTTTCGCTTGATCCGGCTCGCGGGACTTCGGTCGCGGGCCTCCGACCGCTGGCCCCACACCCGGCGCAAAGATGAGACGCAAGATCGTTTCAGCCCGCTGGCACCTCCGCCTCCGGGGAGTCCATGAACGAGGTTTCGGCGGACTCCTCCGTGCCTGTTGCGCCCTGCCCCTCATCGCTCTGGTGGCGTGCGCGGGCGACGACCCACCCGTGGATCTCCTGCTGGCGGGAGGTTCCGTGCTGGATGGCGCGGGCGGCCAGGCCACCACAGCCGATGTCGCGGTGACCGGCGACCGCATCGTCTTTGTGGGCGATGCGGCGGCAACCGGGCTCAGGGCGCTGGACACGCTCGATGTGACCGGACTCGTGGTGACGCCCGGGTTCATCGACATGCACTCGCACGCGGAGCTGGAAAGCGATCATGGGCGTGACGCGCGCGCCTTCCTGTATCAGGGGATCACGAGTGTGGCGCTGGGGGTGGACGGGGGCGGGAGCGCGGAGGTGGCGGCGCGGCTGGGCGGCTGGGAGGAGGACGGAATCGGCGTGAACGCCTTCCTTTTCGTGGGCCACAACTCGGTGCGGGCGTGGGTGATGGGGATGGAGGACCGCGCACCCATTGCCGACGAACTCGACGAGATGCGCGCACTGGTGCGCCAGGGCATGGAGGAGGGCGCCTACGGGCTGTCGTCCGGGCTGTTCTACCTGCCGGGCAACTACGCCGAGACCGGGGAGGTGATCGAGCTGAACCGGGTCGCGGCGGAGTACCCGGGGGCGATCTACGACACGCACGACCGGGACCTGGGCGCTTCCTACCCGCCGTTCGGGTACCTGGAGTCGATCGCCGAGGGGATCCGGATCGGGGAGGAGGCGGGGACGAAGGTCATCTTCAGCCATTTCAACGCCCAGGGCGCGCACAACTACGGCAGGGCGCACGAAGGGGCCGCCCTGATCGAGGCAGCGCGTGCGCGTGGAGTCGAGGTCGCGGGCGCCCACCACTCCTACACCGCGACCCAGTCGAATCTGCGTTCCTACACGGTTCCGGGTTGGGCGGTGGAAGGGGGAGACACCGCAATGGTGCGGCGTTTCGACCACCCCGACACGGTGGAGCTCATCGACCGGCAGACGCGTGAGATGCTCGCGATTCGGGGGGGCGCGGACAGGCTCCTCTTCGCGGACCGGCGTCCCGAATTGAACGGCAGAACCCTGCAGGAGGTGGCTGACGAATGGAGCATGGAGGCCCCGGCCGCCGCCCGGCGCATTCTGCGCAACGGCAACGCCGCAGTGATGAACCTCGGCCTCTACGACGGTGTGAACCTGCGCTACCTGGCCGGCCGCGACTGGATGATGACCTGCACCGACGGCCGCGACCCCGGCCCCACCCGCCCCGTCACCCACCCCCGCGCCTTCGGGTCCTTCACG
>VXOC01000295.1 GCA_009840215.1 Gemmatimonadota bacterium | reverse complement strand
CCCCACCCCGCAGCGCCGCCGCCACGTGCACCTGCAGCGCCAGCGGCCCCTTGATGTCCATCGCCCCCCGTCCGTGCAGGCATCCCCCGGCGATGACCCCGTCGAATGGCGGGTATTCCCACTCGGCCGGGTCCCCCGCCGCGACCATGTCCAGGTGCGCGCTCAACATGACCGAGCCGCCGTCCCCCTCCCCCCGCACCACCCCGATCACGCTCCCCAGCTCGTCGGTCCGCACCTCGTCGTAGCCGAGCGCCTCCATCTCGGCCACCACCCGCCGCGTGAGCTCCTCCTCCTCACCCGGCAAAGACGGGATGCGGATCAGGTCCTGCGCGAACTCGATCGCGCCGTCGAAGGATGCGCCCATCACCCCACGAACCACGGCGCCAGCACCAGCGACACCACGCTCATCAGCTTGATCAGGATGTTGAGCGACGGGCCCGAGGTGTCCTTGAAGGGATCGCCCACCGTGTCGCCCACCACCGCCGCCTTGTGCGGGTCCGAACCCTTGCCCCCGTGCGCGCCCCCCTCGATGTACTTCTTGGCGTTGTCCCACGCCCCGCCGGCGTTGGCCATGAAGAGCGCCATCAGGACGCCCGTGACGGTGGCGCCGGCGAGCATCCCGCCCAGCGCCTCGACGCCCAGGAACTTCCCGACCACCACCGGGGCCAGGATGGCGGTGATCCCCGGCAGCATCATCTCGCGCAGCGCGGCCCGGGTGGAGATGTCCACGCAGCGCGCCGAATCGGGCTTGGCGGTCCTCTCCATGATCCCCGGTATCTCGCGGAACTGGCGCCGCACCTCTTCCACCATCCCCGCCGCGGCGCGGCCCACCGCGGTCATCGTGAAGGAGGCGACCAGGAAGGGCAGCATGCCGCCGATGAAGAGTCCCATCACCACGTACGGATTGGTGATGTCGATCACGAGGGGCGTGGCGGCGCCGATCTCGGCCTCCACCTTCGTGGCGTAGGCGGAGAAGAGCGCGAGCGCGGTGAGCGCCGCCGAGCCGATGGCGAAGCCCTTGCCGATCGCGGCCGTGGTGTTGCCGATCGCGTCCAGCGAGTCGGTCACCTTGCGTGTCTCGGGGCCCAGCCCCGCCATCTCGCTGATGCCGCCGGCGTTGTCGGCGACAGGGCCGTAGGCGTCCACGGACATGGTCGCGCCCACCGTGGCCAGCATGCCCACCGCGGCGATCCCGATGCCGTAGAGGCCGCAGGTCAGGAACGAGATGAAGATGGCCCCGCATATGAGGAGCAGCGGCAGCGCGGTCGACTCCATCCCGACCGCCAGGCCGGTGATGATGTTGGTGGCCGATCCGGTCTCCGAGGAGCGGGCGATCTTCCGGATCGGAGCCGCGCCGGTATAGTACTCGGTCGTCACGCCGATGAGGATGCCGACCAGCGTCCCCGCCAGCAGCGCCCAGAAGGGACCGAGCGGCGAGCGCACGCTGTCGGTGGCCGGGTCGACGATGATCATGTCCATCGACCGGATCACGAAGAACATGACCAGCAGGAAGAGCCCCGCCGCGATGAAGGTGACGTTGCGCAGCGCGGCCCCGGGCTCGGTGCGCTCCAGGAACTTCATGGCGCCGATCCCGATGACCGAGCAGACCAGCCCCACCAGCACCGTGATGATCGGGAGCGCCACCGCGTCGACCTGGCTCGCCGCCAGCGCCGCCGAGGTCGCGCCGATCGCGATCGTCGCCACGATCGACCCCACGTACGACTCGAAGATGTCGGCACCCATCCCCGCCACGTCGCCCACGTTGTCCCCCACGTTGTCGGCGATGGTGGCCGGGTTGCGCGGGTCGTCCTCCGGGATCCCGGCCTCGACCTTCCCCACCAGGTCCGCGCCCACGTCGGCGGCCTTGGTGAAGATGCCCCCGCCCACCCGCGCGAAGAGCGCGATCGACGACGCGCCCATCGCGAAGCCGGCGATGATCTCGGCGAACCGCGGCAGATCGCTTGCGGGGGTCATCCCGGGGAGCGCGTCCGCGGCCAGCAGCCGGTAAAGCACGCCGATGCCCAGCAGTCCCAGCGCAGCGACCGAAAGGCCCATCACCGCGCCCCCGAAGAAGGCGATCCGGAGCGCCTTGCCCTGCCCCTCCTCGTTGGCGGCGGCCGAGGTGCGCACATTCGCGCGCGTGGCCGCCTTCATCCCGAAGAAGCCGGCCAGAACACTGCTCGCGGCCCCGGCCACGTAGGCGAGCGCGGTCGCCTGGCCGATCGCCAGGAAGAGCAGCACGGCCACAACCGCCACGAAGACGGCCAGCACCGTGTACTCGCGGCGCAGGAACGCCATCGCCCCGTCGTGAATCTGGTCCGCCAGGTCGCGCATGACGCTCGTACCGTCCGGCTGCGCGACCATGTAGCGGTACACGACGAGCGCGGCCAGCAGGCCGACGCCTCCGGCCACCCACGACCAGTCCGTCAAGTCCAGTAGTTCGATCACGGCTCTTCAGTTTCCCTTGTTGGAGTGTTGTTCTCTGTTCATCGGTTGAAGCGGTTCATCGCGGCCTCGACCCCGTCTTCCGCCCATACCGCGACCGCCTCGCTGAGTTCCGGCAGCAGGGCGACCACCACATCCTCGTCGTCGGGGGACATCTCCGCGAGAACCCAGTCGGAGAGGTCGGCGCCTGCCGGCGCCACGCCCACGCCGATCCGCAGGCGCGCGTAGTCCCCTGTCCCCAGCACCCCGGTCACCGACCTGAGCCCTTTGTGGCCCCCCGTCCCGCCCCCCGGACGGAACCGCACCCGGCCCACATCCAGGTTGGCGTCGTCGGTCACCACCAGCAGATCCCGCGCGACCTCGAACCCGTCCATCTTCCACAGCGTGGTCAGCGCGAGGCCGCTCCGGTTCATGTATGTGCGCGGCTTGACCAGCACGATGGTCCGCCCGTCCACCTCGCCCGAGGTCTCCAGCCGCTTGCCGCTCCGTTCGAAGGGCTCGAAGTCCCGGTCGTAGGCGAAGCGGTCCAGCACCCACCATCCCACGTTGTGGCGCGTGCCGTCGTAGCGCGGACCGGGATTGCCCAGACCGACCACCACCCTGGTGCGCGGGACGCGCGAATCGGAGGCGCGAGTGTCCGCCCCGCCGTCCGGCGTCAATCGTCCCCGGCCGCGTCCGGCTGGACGCGCAGGAAGTCGACGTGGATGAGTTCGGGGCGATAGGGATGCACCTGGACCTCGCGGATCCGGGCGTGCTCCACTTCGCCGCCGTCCACCGACAGCTCGAAGACGGTCTCCTTGACGGGGACGGCCCGCAGCAGATTGGCGGTCTCCCGCGCCTGCATCGAGACAAGCACGTTGTCGCCGCCACCGCCGTAGATGACGCCGGGAACGCGGCCGGTCCGGCGCAGCCTGCGCGCCCCGCCCTTACCGGATCCGGTCCGGGTTTCAAGGTCGATTTTCGCTTCCATGGTCATGTTTTCCGTAAGTTCCGTATTTTCCGTAATTCGTCCGGCTCGCGGTGGTGCGAACGCGCCCCTCAGGCCAGCGCGACCCTGGCGCGCTCCTTCCGGTCCCGCAGCTCGAAGAGCTTGCTCACCGACGCGTTGGAGTGGATGTAGGTGATGGCCCGCGCCAGCAGGTCGGCGACCGAGAGGATCCTCATGCGGTCGAACCGTTTGGCTTCGGGGATCAGAATCGTGTTGGTGACGACGAGCTCCTCCAGCGGGGACGCCGCCAGCCTCTCGACGGCGGTGGCCGAGAGCAGCGCGTGCGTGGCGGCCACGTACACCCGCTCGGCGCCCCGATCCTTGAGCGCGCCGACCGCCTGGGCGATGGTGCCCCCGGTGTCGATCATGTCGTCGGTGATCAGACAGGTCCGCCCTTCCACCTCGCCCACCACGTTGAGGATCTCGGAGACGTTCGCCGCCGGACGCCGCTTGTCGATGATCGCGAAGGTGGCGCCGAGCCGCTTGGCGAAGCCGCGCGCCATCTTCCCCGAGCCCACGTCCGGGGCGACCACCACCAGGTTCGAGAACTGCTTGCCGCGGAAGTACTCGGTGAAGACCGGCGCCGCGTAGAGGTGGTCGACGGGGATGTCGAAGAACCCCTGGATCTGGTGCTGGTGGAAGTCGATGCTGACCAGGCGGTCGGCCCCGGCGGCGGCGATCAGGTTGGCGATCAGCTTGGCCCCGATCGAGACCCGGGGCTGGTCCTTGCGGTCCTGCCGCCCGTACCCGAAATACGGCACCACCGCCGTCACGTGCTCGGCCGATGCGCGCCTCGCCGCGTCGATCAGGAGCAGCAGCTCCATGATGTTGTCGGCGTTGGCCACCGTCGGCTGGATGATAAAGACGTCACGGCCGCGCGCGTTGCGGTCGATCCGCACGAAGATCTCGCCGTCGGCGAAGTTGTGGATGGTGACGCCGTCGGCTGTCGTGCCCAGCTGTTCGGCGATTTCGGTGGCCAGCGGAGGGTTGGCCCGCCCGGCGAGGAGCAGGAGCGGACCGCGTACGGGAGAATCTTCCATGACCGGGGGTTGCGCGCGGTTGGGGTTACGGTTGCATCACAGCCATTTAATGTAGCCAATCTGGTGGCGCGGTGTGTGACGGGCCAGCGGGCCGCTACCGTACCGTGAAGGCGCGGCGCGCCCCAAGCGGGGCATGCCCTCGGGCCGTGACCTCGATCACCACCTCGTACTTCCCCGGTTCAAGATCCGGCAGGCCGATCGAGAAGGTTCGGAAGAGCGGCCCGCGCCTCTCGGGTCCGCCCTCTTCCCAGCCGATCATGACCTGCTCCCTGTCCCCCCCGAAACCCAGCCAGCGAACGGCCCGGGTCAGAAACCCCTCGTCCGACTTCTCCACCCACGCCCTGAAGTCCGCCAGTTCCGACGGGGAGCGCAGTCCGTAGACCTCGAAGGCCAGCGTCAGCGGCTCGTCGCCCGCGACCTCCGTCGATGTCCTCAGTACCTCGGCCACTTCCGCCGGGCCTGCGGGTTCGGCACCGGTTTCGAGGAGCAGAAGGTCGGAGAGGGTGAGGAGATCAGGCATGATGTACCGGAACCCCATGCCCGCGCGCAGGCGGTGGGCGCGCCGCGTCTCCGGGGACCACGTCTCCAGGCTCACCACGCCCCAGTCCGACCAGGGAGCGAGCGCGGAGAGGCGAACCGGGCCCCCGGCGGCGACGTTTGTCCTCACGTCGACCCCGAATGCCCCGTCCTGTTCCACGAAGAGGCCGGCGCGCAGCGGCGGTGCGGCGAGAGGCCCCGAACCGGTCCCTCGGGTCACGCCGGCGACGATGCGGTTGCGAAGCTCCGCCGGATCCACCGTCGCGTCGGGAGCCAGGTCCGCTCTTTCCAGCCTCGGCGATTCCCAGGCCCCCATCACCAGCACGCCGTTTCGCCTCCAGAACCGGCCGATCTGTCCCTCCAGGACGCCCAGGGAATCCAGGTACGGGGGACTGTGCTTGGTGCGCGCGTGGCCGTCGCGGAGCTCCCAGACGACGGGCTCGACCCTTTCGCGGCCCCAGTCGAGGACTTCGAGCGGCGGAAACGACCGGAACTCGCCCGGATAGTCGAGCCCCGACACCGAGTACCCAGTCCCGCCCCCGGTGCGCCACGACCGCTCCCACGCGACCGGCCAGCCATAGCGCACGGTGACCTCTTCCAGATCGTCGCCCCAGGGCATCCGATACGGGTTGCGCGCCTCCTCGGAGCTCATGGCGTAGCTCCAGCGGCTCATGTGGGCGCTCCAGCGGTCGTTGCCCGGTGCCAGAAAGAGGGGATCGGCGAGCATCCAGAGGCGATCCATGGCCGCGGCCGAGTCGGGCTGTTCGGAGACCCAGCGGCGAAGATCGCGGCCCAGGACCGGTTCCGGGTCGGTCCAGTCGGCGAAGATGCGGGCGGGCATGGCATCCAGCGCCCGTCGGAAGGCCTGCTCCGCGCCGTGGATGCTCTGCTGTCGGTGGCGCACGTACCCCAGATAGGCGTCGCACCGCCAGCGGTCCGGAAGTCCGCACCTGTCCGCCAGCGAGGCGGCGTCCTCGAGACGCCCCGCCTCGACCAGGTAGCGGATGCGCTGGCCGAACACCCAGTGGTCGCCGGGGATCTCGCGGGCCAGGGAATCGAGCGCGGCCAGGAGTTCCGTGCGCAACGCGACGATCTTCTCCGGCTCGGGCCGTGGCGTCCAGCCATCGTCGCCGTCGTCCCAGATGCACAGCCGTCCGATGACCTCGTCGCAATCGGGGTGTCCCCCGCCCAGGGTGCGCGGAAGATATCGCAGCCGGTTGGACTCGAAGCGGGACTGGAGTCTGCGGGCCCGCTCGTGGATGGCGGCGGAGTCGGGGGAGGACTGGATGGCACTCGCGGGTGCGCGCTGAAGCGGGGCACCACGGGCCGCGGCGGACACACTCCGGGCATCGTGCGCGTAGGGGCCTGTATCCGGGGGCGCGCCGTAACGGACGTCGCCTCCGGAGAGGGCCAGAGCGGCAACCGTCAGTGCGGAGGAGATCGGCATCGTGGCCCGAAACCTCGGGGCGGCACCGGGTCCCGGCAACGGGGCGACGGGATCCGCCCGTGACATCGCATACAACATGGAGGATCCGAGACATGGAAACCATGGACAACAATCTGCCCGTCAAGCCCTCACCCGGAGTCACCCTGCGCGACTTCCTGGTCTTTCAGTCCAAGCTCGTGCTGGACGGCCTGAAGGACCTTCTCCTCCTCAACCTGTCGGTAATCGCAATCGTCTTCGACATGGCCGCCGGCCGCGGGTCACGTCCCCGTCTCTTCTACGGGGTGGTGCGGCTCAGCCGCCGCTTCGAGGAGTGGCTGAAGCTGCACCGCCTGCGCGGCGCCCGCATCGACGACGAGGAGGGGACCGTTCTGGAGGACCTGATCGGCGACGCGCCCGACGCGGACCGGCTCGCGGACGAGTTCGAGAGGCTGGTGCGCAGGGAGGTGGCGGGGATTCGGGGGCGGGCGTAGGAGGTGCGTGGACGGATCCCCCGGGACCCGGCGAAGGTCGGGTGGCGCCGCGCGGGACAGTTGGCCCGGGTGGAGTCGAACCACCACCCCCGGTTCCAAAGACCGGTGTCCTGCCATTAGACGACGGGCCAGTTGCGTGATGTGTGGGAGGGGGCCCTCGCGCAACCCTCGCCACCGGTGACCCCAAGGCGGCGAGGCCGGGGCACCCTCGGAATGGTAGCGGAGGGGTGGGGTGGGGTTCAAGGCGAGCGGGTGGGTCCAAAGAGGATCGGAACACCCTGTGCCGGTCTTGTCACCCCGCAGGTGGCACCAGCCGCAATCCGAGAATGTGCCTGGGCTGCGACTGCTCCTCCGCAAAGCCCCAGACATGGTCGCCGAAGGCGTCCTGGAGCCTGAAGATCGAAGGCAACAGGACGCGGCGCGGTGCGGCGTCCGTGTCGCCGCGCAGAATCGCGTACCACACGGCGAGTCCGTCCGCGACTTCGGGCGTCCTGAGCCAGGTTTCGCCCGAGGCGGTTGGGACCACGGCGTTGACGGCGGGGAGATGGCTTGGGATGTGGAGGGCATCCTCCGCGAGGCGGCGCAGTTGCCGCGCGTCGAGGCCGTGTTGCTCCGCGGAGCTTCGCAACCTGGCCATTGCCCCCTCGACCGCCGATTCCGCGCGCTCCTTGGACACCGGCAGTGCCGGCACCGTGAACCGCCCATGCCGCAACGTGTCCCCCGTCGTGCGGATCTCGATGACCTCGACCACGCCGGGAGGACCGTTTCTGCGGACGATACCTACACTTCCGGCCTGCCAGTCGGTCCATGTCAGGTCGTGGTCGGCAAACGGCTGGTTCAGCGATACCTGGGTGTTGAACCGGCTCGATTCGCCGCGTACCCCCACGAACCAGGGCATGTTGCGGATATCGAGGACGGCAATCGTGTCCGGAATCCATTCGACTCCCGTATTGGCGATGTGCAGGAACGCCTGTTTCCGGGGAGGGGCGTTATCTCCCTCGAAGTTCCACACCGGAAAACCGCCCTTGGTGAAGAAGCTGCCGTCGCCCAGCGGAACAAGGCTGCGTCGGCCGGTCAGCTCCGGCGGGTAGGT
The DNA here is from genome assembly GCA_009840215.1 of Gemmatimonadota bacterium. Lineage (GTDB taxonomy): Bacteria > Gemmatimonadota > Gemmatimonadetes > Longimicrobiales > Gaopeijiaceae > Bin94. The sequence goes on along the minus strand of VXOC01000295.1, from coordinate 7,297 downwards.
GACCCTCAAAACGAACTCCCGGGCCTGGTAGGAGTACCGCATCGAGCCCTCGCGGTGTCTCACCCAGAAGCCCCCGGCGTCCGCCAGCACGCGTAAGGGCGCACTGAATTCGCGGGGCACATCCGCCGCATCCAGAGTCGAGAGCAGGTTCCCCTCCGGTGAGAAAACCAGGATCCTCCACGTTGGGGTGGCTTCGACGATCTCGCTGTCCTGCACGACGACCCGGGTTCCCTTCCCACCGATGCGCATCCGTGAGAAGCGGCCGAGCCCCGAGTCGGTTCCCTCGGGTTCGGCGATCCGGTAGTCCGGTGTGGTGGTCCAGGCCGCTTGAAGTCCCGCGGCAGACTCGACATGGGCGGATAGCACCAGCACCATGGCAAGCGTTCCGAGACGCAACAGCCACAACGAGGCTGGAGCGGCCGTCCTTCCGTTTCTCATCGTGTCGGTTCCCCGGCCGACGCCGCGACCGCAGGCGGAACCAGCCGCCGGCCGGCCACGTACTCAACCCCCAGGTCATCACGCCGGAGGCCCCAGACGTGGGTATCGGTAGCGTCCATGACCGTGAACCCCAACGGCACCAGGATCCTGCGGACCCCGCCCGGGCCGTCGCTCCTCCGCAGGGAGTACCAGGCGCTGAGCGAATCGTCCCTCTCGAACCCGCTGAACCAGATCTCGCCCGAGACGGTTCCGCGCACGTGTACGGCTCCGGGCAGGGGATCCGGAACGTAGAGCGCCTCCTGCACTGCGGCCCGCATGGTTTCGAAGCTTCGCCCTCCAAAGCCGCTGAGTTGCCGGGCCATCTGATCGATGTAGTTCGCCGTCCGCTCGGGGCCGAGTGTCACCGGAGGCGTGGCGAGGCGCCGATGCCAGGTCGTTTCGCCATCGGCACCGATCTCCGCCAGGTCCACCTCGCCGGGGCCGAGATTCCTTCGCACGACCACCACACTCCCGGCCATGGGATCGAACCACGTCAGGTCAAAGTCCCCGAGGCTCTGTTCGGACTGGATGCCCCCGTAGATGGGCGTCCCCTCCGGGACGATGACGATGGCCCGGTTGCGCGTATCCAGCACGGCCACGGTATCGAGGCGCCACTGTCCGTCCCGCTCGGAGAGGAGCACAACGGGCAGCGACTCGATCGGGGGGTTGCCATCGAATCCCCACATCTCGAGCGGCGAGACCTTCGGTATCGCGAACACCGAGCCATCCTCGAGCAGGGCCCTGTAGCCCAGTCCCGCGCCACCAGGCGGGCTGCGCGGAAACGGAATCGACTCGATGAAGGTTCCGTCACTGGAGAACGACGTGAATCGCTGCCCTGCGTTGTCTATCGCGGTGAATCCCGAGCGGTGCATCTGAATGCCGAACTGCCCCGCAAACTCGCCCGGGCCCTCCCCCGGCCTTCCCACGTCGCGCAGCAGCGAGCCATCGGGCGTCCAAATGGTTGCCCGCAGCGAGGCGGCCTCCACGACGAGTATGCGGTCTCCATCCCCCAGGACCCGCACCGCGCTGATGAGGCTGAAGCTGGCCTCGGGGCTGCCGCCGACGCTTTCGCCGAATTCGAATTCCGGCTCGGTGGTCCAGGGAGCGCCGAAGTCGGTCACCAGGGCAGACGGTTCCTCGCCACATCCTTGCAGCGCCAGCGTCGCCGTCAGAAACAGAAGGTACGACCCCCTCCTTATCCCCGCTTTCACAATCCTGCCTCCAAACTGTCAACTGCGCATGACATTAAGTTATCCGGAGTTTACATATCGGAATCGATCCGCTGCACGGTCGGCATCTCACTCAACGTCGGCACCACCAGCGCGCCCGCAACGCCCTCCATCGCGCCCGCTACCCGGGCTGCGTCGGCCGCCCGCTCACCGTCGTCGAATACGCCGAAGAGCGCCAGCCCGCTGCCGGTCAATCCCGCCGTCACCGCTCCGGCCTCGTCCAGCGCCTCCCGGACCCCCTGAAGCGCCGGCATCTGTTCAAAGGCGATCAGCTCGAAGTCGTTCTCCTGCAGGTCGGCGAGTCCTTCCCAGTCGCCCGTTTCGATGTCGCGCAGCCACCTGGGTGGCACGGGCAGTTTCAGCCTCGCGGATACTTCGCGGTAGGCAGTGGACGTCGACATTCGCGCCTCGGGGACGACCACGACGACCTGTGCGGCGGGAGGCAGCCGACGCTCGAGGAGCCGCTCCCCCCTTCCCCACCCCAGCGCGGTGGTCAACCCGGTGCAGAAGAAGGGCACGTCGGAGCCGATCCAGGCGCCCAGCCGGATGATCTGGTGATGCCGGAGCGGCTCGCCGTGCAGCGCGTTCAACACGGCCAGCGTCCCGGCGGCATCCGACGACGCTCCGCCGAGTCCGGTGCCGGCAGGGATGGCCTTGGTCAGGACCAGCCTGACGGCCGGCTCGATGCGTGCCGCTTCGTAGAATGACCGCGCCGCCCTGACCACGGAGTTGACCTCGGGGTCGCCGATCTCGGCGGTGATGTCGCCCAACCCCGTCCCGGTCTCGGCGGGATGTGCCTCGAAGTCGATCCCGTCACCCGCGGGATGTGCGTCAATCCGGTCGTACAGCCCGACGGCCTGGAAGAGTGTCTCGATCTGGTGGTATCCGGAGTCCTCACGCGCCACGATCCGCAGGAAGAGGTTGACTTTGGCGGGGCATGCAATGGAAAAGGAGTTCATGGGGAGCCGTCTGGTGCGGGATTTGCGGTTTTTGGAGGGGCCGCCGCAGTCTCGGGCGGGGTGCTTGTGGGCTCATGCGCGGGATTCCCAGGCTCCGAGCCACGTCCCCTGAAGTCCTTCAGCGAGATGCCGAGTCGCCGCGCATGCCACAGTCCGAGCACCGTGATCGGGGGGAAGTTGACAGCGTGCCAGGCCACGGCGCAAGCGAGGACCGGTTCGGGGGCCACGCCGTAGACACCTACCAGGGCGAGAGATACGGCCCCCTGCAGCGTCCCGACGTACCCTGGCGTGGCGGGCAGCGCCGCGGCCATGGCGACGGCTCCGTTCGTGAGCATCGCCGCGGCGAAGGGAAGGCGGATGTCGAAGGCCAGGAAGCCGGCCCAGAAGGAGAGCGACTGCAGCAGCCAGACTCCGAAGGTCCACGCCAGCGCGGGGAGCATGAGACGCCAGCCGCGCATCGATGAGAGTCCTCCGACAACGCCCTCCATCACCTGGGTCAGACCGGTGGAGAGTCGCCCCGAAGGGAGAAGGGCGACGAGGCGGGCTCCCATGGCGAGACAGCGCGCCGGGAAGGCGACGACCAGGACGGTGCCGGTCAGCACGACGCCCAGGCCCGCGGCGGCGATCCGCATGCCGTCTGCGAGGCGTTCGGGGAGGGTCTCGGCGGGGAAGTCCGGGCCGAGGATCGCCACGAAGATGAGTGCGAAGATGACCGCGCCATCGAGGAGGCGCTCCACGACCAGGGTGGCCAGCGCGGCCGTGAAGCCGACCGGCTCCATGCGGCTGTAGGCGTAGGCGCGGCCCGGTTCGCCCGCACGGCCGGAGGGCAGGAGGTTGTTGGCCATGAACCCCACCGCGACGGCCGCGAAGCGGGAGCCGAAGGGGGTGTGGCGCTGAACGGGGGCCAGGAAGTACTTCCAGCGGAGCGCCCGCACCCCGAATCCCGCCATGGCGATGACGGCGGAGGTGAGGAGGAGGGGTGCGTCGGCGGCGCGTATGTGGCGCCACACTTCGGCGAGGTCGGCGTTGCGGAAGAGCCACCACAGGAGGGCGGCCACCAGCGCGACTACGACGAGAAGGGGCCAGTGGCGGCGGAGCCGTGAACGGGCTGGCCCGGTGGGCCGATGTTTCACGAGCCGACTAGTCCGTCGCGCCAGGCGGCCCGACAAGGGTGCGCCGCGCAGATGCCGGGGGCACTATCGGCACGGGATATCAGAAGCCGATCGGGGGGACCCAGCGGCCGGGTTGCGGGACTCGATCGCGCGCGGCGAGAACGATCTCCTTCATCTCGCGGACCGCGCGTTCCAGCCCCACCAGCACCGCGCGCGAAACCACGCTGTGCCCGATGTTGAGTTCCTCGATGTGCGGCAGGGCGGCGACCAGGGCCACGTTCTCGTAGGTGAGGCCGTGGCCGGCGTGAACCGCCAGGCCGAGGGCGTGGCCGTGGGCGGCCGCGTCGGCCAGGCGGGTGAGTTCGGCCGCCTTCTCCGCGTCGTCCGGGGCGTTGGCGTACTCGCCCGTGTGGAGTTCGACGGCGTTGGCGCCGAGGGCGGCGGAGTGGTCGAGCGCCCCGGGGTCGGGGTCGATGAAGAGCGAGGTGCGGGTTCCGGCCGCTTCGAGGCGGCGGAGCGACGCGCCGACGGCGTCCCGCACCGAGGCGGAGGCCAGGTTCAGGCCGCCCTCGGTGGTGACCTCTTCGCGCTTCTCGGGGACCAGTGTGGCCTGCATCGGCGCGAGCGCCACCGCGATGTCGACCACGGGGTCGGCGGCCGCGAGTTCGAAGTTGATGCCGGTGCGCACCGTCTCGGCCAGGAGGCGCACGTCGCGGTCGTTGATGTGGCGACGGTCCTCGCGCAGGTGGATGGTGATGCCGTCGGCGCCGCCCAGCTCGGCCAGCACGGCCGCGCGGACCGGGTCGGGCTCGTCGGTGCGGCGCGCCTGCCGCACGGTGGCCACGTGATCGATGTTGATGTAGAGCCTCATATTGCCATTCCCTCGTTGGTAATCTCGTCAAATGTAGCCGATGCGGGCGCAGCCGCCGTCCTGCCGCGCCACCCTTACCCGCACTCGGTGATGCGCACCCCGTTCCGGGAACGCAGCCGCCCGATCAGCGCCGGGGACGCCTTGGCGACCACCGTGACGGTCGCCCCCTCCTGGCTGCTCGACAGCACTTCGCCCTCTTCGTAGAGCGCCGCCAGGGCCTTCCCCTCGCCCGCCGGCATCTCCACGCTCACCCTCCGCAGCCGGGCCCGGATTCGGTCGCGCAGTTCGGACTTGAGCGGCTCCAGCGTCGAGGGCGTGAGCGCCGAGGTGAAGAGCGCGGTGCGCGCCCCCGGCGCGGCGGCCTGTTTGTGCAGCGCCAGCAGCTCGTCGCCGGGCAGCAGGTCGATCTTGTTGAAGACCACGATGCGGGGACGCTCGCGCAGTCCGAGGTCTTCCAGCACCGAACGCACCACCTTTCTCTGGCCGTCCCGGTCCGGGTGCGAGGCGTCGATGACGTGCAGCAGAACATCGGCCTCGCGCGCCTCCTCCAGAGTGGACCGGAACGACGCGATGAGGTGGTGGGGCAGCTTGCGGATGAAGCCGACGGTGTCGGTGACGAGGGCTTCGTGGCCGTTCTCGAGGGGCACGACCCTGGTCGAGGCATCCAGCGTTGCGAAGAGGCGGTCCTCGACGAACTGCTCGGCCCCCGAGAGCGCCTGTAAGACGGACGACTTACCTGCGTTGGTGTATCCCACCAGCGCGGCGCGAAACTGTCCCTCCCTGCGCTTGCGCCGGGTGGCCTCGGCCCGCGCGACGCCCTTGAGTTTGCGGCGCAGCTCGGCGATGCGGGTGCGGATGAGCCGGCGGTCGGTCTCCAGCTGGGTCTCGCCGGGTCCCCGCAGCCCGATCCCGCCGCGGATGCGGGAGAGGTGGATCCACATGCGCCTGAGCCGGGGCAGCAGGTACTGGAGCTGGGCCAGTTCGACCTGCAGGCGGGCCTCGTAGGTGCGGGCACGGGTGGCGAAGATGTCCAGGATCAGCTCGGCGCGGTCCATGACGCGCACTCCGCAGAGCGTCTCCAGGTTCTTGCCCTGCGCAGGGGTAAGCTCGTCGTCGAAGATGATCAGGTCGGCTTCGCGTTCGCGCACCAGTTCGGCCAGGGTTTCGGCCTTGCCGCGGCCGAGATAGTAGCGCGGTCGGGGGGCGTCGAGGCGCTGCACGAGTTCGCCCGCGACCAGTCCGCCGGCGGTGTCGGTCAGGCGGGCAAGTTCGGCCAGGTGTTCGGCGGTGTCGTGTGATCCGTCGCCGTCGCGGGGCGTCCCCACGAGGATCGCCCGCTCGACGGGGGTGCGGTTGTCCAGGAGCTGGGTCGGCATGGCGGGCTACTCCCTCCGGCGGGCCCACTCGGCCAGGCGGCGACGGAGTTCGGCCTCCCAGCCGGTGTCGCCGGGGTCGTAGAAGCGTTCGCCGGTCATGGCTTCCGGCAGGTAGTGCTGGCGCGACACGCCGCCGGGCTGGTCGGGGTCGTAGAGGTAGCCCTCGCCGTGGCCCAGGTCCTTCATGAGGCGCGTGGGCGCGTTGCGGAGGTGGAGGGGAACGGGTTCGGCGGGGGTCTCGCGGGCCCGGCTGAGCGCCCTGCCCCACCCCTTGTAGAGCCGGTTCGACTTGGGGGCGCCGGCCAGATAGACGGTGGCCTGGGCGAGCGCCAGCTCCCCTTCGGGCGATCCCAGGAAGCGATAGGCGTCCCGGCAGGCCATGGCGACGCCCACAGCGTGGGGATCCGCGAGGCCGATGTCCTCGGACGCCATGCGGACCAGGCGGCGCGCTATGTACAATGGGTCTTCACCTGCGTCGAGCATGCGGCCCAGCCAGTAGAGGGCGCCATCGGGATCGCCGCCGCGCACGGACTTGTGGAGAGCGGAGATGTGGTCGTAGTGCTGGTCACCGGACTTGTCGTAGACGGCGAAGCGGCGCTGGATGGCGTTTTCGATGATTTCAAGGGTGAGGGTGGCGCCCTCGCCCGCCAGGCCGGCGGCGCGTTCGAGGATGCCGAGTGCGCGGCGGGCGTCGCCGTCGGCGGCTTCGGCGATACGGCTGATGACGTCCGCGGGGGCCGAGATTCCGGTGGTGCCGAGGCCGCGGTCGCTGTCGGAGAGGGCGTCGGCCACGATCTGCGCGAGGTCTTCGGGGGACAGGGGGTCGAGGACGACGACGGGGGCGCGCGACAGGAGCGGCCGCACGACCTCGAAGCTGGGGTTTTCGGTGGTGGCGCCGATGAGGACGATGTCGCCGGCCTCGACGACGGGGAGGAAGGCGTCCTGCTGCGCCTTGTTGAAGCGGTGGATCTCGTCGCAGAAGAGGATCGTGCCGCGGCCGGTCGCGCGGCGGCGGGTGTGCGCCTCGGCGATGATCTCGCGTACGCGCGCGACGCCCTCGGTGACCGCGCTGAAGGCGACGAAGGCGGCGTCGGCGGAGGCGGCCACGAGGCGGGCGAGGGTGGTCTTCCCGGAGCCGGGGGGACCCCACATGATGAAGCTGGAGACCTGTCCGGTGTCGATCATCGCGCGAAGGGGGCCTCCCGGGCCGACGATCTTCTGCTGGCCGCGGAATTCGTCGAGGGTGAGGGGGCGCATGCGGGCGGCGAGCGGT
>VXOC01000314.1 GCA_009840215.1 Gemmatimonadota bacterium | reverse complement strand
GGTCGAGGTAGGGCGACAGGGGGTACGGGGGCGTTTTCGGCAGGCTTGGCAGCCTCGCGCCCGCTGATTCTCACGAATCCGCAACCTTTGCCGCCCGGGCAGGTATCAATCGGTATGGCTTGAGACCCGGTCGGCTGCCGCCCGGACATGCCGCCGTCCACGCAAATACCCCGGGAGGGACTATACGAACCACCTTTGTTCGAACTGCTGCATTCGCAGCCCTGCTGGTGCTCGCGGGCGCCAGCGCAGCGATGGCACCGCTCGGCGCCGACACGGTCTCGACGCCCACGGGCCGCGACAAGGACCCGGACCGGACCAGGAGCAGAATGCCGGTGCGCGCGGTTGCGCACCGGAGCGGGACGGAATCCACCGACTTCCGCTTCGCCGCGGCCGTGGCGGGCTTCGCCATGCTGCTCCCCCACTCGCCGCACGCCCCACGTTCTCGCTGAAGACATCGTGGGGCTCGCCGGGTACGCCGGGGGCGTTTATCCGCACGCCGTCCGCGGCGGGTTCATCCGTCTGGTCGAGGCGACTCGAAGCCTGACCCGGGGCTGCTGAAGCCAGCGCGCCCGCGCCCCATGACAGGCGCAATGTGGGTATGCACTGAAGCCTGGACGGCCGCCATTCGGGCGCGCCGCCAATCCATCCCAAAACCCAGGAGGGTACTATGGGAACCTTGTTTGTTCGAACTGTCGGGATGCTGACGCTGCTCGCGTTGGCGGGCCCCGGCGCAGGAACCGCCCCCGTGCCAACCGGCACCATCGAGGGGCGGGTCACCGACGTGGTGACAGGACAGCCGCTGAATGACGCCGAGGTGTCCGTGGTGGGCACCGAACTCAGCGCGCTCACCAACACGGCGGGCCGCTACAGCCTGTCGGGCATCCCGGCCGGTGAACACACCGTGAAGGTGGTCATCATCGGGTACGCCACGCAAGAGAAGCAGGTGACCGTCACGGCGGGCTGGACGACCGCAGTCGACTTCGCGCTGAGAGTCTCCGCGCTTGGACTCGATGAGATCGCGGCCACCGGAGCGGCGGGAGAAGTCCAGCGCAGGAAGGACGACTGGGGCTGGATGCGCAACGTCACCTGCTGCTTCTTCAGCGGCCGCGGGGGCAGGTTCAACACCGAATCCTACGCCCACATCGTCGAGAACGACTTTCGGCTCGTCAGCACTTCCCCGCTCTCCACCTTCTCGATCGACGTCGACCGCGCCTCCTACGCCAACGTGCGGCGCTTCATCCAGGACGGCGTGCGACCACCCGTTGACGCGGTCCGCATCGAGGAGATGATCAACTACTTCCCCTACGACTGGGGCGACGTGGCCGGCGAGCACCCCTTCGCGGTGACCACCGAGGTGTGGGAGGCGCCCTGGAAACGGCAGCACAGGCTGGTGCGCATCGGCCTTCACGCGCAGTCGATCGACATCGACGATCTCCCACCCAGCAACCTCGTCTTCCTCCTCGACGTGTCGGGGTCGATGTCGCCCGCCAACAAGCTGCCGCTGCTCAAGTCGGCCTTCGCGTTGCTGGTGGACCAGTTGAGACCCCGGGATCGGGTCGCGATCGTGGTCTACGCGGGGGCGGCGGGGCTCGTGCTCCCCTCCACGCCCGGCGACCAGCAGGATCGGATCCTTGGCGCCCTCAAGCAACTGGAGGCGGGCGGCAGCACCGCCGGGGGAGAGGGTCTCAAGCTCGCCTACGAGACCGCGCGCGAGTACTTCATCGACGGCGGCAACAACCGCGTCATCCTGGCCACCGACGGCGACTTCAACGTCGGTCCCTCCAGCGACGGCGAGATGGTGCGGCTGATCGAAAAAGAGCGCGAAAGCGGTGTCTTCCTGACCGTGCTCGGATTCGGCACCGGCAACATCAAGGACTCCAAGATGGAGCAGATCGCCGACCACGGGAACGGCAACTTTCACTATGTGGACGGGCTGCTGGAGGCCCGGAAGGTGCTGGTCGAGGAGATGGGCGGTACCCTGCTGACCCTGGCCAGGGACGTGAAGCTCCAGATCGAGTTCAACCCGGCGCGGGTCGCCGGATACCGCCTGATCGGGTACGAGAACCGTCTCCTGGCCGACGAGGACTTCAACGACGACACCAAGGACGCGGGTGAGCTGGGGGCCGGGCATACGGTGACCGCGCTCTACGAGGTGGTGCCCGCCGGCGTGGCCGCGCCGCGCGAGGGTGACGTCGACGCGCTCCGTTACCAGCCGCGGGCCGACGACCCGCCCATCGGCGAGTTCGACGGCGAGATGCTGTACTTGAAGATCCGCTACAAGGACCCCGATGGGGCGAAGAGCAAGCTGTTGGAGCGGGTTGTGGCGGATCGGCCGGGGTCGCCTTCGGTCGATTTCCGGTTCGCGGCGGCCGTGGCGGGATTCGGCATGCTGCTGCGTGACTCCAACCACGCGGGCGACCTTACGCTGGATGATGTGGTGGGGCTCGCCGAGAGGGGCAGGGGTGACGATCCGCGCGGGTATCGCGGGGAGTTCATCCGGCTGGTCGAGGCGGTGCGGGATCTGGGTCTGCTGGAGGTGGAGACCGACGGAGGGATGAAATGAGACCGTTTTCCACCGCGCTGTTCTCAGTCGTCGGCATCACCGTGCTGCTTGCGTGTTCCGCCATGGAGTCCGTCACTCCGCGGATGTCGACATCCTCCATCGAAGGGGTCGTTACTGACCGGAAAACGGGGCAACCGCTTCGCGACGCCGTGGTGACGGTGGACAGCCCCGGAGACCAGGTTGTCATCACCAACCAGGACGGCCATTTCATACTGCCGGGTCTCCTGGACGGAGTTTACGCCGTGAAGGCGGTGATCCTCGGCTACGCGCCACAGGAGCGACGGGTCACGGTTGAGGCCGGACAGACAGCGGTGGCCGACTTTGTGCTTGAGGTTGCGCCGATCTATCTCCACGAAATCGTTGCCACGGGAGTGGCGGGGAAGGTGTGGCGCTGTCGCATCGGGAGAGGGCCCGAAGGCCTGGAGAAACCCGTCCCCGGCCTGTAGCGGTCCGTCGACAAAGCCACGGGAAAACTCGCGCCTGGTGAGGCTCCGGGCCCTGCAAGCCCGGGGCCTCAACAGGCGCGTTGTGGGGACCGCCCGGGCTATCAGCATCCGGGCGGGTCAATGGGTTGGCGCTACCCCCTCGCCGCCCACGCCGCCAGCACCTCCGCCTCCTTCTCGGCCGGCAATCCGGGTCCCTGTTGCGCCCGCCGCTCCTCCGGCAGCGAGTTCCACCATTCCACCGTGTCGCGTGCCGTCTCGCCGATGGGGCGGAAGGTCAGCCCCGCCTCGATCGCAGCTGCCACCGAGACCTGACTCATGCCGATCGTCTCGCCTTCGGGGGGAACCCAGTTCGTCATGTGACCCCAGGGCCTGACCCCGTGTTCGGCCATGAACTCGGTCGATACCCAGGTGAATGTGGCGTCCGAGCCGAGGCCGGCGCGGATCCCCTCCAGCATGGTGCCGAACTGCTGTACCTCGCTCGTCGCGTTGTAGGTGCCGCCGCTGCCGGGGGTCTCGACCAGCCGGACGATCCATTCCGACAGGTCGCGCGCGTCGATGTTCTGCACCGGGTCGGTGGGTGAATTGGGGGCCAGCACCTCGCCGCCGCGCGCGACCCGCACCGGCCAGTAGGTCCAGCGGTCGGTGTTGTCGCCCGGCCCGATGATCAGCCCTGGCCGCACGTTGATCGCGTTCTCGCCGAACACCTCCGTGTTGGTCGCCTCGCACCGCGCCTTCATCGGCCCGTACTCCTGCATGCTCTCGACATCGGGGGCCGAAAGCTGCCCGACCGGGTACGTCTCGTCGATCCCGACGGTCGCGAAGTCGGCATAGGCCGAGATGGAGGACACGAAGAGGTAGCGGTCGACATGGTCGCGCAGCAGTTCGGTGGTCATCGAGACCCAGCGCGGGATCGAGGCCGAGTTGTCGATCACCGCGTCCCACTCCCGGCCCTCGAGCGCGCTGAGATCGTTGTCGCGGTCGCCGGTCAGCTGCTCGACGCGCTCGAAGTAGTCGTGGAAGAAGGGCGGCTCGGTCTGTCCACGGGTGAAGATCGAGACTTCGTGGCCGCGGTCGAGCGCGTACTTGATCTGGTGGGGGCCAATGAAGGTCGTGCCGCCCAGGATGAGGATGCGGATCGGGGTGGGCGGGGCGTCGTCGGGAGCCGCGCATGCCAGTGGGCCGAGTGCGCCCAGGACGCCGAGGGCGCCCCCGGTGCGGGCGGTGGTCTTCACGAAGTCGCGTCTGGTTGGATGTCGCATGCTGATCGCTCCCTGGAGTTTCCGTTGCGCCCTGCCCTGTTCCGGCTCAATCTTACCTTCGCCGTGTCCGCCCGGCCACGGTCGCGATGTCACCCCGCTGGAAAGGGATAGCACGACAATGAGAATCAGGGCAACGATCCTGCCGGCCACGCTCCTCGTGGCGACGGCAGCCTTCGCAACCACTCCGATCACCGCCCAGGAACCCGAAGAGGTGGAGGTCGCACGGGTGGAAGTCACGCCCACCACCCTCATCTTGCAGGTCGGCGAGAAGGCACAGATTACGGCCATCGCCTACGATGCCGATGGCAACGTCCTCGATGTGCCGTTCCTGTTTTTCTCGCGCGGCGGGCGGGGGAGACTGGCCGTCGACCGGACCACCGGCGAGCTCGAAGCCTTCAAGGGCGGCGAATTCGAGGTGATGGTGCGCCCGCTGGCGCCTGCGCAGACCGGCGGAACCGTGACGGTCACCGTGCCTTTTCCCCCACTCGACCGCATCGCGATCTCCGAGGAGGGGGGGCGCTTCTACGTTGGCGTGACGAAACGCCACAAGGCGACCGTCCTCGACGAGGCCGACGACGTCCGCGACCACGCCGTCACCTGGAGCACCTCCGACGAGTCCGTCGCCACCGTGGACCGTTACGGCGTCTTCCAGGCCCACGCGCCCGGCGCAGTGACGCTTTCCGCGACAGCCGAGGGCGTTGTCGGCCGGATTCGCTACGAAGTGGCGGACAACCCGGTCACGCAGATGACCATCGAGGCCAGCCAGGCCCGCGGACGGACCGGGGACGTGATCCGCGTCACGGCCACGCCTGCCAGCGCAAACGGCACGACGGTCGACGATATGCCCGTCACCTTCGGGCTCATCTCCGACCCCGACGACATCGCCACCGCCGACTTCCCCCCGGCCGAGGTCGACACGCAGGGACGCTTCGTCGCCTACAAGCCGGGCATCTACACCGTTACGGCCAACGTCCCGGGCCAGACCGCGCACACCACCGTCGAGATCCTGCCCCGCCACGTCGTCGAGGAGGTCACGCTGGTGGGCCACGCCCCGGTACGCAACGTCTCCACCTCGGATCTGTGGGTGTGGGAAGGCGTCGACGGCCGCGACTACGCGATCACCGGCACGCACGCCGCCCACGGGAGCACGTACTGGTGGGACGTGACCGACCCCGCAAACCCGGTCCTTACCGATTCGCTCGTCGTGGACGCGCGCACGACGAACGACGTCAAGGTCTCCGAGGACGGGGAGATCTGCGCAATCTCGCGCGAGGGGGCATCCAACCGGCGCAACGGAATCGTGATCGTCGACTGCACCGATCCCCGCCATATCGAGATCATCTCGACCTATGACGACGAGCTCACCGGCGGCGTGCACAACCTCTTCATCTACGACGACCACGTCTACGCGGTGAACAACGGGATCCGCTTCGACGTGATCAACATCGAGAACCCGGCGAATCCGCACCGCGTGGGCCGCTTCGAGCTCGATACGCCCGGGCATTCCATTCACGACATCTGGATCGTGGACGGGATCGCGTACACCTCGAACTGGGGTGACGGGGTCGCGGTGATCGACGTGGGTGGCGGGAACCGGGGCGGCAGCCCGGCCAATCCGGTTCTGATCAACCGTTTCCGCGACATCGGCGGCGCGACGCACGCGGCGTTCCCGTACAAGAGCCCGACGGGGAAGTTCTACATCTTCATGGGGGACGAGAGGGGCGCGCCGGGCTTCGACGGACAGGATCGCACCCGCACGCCGGACTTCATGTCGGGGTACATCCACATCGTGGACTTCACCGATCCGGAGAACCCGGAGGAGGTGGCCCGCTACGAGATCCCCGAGGCCGGTTCGCACAACATGTGGATCGAGGACGACCGGCTCTACGCGGCGTTCTACCAGGGTGGGCTGAGAGTGGTCGACATCTCGGGTGAGCTGAAGGGCAACCTGTACCACCAGGGACGCGAAATCGCCGTGTACAAGGCGTTCGATCCAGACGGTGTGGTGGCGAATGCGCCCTTCACCTGGGGGCCGCAGATGCACAAGGGCAACCTCTTCTTCTCCGAGTACTTCTCGGGGATGTGGGCGGTGAAGCTGCAGCCGCGGCGCGTGCTGATTCCGTGAGGAGGCGGATGGGCCGGACCCCCGGTCCAATGGTCGGCGGCGTCCCGCGCAGCCATTGCTTCGCCCGCTTGGTTGTACGGCTCGCCCTCCTCGCCGGACTGGCGGCGGCCGCGCCCCCGACCCACGCCGCCGCCCAGTCCTACTGGGTCTACGTGGCCGCCGAGTCCGAAGACGAAGTCGCCCTGCTCCGCTACGACGCGGGCGGTGACCTGACGGTCGAAAAGACGATCACCACCGGGTGGCTGCTGGCCGAGATCGAGGCGCCCCACGGCCTCGCCATGGACCCCGGCGGCGAGTACTGGTACCTCACCCTGGGACACGGCTTCCCCAACGGCCGCCTCGTCAAGTACGCCACCGGCGCGGACACGGTGGCCGGCGTCGCCGACCTCGGCCTCTTCCCGGCCACCATCGCCGTCCCCCCTCACGGCACCGTCGCGCTGACCGTCAACGCCAACTTCCACGGCGACCACGTCCCCTCGACCGTCACCATCGTCGATCTGGAGACCATGTTCCCGATCGCGGACGTTGTCACCTGCACCATGCCGCACGGCTCCCGCTTCAACGCAGCCGGCACGAAGCACTACTCGGCCTGCATGATGGACAACCAGCTCGTCGAGATCGACGGCGCCACCCTCGCCGTGTCCCGCCGCCTCGACCTCGTCACCAACGAACCCGTTCACGCCCCGATGGACGGGCACATGGCCATGGCGCCGCCCGACGGTCATTGCTCCCCCACGTGGACGACCCCGCACCCGGACGGCAAGCGCGTCTTCGTCCCCTGCAACAGGGGCGACGTGATCCTCGAGGTCGATCTTGAGAAGTGGCGAGTCACACGCCGCATCGAAGCACCGGGCGCGCCCTACAACCTCGACCTCACCCCCGACGGGACCCGCCTCCTGGCCACCTTGAAGGGGAGCGCGCAGGTCGGCATCTGGGACGTCGAATCGCGCGAACTGCTCCACATGATCGATTCGGAGATGCGCGTGACCCACGGCGTCGTGGCCACCCCCGACGGCCGCTACGCGATCGTGACGGTCGAAGGGATCGGCGGAGACCCGGGAACGGTGGAGGTCATTGAAATCGAGACGGGAAACCGGGTCGCTTCGGCCCAAGTGGGCAAGCAAGCTGGCGGGATCGCACTCTGGAAGATGGAGGGTTAGAAGATGACGTCGCCGCGATACACACTATACACACGATTGTTGGTCCTTCTCCCGGCCGCCTTCTGGGCCTGCCAGCCCGCCCCCCGGGACGCCGAACCCGAAAACGAACCCGGCTGGCTATGGTCCGACGAGCGCGTCATGGAAACCGTCAACGCCGTCCGCGCCGGCCGCAGCCTCCAGCCCGACACCTGGCCCGGGGGCACCCGCGTCGCCGTCCTCCTCTCCTTCGATGTCGACAACGAGACGGTCCTCGGCCTGCGCTACGGAGACGCCACCGTCGGCTCGCTCTCGCAGGGGCAGTTCGGGGCCCGCGTCGCCCTGCCCCGAGTCGTCGGCCTCCTCGACCGCGAAGGCATCCCCGCATCCTTCTTCATCCCCGCCGTCAGTCTCGTCCTCAATCCCTTTCAGGCCGACATCATCCAGGCCGCCGGGCACCACGAGTTTGCCATTCACGGCTGGATCCACGAACTCAACTCCACCCTCGACGCCGAAACCGAACGGGCCCTCCTGGAGCGCGCCGTCGAATACATGACCGACGTCACCGGGGTCCGCCCGCTCGGCTACCGCGCCCCGTCGTGGAACTTCAGCCCGAACACGCTGGACATCATCCGCGAGATGGGCTTCCTCTACGACTCGTCCCTCATGGCCGACGACCGTCCCTACGAGATCAACGCCCACGGCGAGCCGACGGGGATGGTCGAACTGCCGGTCGAGTGGATCCTCGACGACGCGCCGCTCTTCAACCCGCTCGGGACCCGTTACTCACACCCGCGCGACGTGCTCCAGGTCTGGAAGGACGATTTCGACGGCGCCTACGCCGAGGGCACGATGTTTCTGCTGACCATGCACCCGCACGTGATCGGGCACCGTTCGCGGATCGTGGTGCTGAAAGAGCTGATCCGGTACATCAAGGGCCATGAAGGCGTGTGGTTCGCGACGCACCTGGAGGCGGCGCGGTATGTGAAGGAGCAGGCGGGGCTGTAGCGGGAGGCCCGCAGGGGAACACTTGGTATCTTTTTGCGGTATCCTGCGTATTAAGGGTATGGACCGCTACCGCTTCGTCATCTTCACGCTCGCCGCACCGGCGGCGATTCTCTGCACGTCCGCATGCGACGACAGGGGAACCGGCCCGCCCACTCCCGACGACAGTCCGGACCGGGCCGCCCTCATGAGGCTCTACGACCTCACCTACGGCCCGGGCTGGACCAACAACGACGGCTGGGGCACCGATGCACCGCTCGGGACATGGTACGGCGTCGAGACCGACGGTTCCGGACGAGTCATCGGACTGGATCTCAGCGGCACCTACGACACCGGCATCGGTGATTGGAGACGCAATGGCCTGATCGGCCCGATCCCGCCGGAGCTCGGCGACCTGTCACAGTTGGAGACGCTGCAGCTTGAGGGCAACGAGCTGAAGGGCCCGATCCCGCCCGAACTCGGCAACCTGTCGCGCCTGACGCAGCTCCACCTCGGCGACAACAGCCTGATCGGCCCGATCCCCCCCGACCTCGGCAATCTCACCCAACTCACCGATCTCGAACTGCTGGACAACGAGCTCACGGAGCCGATCCCCCCGGAACTGGCAAACCTCTCCGGCCTGACGCTGCTGAACCTGTCGCAAAACGAACTGGCGGGCCCGATCCCGCCCGGCCTGGGCCTCCTGTCAAGCCTTGAAACGCTCGCGCTCTACAGCAACAATTTGACCGGCGAAATCCCCGTCGAACTTGCCGGCCTGGCCAACCTGGAGATCCTGTCGATCGGCAGCAACGACCTCGCCGGCGCCGTCCCGCCCTGGCTCGGCGACCTCGCCAACCTGGACTGGTTGTCCCTTTCCTACAACAATCTGACCGGCACCATCCCGCCTGAACTGGGCAATCTCCGCAACCTTACCGGGCTCTTTCTGCAGGGGAACGACCTGGAGGGCACCATTCCCGCCGAACTCGGCAGCCTCCCGGCCGTGGAATGGCTCTATCTCGCGACCAACACGCTCACCGGATCGATCCCGCCCGAACTCGGCAATCTCGCCAACCTGACCATTCTGTGGCTGAGCGACAACGAGTTGTCCGGCCCGATCCCGCCCCAGCTCGGCAACCTCCGCAACGCCACGTATCTGGGGCTGACCGGCAACAACCTGACCGGGTCGATTCCGCCGGAACTGGGCGGCCTCGCCAGCATGGAGCGGCTGTACCTCAACAGGAATGAACTGGAAGGGCCGGTGCCGCCCGAATTCGGGGCCATGTCGGATCTTCGCATTCTGAGTCTCACGGACAATTCGGCTCTGGACGGACCTCTTCCAGCCGAGCTCGCGGCATTGCACCGGCTCGACGAGTTCCTTGCCGGAGGGACCGGGCTGTGCGTACCCGATGACCCCGCGTTCACGGCCTGGCTGGAAGGGATCCACAAGCGCCGCGTCGCCGCGTGCTCCGGCGTGAACCAGCAGGCCTATCTGATCCAGGCGGTCCAGTCGCGTGCCTTCCCCGTCCCGCTGGTCGCGGGGAAGGAGGCGCTGCTGCGTGTGTTCATGACGGCCCCGAACCCCACAAGTGCGCAGATTCCGGCGGTCCGCGCCCGCTTTTTCCACGATGGCATGGAGACCCGCGTGGAGGATATCCCGGGGCGAGCCCTCTCGATCCCCACCGAGGTGGACGAGAGCTCCCTCCTGAATTCGAGCAACGCCGTGATCTCGGGCGATCTGGTCCAGCCGGGTCTCGAGATGGTGATCGAGATCGACCCGGACGGCACCCTGGACCCGGAACTGGGGATCGCGAAGCGGATCCCGGAGACCGGACGCATGACGATCGAGGTGGGAGCCATGCCCGTTTTCGATCTGACCCTGGTGCCGCTCGTGTGGGAATGGGATCCCGACTACGAGATCGTGGGCACGGTCGGGGCCATGGCCGCGGACCCCGAAAACCACGAGATGCTCTGGGACACGCGCACCCTTCTGCCCGTGGGCGAAATCGACGCCAGGGCACACGCGACCGTGATGAGCAGCAGCAACGACGCCTTCGTGCTGCTCCGCGAGACCCGGGCCATCCGGGTCATGGAGGGCGGCACCGGGCACTACATGGGAATGATGTCACCGCCGGTCACCGAGGCCGGCGGCGTAGCCTATCGCCCGGGCCGGTCGAGCTTCTCACAACCGTACGCGGATATCGTCGCGCATGAATTCGGGCACAATTTTTCACTGCGCCACGCGCCGTGCGGCGGCGCCGGCGGTCCCGACAGCTCCTTTCCCGATGCGGATGGGTCGATCGGTGCCTGGGGGTACGATGCCCGCGGATCGGGCAGGCTGGTCGCGCCCACCCTGCCGGACATCATGTCGTACTGCGAACCGGGGTGGATCGGCGAATTCCACTTCACCAACGCCCTGCGCTTCCGACTGAGCGAGGCGGACAGCGCGGCTCTGCCCATGGTGTCTCCATCGGGCCGCGCGCTGTTGCTGTGGGGCGGGATCGACGCCGGCGGCGTGCCCTTTCTGGAACCCGCTTTCGTAGTTGACGCGCCGGCCGCGCTGCCCCGCGCTGGTGGTGATTTCCGGCTCGCCGGGATGACGGACGGCGGAGCCGAACTGTTTTCCTTCAGCTTCGCCATGCCCGAGGTCGCCGACGGCGACGGGAGTTCCAGCTTTGTATACGTGCTGCCGTGGCTGGACGAGTGGGAGGAGACGCCCGCGGCCATTACGCTGACGGGACCCGGCGGATCGGTCGTCCTTGACACCGGCAGCGACCTTGCAATGGCCCTGCTTCGCGATTCGCAGACCGGCGAGGTCCGTGGAATCCTGCGGGATCTGCCCGCTACGGTGCTTACGCGGGCCGACGCGGTCGCCGCACTGTCGCCGGCGGCCGGGCTCAAGGTGCTGTTCAGCAGGGGGATTCCGGCCGCGGAGAGCTGGCAGCGCTGACCATTCCGGCCCTGACGGGATGCGACTGTCCAGGCGGTTGCCCCCGTCGATGCCCAGGTCCACTTTGACTGGTGGGGTAGCCCGTGTACGACCATCGTGGTGGCGGGGGTACGAGAGGAATGACCCATCAACGCTCCGTCTTCGTCGGGACAGGCACGCTCATGGCGATCCTCTGCGCCTCGGCGTGCGGCGAGCCCGGTACGGAACCTCCCGATCCTCCCGATCCGCCAGCCGCACCGGATGACAGGGGGGCACTGGTCAAGCTCTACGACGCGACCCGCGGGGTGACCTGGGTCAACAACGATGGATGGAACACCGACGCCCCACTGGGAGAGTGGTACGGGGTCGAGACGGACGTTGCCGGTCGCGTCGTGAGTCTCGATCTCAGCGGGGTTTGGGACGAGGAGAGCTACCGGTGGAAGCGTCATGGTCTGGTCGGTCGGATCCCGCTGGAGCTCGGCGGTCTCACACAGCTGAGGTCGCTGGTGCTTTCGGCCAATGAACTGCGCGGGAGTATTCCATTCGAACTCGGCAACCTCTCCCGGCTGACGAGGCTGGACCTGGGCAACAACCGTCTGACCGACGGGATACCGAGCACACTCGGCAACCTCTCCCAGCTGCGGGAACTGGACCTGCGGGACAACGCACTGTTCGGTTTAATCCCGTCCGAACTCGGCAAACTGATCCAGCTGGAGCGATTGTTGCTGGACGGAAACGAGCTGTCCGGCCGAATCCCGCGGGAACTGGGCGATCCATCGGGCTTGAGCGTGCTGTCGCTCAGCCACAACCTCCTCCAGGGTGCCATCCCCTGGCAACTCGCGAACCTCACCCGGCTGACTTCGTTGTCCCTGGCGCACAACCGGCTGACCGACATCATCCCGTCCGCATTCGGGAGTCTGGCCAACCTGACCACGCTCCTCCTGCACGAGAACAACCTGCGGGGCTACATCCCGCCCGCTCTCGGCAACCTGACCCTCTTGACCGAACTCTCCCTCCATGGCAACGCCCTGGACAGCCATCTCCCGCCCGAACTCGGCAAACTGATCCACCTGGAGCGATTGTCCCTCCACGGGAATGCGCTCACCGGCGAAATCCCGCCCGAACTCGGCAATCTTGCCGCGGTGAGGGAACTGTCCCTCAGTGACAACAGGCTCTCCGGCACCATACCCCCCACTCTGGGACAGCTGTCCAGCGCGTCCTATCTGGCGCTCGACCGCAACGACCTGACAGGCCAGATTCCCGCGGAGCTGTCGATTCTGCATGCCATCGAGCGGCTCCACCTGGAATTCAACGACCTGACGGGTTCCATTCCCGCCGAGTTCGGCAACCTGGCCACCCTGCGCGAACTTGGCCTGACCGGCAACCACTTCATGGCGGGGCCGATTCCGACCGGGATCACGGCCCTCCCCCGGCTCGATGCCCTGATGGCCGGAGGCACGGGCCTGTGCGTCCCCGCGGATCCCGTGGTTCTCGCCTGGCTGGAGCGGGTCCACAAGCGCCGGATCGTCTCCTGCAACCGCGATGAGCCGCCTCAGGCATACCTGATTCAAACCGTGCAGTCGCGGGAGTTCCCCGTACCGCTGGTCGCGGACGAAGAGGCACTTCTGCGCGTATTCGTCACGGCCGAGCGCCCCACCACGGCAACCATTCCGGCGGTCAGGGCCCGCTTCTACCGGGACGACGTGGAAACACATGTGGAAGAGATCCCGGGCAAGCCCACCGAGATCCCCACCGAAGTGATCGAGAACCTGCTGTCGAAATCGGCCAACGCCAGGATCCCCGGTCACGTCGTGCAACCGGGACTCGAAATGGTGATCGAGATCGATCCGGAGCGTACGCTGGACCCGGAGCTGGGTGTCGCAACCCGGATCCCCGAGTCGGGACGCCTGCCGGTGGAGGTCCATGCCATGCCCGTCCTCGACCTGACCCTGGTTCCGTTCGTCTGGGCCGAGGACCCCGACCATTCCATCGGAGAAGTCGTCAGGGGGATTGCGGCCGACCCGGAGGACCACGACCTGCTTCGTCAGACGCGCACACTGCTGCCGGTGGGCGATCTGGATGTGACATCACACCTGACGGTGACGAGCAACAGCAACCATTCCGTCGCACTGTTGAGGGAGACCACCGCGATCCGCGCGATGGAGGGTGGGACCGGCCACTACCTGGGCTTGATGTCGCCGCCCGTTTCCGGACCCACGGGATTGGCCCACTTCCCCGGCCGCTCGAGTTTCGGCCTCCCCTACGCGACCCTGATTGCACACCTGCTCGGCCACAACTTCTTTCTGGGCGACGCCCCATGCGGAGATGTGGCCCGCCCCGACCTGTCCTACCCCGATCCTCTCGGAGCGATCGGCGTCTGGGCATACGATTCGCGGGGCAACGGCAGGCTGATCCCGCCCACGTGGCTGGACATCATGTCCTACTGCGATCCTGCGTGGATCAGCGACTATCACTTCACCAACGCCCTGCGCTTCCGGCTCAGCGAGGCGGACAGTGTCGGGTTGCCGATGATCGCTGAGTCGACTCGGGCGCTCCTGCTGTGGGGCGGACTCGAAGCCAACGGCACGCCCTTCCTGGAACCGGCCTTCGTACTCGACGCACCGGCCGCGCTGCCACGCTCTGCCGGCGAATACCGGATCACCGGGCAGACGGAAGATGGAGCGTTGCTGTTTTCCCTCACCTTCGGCATGCCCGAGGTCGCCGACGGCGACGGGAGTTCCGGCTTCGCTTTCGTGCTACCGGTTGGGGACGCGTGGGAGGGGACGCTTTCCGTCATCACGCTCACGGGACCGGGCGGCTCCGTGGTGCTTGACGGGTGGAGCGATTTGTCCATGGCCGTGGTGCGCGAACCGCGTACCGGAGAGGTCCGCGCGATCCTGCGCGACCTTCCCGCGACGGTGCTGTCGCAGGCGGATGCAGCCGCGGTGGTGTCGCCCGACCCGGGTCTCGAGGTGCTGTTCAGCAGGGGGATCCCGGCTGGGCACGCGTGGCGGCGCTGATCAGGTGCGCGCGGCCGGTCGGCACGGGCGCGTCAGGCGGCGAGGAGTCGGGCTGCGACTGGCGGGGAAGACGGTATGGCATAGCTTTGCATCCGATGAGCCAGACGGAAAGATACGGCCCGCCTCGTTGCAAATGAGAAAGCACCTGACACGGAGAACGCTCCTCGGCGGCGTGGTGGCAGCGGTGCTGGCCGGAAGTGCCGCGTGCGCCCGGACCGGAGGCGGCGGGGCAACTTCCCCCACCACCTCACCCTGCGACGACGCCCCCCCACCCCCCGGCGCCACACTCTCGCCCAGCCGCGACCTCTACTGCCTCTTCCTGGCCCCTCGGCCCGGCCTCGATGGCCTCTCCGGCCACCTCGAACTGCGCCCTCCCCACTCGCCATTCGGCGTTGCCGTCAACGCAGCCGGCAACCACCTGTACGAGGGAATCCTCACGCTCGCCGGCCTCCCGGATCCGGCCACCTTCGGCGACTACGGCCACATCGTCGCCTGGCTGGCCACCCCACTCTTCGACACGGTCGTCAACCTGGGCCCGGTCGCCAACGGGACGCGCAGCATCGGCGAGATCGACCTCAACAAGTTCATGATCCTGGTCACGGCGGAGGCGCGGCCCGATGCACCGGAGTGGGAAGGACGGCTGCTGCTGCGCGCGAGTTCGCCCAGCTCGAGGATGTCGCCGCCCGACATGCAGGAGTTCATCCTGGGGGTGACGGGAACGGACGGCGGCGGCGGGGAGATGGCGGGGATGGCCGAGGCCGGCCACCAGCACGGCGCCATGGCCGGCGCCGCACGCACTCCCGGCTGGCCCCACCCCCCCATGATGCCCGGACTCACCATGTTCCCCGCGCTCATGGCC
>VXOC01000089.1 GCA_009840215.1 Gemmatimonadota bacterium | reverse complement strand
GCCACGATCACCCCCTTGTCCGGCACCCTGGTCAGGTCGGCCTCGTCCACCCCCACCACCTCCACCTCCCCGAACCCCGCGTCACCGAGCGCACGCCGCCACACGGCCGGGCTCGCCAGCGCGTGGTGCGGGCGGCAGTCGTCGGCGAACCGCCACCATCCGTCGAGCTGCCCGAAGGTCAGGTCCATCCAGCCCAGGCCGCTCAGGTTCTCGAGCGCGACCAGCTGTCCCGACGGCGCGAGCAGCTTCCTGCAGTGACCCAGCGTCTCCTCCAGGTAGCGGGTTGCGTGCAGCACGTTGGAGGCGAGGAGCAGGTCGTAGCCGTGCTCGTCGAAGCCCTGCGCGACCGGGTCCTTTTCGATGTCCAGGGGACGGTACTCGATGCATCCGCCGCCGTCGCCGAACCGCGCCTCCGCCTCGGCGAAGAAGCCTGCGGAGATGTCGGTGTACATGTAGTCGAACTGCCCCTCCGGCAGCAGCGGCAGGACCGATGCGGTGGCCGACCCCGTGCCCGCCCCCACCTCGATCACCCTGAGACGCCGTCCCTTCGGCAATGCGTCCACCAGCGCCTGGACCGCCACTTCGAGCATCCGGTTCGCCGCGCGCGCCACCGGAGCCTTCAGGTACAGATCGGCCGCCGTCGGCTCCCCGCTGCTGAACAGGAGCGTCAGCGGATCCTCCCGGCCGCGAAGCACCTCGGCCAGGGCGCCGCCCGAGCGCCGGAACAGCCCGATCTCGGTTAGGCCGTGCGAATACCGTCCCGCCATCACCTTGTGGTGGTCGCCGGGGTCGTGCGGTATCGCATCGGGCCACGGATCCCCCGATCCGACGACCACGCGGAACCCGCCGTCATCCTCCTCGTGCAGAACACCCGCCTTGGCCGCCATCTCGAGCATGCGGCGAAACAGCCGGCTGTGCTCGGCCATCACACCGAGCCGCTCACGCAACGCCTCGGACCGCACCACCTCGCCGGCCGTGCGTTGCCAGCCCAGCGTGTCCAGGGTGGCGACCGCGTACGACCACGACCAGTGCTCAAGGTCCGTCAGCAGGGCGTTCCGGTCGTCGGGGTCCACACCGGCCTCGACCAGGTACTCCGCCAGGAGCTGGGCACCGGCCTTCACCGATCCCGGGTCCGGGAAGAAGTCGGCGGAGGGCATCCCCTCGGGAAGCGCCTGCTCGCGCCACACGACCTCGTACAACAGGTCCTTGACGCTTTCGCCCGCCGAGAGCAGCGCCGCCCGCGTCGCGCGCTTCACCGTGTACCCGTCCAACCCGCCGAGCAGAGCCCCGTTCAGGTCGTAGATGCGAAGTTCACCCGTCAGCACCTCGGGGGGCTCGCCCTCCTGCGCATCGGCCGCGCGGGACGCGTCGCTCATGCGAACGTGACAGACGACCCGGTCCGGGAGCCTGCCGGTCGTCAGCCAGAGCCGCTCCCAGCCGAAGGGCAGATAGGTGACCGAACCATGCGGTCCGTCAAGGTTGCGCGCCGACCCCACAACCTGGAAGCAACCGTCGAGCACCAGGGGATGCACATCCAGTTCATTCCGGCCGAGATCCTCCGGGAAGGCCACCTCGCCCATTGCCTCGCCCGGCCCGGACCAGGCCCTGGCCAGCGTTTGGAAGGACGGACCCAGGTCGATCCCTGTTTCCAGCCTGGCGCGGTAGTAGCCCGCCACGTCCACGGGCGAAAGTCGTGCCTTCAACTCCTCCAGATCGATCCGTCCATCGGCCTCCGGCACAGCGGTGCCCGGCGCGACGCGACCCTCGACGTGAACCATCCACTCCTCATCGCTCCCCTTGCTGAAGATCCGGAAGTCGCGCGTCGCAGTCCCCTCGGAGGCGTCGAGCACCATTTGCAGCGTGCGGCCCGCGTCACCGCTTCCGTTTTCGGAGCCGTCCTCCGGGAAGACCAGCGCGTTGTGCAGCTGCATCTCCTCCACGACCACGGGACCGCTCCCGTCGGTACGCGAGACAGCCGCGGCCATGGCCCCGTACAGCGCCCCCGGCACCACCACCCGGCGGTACACCCGGTGGTGGTCCAGCCACGCGGGTTCCGCGGGAAACACCTCGGTCTCGAAGGTCGTCTCGCCGCCGGCCGACTCGTGGCGGGCTCCCAGCAGGGGATGGTCGGCGCGGCCACGGCGGCGCTTCGGCGCGTCCAGCCAGTGCCGGGTCCGCTGGAACGGGTAGCCCGGCAGCGAAATCCGGCGTCTCGACTCCCCGGCGAAGAGTCCCTCGAAGCGAACCGGCAGCCCCGTCTCGTACGCCTCCGCGACCGCGCGGACAAAGTCACCTGCGCCGCCCGCCAGCGGGTCATCGGCTGACGGCGCCTGCAGACTCGCCAGCACCGCTGGCGCCTCGACCGCCTCCGGCCAGGCCGCGAGTGCCATCGGGGCCAGCACCGAGCGCGGACCGATCTCGACCAGCAGGTCCACTCCGAGATCCGCCACCGTGCGGACGCCGCTCGAGAACGCGACCGCCTCCCGGGCGTGCCGCCTCCAGTACGAACCGTCGAGCGCCAGGTCCGGCCCCACCGCGCGTCCCGTCAGGTTGCTCACCAGGGTCAGCGAGGGGGACGCGATCGCCACACCATCCAGCGAGGCTTCGAGCGCGTCCAGGATCGGGTCCGCCAGGGCGCTGTGGAAGGCCTTGGCCGTGTTCAGACGCCGGACCCGGATCTCTTCAGATTCGAACCGTTTCGAGACGGCTTCGACAGCGTCGACGGGGCCGCTCACCACCTGATGCGCCCCGTTGTCGCCCGAAATGCTGACCCCCATATCGCCGGATGCCGCGTTCCAGTCCGCGACCGCCGCCGCCACCCTGTCCGCCGGCGCGAAGACCGCCGCCATCGCGCCCTCTTCCATCCCGGACATCAGGGCGCCGCGGGTGCATGCGAACCGCATGCCGTCCTCGAGGCTGAACACTCCCGCCGCGTGGGCCGCCGCAATCTCCCCGACGCTGTGGCCGAGTACCACATCGGGGCGGATCCCCACGCTCGCCCACAGGGCCGTCAGTGCGGACTCGATCGTGTAGAGGGCCGGCTGCTCCCAGGCCGTGTCGCCCAGGTCGCCGTTCGCGCCGTCGCGTCCGAACATGACGTCCAGCAGCGAGGTCCCCCGTTCCTCCCGGAACACCGCCTCGGAACCGTCCATGACCGCCCGCGCGACCGGTTCGCTCTCGTAAAGCGCCCGTCCCATCCCGATCCACTGGCTCCCCTGTCCGGTATAGGCGAACGCGATACGGGTGGCCGTCCCGCGCGCCGGGAAATCACCAGTCCCGGCCACGGCCTCCAGCCCTTCGCGCAGCGATTCAGTGTCCCGAAAGACCACCCCCGCGCGATCATCGAAATGACTCCGTCCCACCCCGGCCGTCCACGCCATGTCCGCGAGCACCGCCTCCGAGGCCGCACCATCGGCCGCCAGCTCGCCGTCCCGCTCGTCGAGCCACGCCAGATACCGTCCCGCGAGTTCGCGCAGCGCCACCTCCGACTTGCCCGACAGAGGCAGCAGACGGGTCCCGCGCGGCTGGATTCCCGGCTCCGGCACGTCGGAGTCCACCTCCGCTCCGCTCTGCTCCGACATAGCCGAATCCGGGGGGATTTCGGTCCCCCGCTCCAACGCGGCCGAATCCACTCCGGCTCCGAGCCCCCGTACCGCCACTGGCCGCGGAGCTCCCGCCGGTGTGAATCCCCTTGGCGAAGCCCCATCCACCCCCCGGTACTCCTCCACCACCAGGTGCGCATTCGTCCCCGAAATCCCGAAGCAGTTCACCCCTGCCACCCGCGACCTCCCCGGACGATCCGGCCACTCCATCATTTCCGCCGTTACGTGCAATGGCAGATTGTCCCAATCCAGCGCCGGGTTCGGGTCCCGGAAGTGCAGGTGTTTCGGAATCACCCCCCGCTTCACCACCAGCGCCGCCTTGATCAGGCCGACCACGCCCGCCGCCGATTCCAGGTGGCCCACATTCGTCTTCACGGACCCGATCAGGAGCGGCTCGTCCGCCCCGCGTCCCCGGCAGTAGACGTGGGACACGGCGTTGATCTCGATCGGATCGCCCACCGTGGTCCCCGTTCCGTGCGCCTCGATGTAGTCCACCTCCAGCGGGTCCACGCCGGCCTGCGACAGCGCGTCCTCCATCACCTGCTCCAGCGCAGGCGTGTTCGGCACCGTCAGGCCGACACCCGTCCCGCCGTGGTTCACCACCGAGCCCCGGATCACGGCCCAGATCCGGTCGCCGTCCGCCTCCGCTTCGCTGAGTCGCTTCAGCACCACCACCCCGCACCCCTCCGCCCGCACATACCCGTTGGCCGACGCGTCGAAGGTCTTGCACTGCCCATCGGGGGACAGCATCATCGCGTCCGCGCGCAGTTCGTAGATGCGCCCGTTGAGAATCGCCTGCACCCCGCCCGCGATCGCCAGGTTGGCCTTGCCCTGCTGCAGGTCCGCCACCGCGTCGTTGATCGCCACCATCGCGGACGCGCACGCGGCGTCGACCGCCTTGGCGGGCCCGGTCAGCCCCAGCACGAAGGAAACCCGCCCGGCCGTGCCGTTCAGGTTGGTGCCGCTCAGCGCGTACAGGCACGAGGCGGCTTCGGAGGGCTTCGCGGAGTCCACCACCAGCATGCGGTACTCGTCGTTGCTGATCCCGCTGTAGACCCCGGTGCGGCTCCCCCTGATCCGCTCCGGATCGATGCCCGCGTCCTCGAGCGCCTGCCAGGTCACCTCCAGCATCATGCGCTGCTGCGGGTCCAGCAGCTGGGCCTCGACCGGGGAGATGCGGAAGAAGGAGTCGTCGAACAGCTCGATGTCGTCGACGAAGGCGCCGTAGCGGCACCCCTCGCTCTGCACCGCTTCGTCCCCGAAGATGAGCCCCCAGCGCCCGACTCCCGAGCCCGGGACCCCCTCGCTGACGGCATTCCCGCCCTCCCGCAGCAGGCGCCAGAAGGCTTCGATATCGTTCGCGCCGGGGAACCGGCAGGCCATCCCGATGATCGCGATGGGCTCGTTTCTTGATTGGGGCATCGTTTTCAAGTTTTGGTGAGTTGCGGACAGATTCATGGGGTTATCTGTCCAAAATCACTCGACCGGAGTCCGAAACGCCGGTCGATCGGAAGCAATTGACCGAAACTGTGCCAGATTCCCTATAGAATCTGTCCAAGAATCTGTCACGGCTCTTGTAGGCATCCGGGCCGATCCATCGTGAAACACCGCGCGGAGGGCTTCCGCCGACCCCGAGGACGACGCGGGCGCGGCCAGGTGTCTGAGAGCCTGTTCCTTGAAAGATAGCGTCCGTTGCATCACACGGCAGCCGGAGGGGGCGTGTCGGGGGACCGTTTCCCCTGCGATGGTTGTATCATGAATTGCTCGCCAGATTTGGATATTGTTGCGGGAATCATACAGTCCGGACCGGACAGCTTTGCGAATGCCTTGAAATGCCCTACCTGATTGCCTCCCTTGGAGCCCTCGCTGCCGGACCACTCCTGCACGCGGGCGCCGGCCACCGGCGCGGTTTCGCCCCCGTGCTCGACGGGCTGTCCAGGACGGCGATCCCCGGGCTGGTATTCCTGGCGTTCGTTCCCGCCGCGGTCGGGGAAGGGGACTGGTTCATCCTGGCGGCCCTCGCGGCCGGGTTCCTGATCCCCGTCGCGATCGAGAGAACCTCGCGCCGGGCCACCCGCCCAACCCACCGCCTGGCCCTGCTGGCCGGCCTCTCCGGATTCGTCGTTCACAACGGGCTCGACGGGGCTGCGCTGGCCACGCTGCCGCTCGATGCCGACCCGTCGTTCCCCATGGCCATCGTGTTGCACCGGCTCCCGGTGGGCCTCGCGGTCTGGTGGCTGGTGGCCCGGGAGATCGACCGCCGGGCCGGCATCGGTGCGCTGGCGGCGCTCATGCTCGCGACGGTTGGCGGATACCTGTTCGGTGTGGCGGTGGACGGAGTTGTGTCCGATTCCGGGGCGCTGACGCTCTACCAGGCCGTCGTGGCGGGCTCGCTCGTGCATGTCGTGGTCCACCAGCATGAAGCGGCCGCCAGCCCGGCCGACCGCCGCCGCGAGGGATGGGGAGCGATTCTGGCGCTGGCGCTGCTCCTCGCCGTGTTCCTGTTCGGTACGGATGCCGGGGCGAGCGGACCTGCGGCGTTCGCGTCGCGTCTGTACGTGCTCAGCGCCGAGAGCGCGCCCGCCCTTCTGCTGGCCTACCTCTTCGCGGGGCTGCTCAGCGCGTTTCTGCCGCAGCGGTCGGTGCGCTGGATGGAAAAGGGCGGCGGAGTTTCCCAATCCGTCCGGGGAATGGCGATCGGCCTTCCCTTTCCGATCTGCTCCTGCGGGGTCGTGCCGCTGTACCGCAGCCTGATCCAGCGGGGCGCGCCGCCGGCTGCCGCGATGGCTTTCCTGGTGGCCACGCCGGAACTGGGACTCGACGCAGTATTGCTCTCGATCCCGTTGCTGGGTCCCCAGGTGACGGTCCTGCGCCTCGTCACGGCCGCCCTGGTGGCCATGCTGGTGGGGTGGTGGGTGGGGGGAAGGCTGAAGAAGGCCGAGCGTGACGAAGAGCGGATCGAAGCGCCGGGGCAGACGCCGGGCACGATACAGCGCCTGGGTGCCGCCCTGCGCACGGGCACCGGCGAGGTGGTCGACCACACCGCTCCGTGGATCGTCCTTGGTCTGGGCGTCGCTGCCCTCGTGACACCCTTCCTCGAGAGTGGGTGGCTGGGCAGCCTGCCTCCGGTGGCCGATGTCTTCCTCTTCGCCCTGCTGGGCTTCCCGACGTACGTATGCGCCGCCTCCGCCACACCCCTGGTCGCCGCGTTTCTCGCGACCGGACTCTCGCCGGGGGCCGGGATCGCGTTCCTCATCACGGGACCGGCCACCAACATCTCGACGCTCGGCCTGGTGAGCAGCCTGCACGGACGCCGCGCGGCCATCGCCTTCGCCCTCGTGATGGTGACGCTCGCGGTGACGTCCGGCATAGCGATCAACACCACCTTCGGGGCGCTGCCGGTGCCATCGCTCGCGACGCTGATCGAGGAGGCGCCGAGTCTGCTCCAGCAGGCCAGCCTGGTCATGCTCACGGGTCTCTTCCTGCGTTCCGTCGTGCGGCGCGGGCCGCGGGCCTTCGCGGGCGAGCTGAGAGAGGGGTTGGGCTGGGCGCATTAGACTCGGCGGGATTGGCGCAACGACCGGACCTCGCATATGCTACCCGGTGTTTCGCCGTTTCCACTTGAGCGAGGGTGAGGGAGGGGGCCACTGTGACACCCGCCACTCCGGATTCCCTCCAGACCTCGGAGATGATGCGCCCGCACCCGGAACCTCAAGTCGCCCGATTCCTTGACGGCATCGCGAACGAGGGACTGCATCTGAGCACCATCACGGTATGGGAAATCCTCAACGGTATCGGCCGCCTCGACAGAGAGTGACGCCCACCTCTCCCCCCCTCTGGACCCCTTCACCGGAACGCGCCGGAGCCACGGCTCTTGCCCGCTTCACGGCCTCGCTGTCCGCGCAGGGCCACGATGTCGGCACCGACTACCAGGCACTCTGGCGCTGGTCGATCGAGAACCAGCCGACCCTCTGGAACGCGGTTTGGGACTGGTGCGGCGTGATCGGCGACAAGGGCGACAGGGTGGTCGACCCCGGCGACCGTTTGCGCGAGACCCGCTACTTCCCCCACGCCCGCCTCAACTTCTCCGAGAACCTGCTCCGGCGGCGCTCCGGTGCCCCCGCGATCATCGCCCGCAAAGAGAGCGGCCGCCACCGTGAGATGAGCTGGCGCGACCTGCACGACCTCACCTCGCAACTCGCCCGGGCCATGCGTGCGGCCGGCATGCAACCCGGCGACCGCATCGCCCTCCTCCTGCCCAACATCCCCGAGGCCGTCGCCATCGCACTCGCGGCGGCCTCCATCGGCGCGGTCGTGTCCTCCGCTTCACCCGATTTCGGCGCCCGCGGGGTCGTCGACCGTTTCGGCCAGGTCGGTCCCCGTCTTCTCTTCGTCGCCGACGGCTACAACTACCGTGGCAAGCGCTACGACACGCTGGCGAGGGTCCCCCGCATCCTGGAGGGGCTTCCCACCGTCGAGCTCACGGTCGTCGTCCCCAACCTCGACGAGACCACGCCGCCGCCAGCCGCCGCCGTCACCCTCGACGATTTCATCGCCCCCCACCCCGCCACCGACATCCACTTCACCCGCCTCCCCTTCGACCACCCCCTCTACATCCTCTTCTCCTCCGGCACCACGGGCGTGCCCAAGTGCATCGTGCACCGCGCGGGCGGCGTACTCCTCCAGCACCTGAAGGAACACCAGCTACACTGCGACATCCGGCCGAACGACCGCGTCTTCTACTACACCACCCTGGGCTGGATGATGTGGAACTGGCTCGTCTCCGCGCTGGCGTCGGAGGCGGCGATCCTGCTCTACGACGGCTCACCGGTGCACCCGGCCACGACCTCGCTCTTCTACTTCGCGGGGGACACCGGCATGACCCTCATGGGCACCTCGCCCGGCTACCTGGACACCCTCCGCACATCCCGCGCGAGCCCGCGCCGCACGCACGATCTGTCCACGCTCAGGACGATTGTTTCCACTGGCTCACCCCTCCCCGCAAACGCCTTCGTGTACGTGTACCGGCACGTCAAGCGGGATGTGCACCTGGCCTCGGTCTCGGGCGGTACCGACCTCTGCGCCTGCTTCGTGGGCGGCGTCCCCACGCACCCGGTCCATCCCGGCGAGATTCAGGGTCCCGCCCTCGGCATGGCCACCGATGTCTTCGATGCCGACGGCTCACCGCTCCGCGCGGGGAAGGGCGAGCTGGTCTGCACCCGGCCCTTCCCGTCCCTCCCGCTCGGCTTCCTGAACGACGACGACGGGTCCCGCTACCGCGACACCTACTTTGACCGCTTCCCGGACGTGTGGTGCCATGGGGACTACGTCGAGAAGACGGCGGCGGGCGGCTACGTCATCCACGGCCGCTCGGACGCGACGCTGAACGTGCGCGGGGTGCGCATCGGCACGGCCGAGGTCTACCGCCCGGTGGAGGCGATGGACGAAGTTGCCGAAGCGCTGGCGATCGCACAGCGGTGGGGGGACGACACGCGCATGGTCCTCTTCGTGCGGCTGGCCGGCGGGGCGCGGCTGGACGCGGCACTTCGGCGCCGGATTCGTGCCGTGCTGAGGTCGCAGGCGAGTCCGCGTCACGTGCCGGCCAGGATCGTTCAGGTGGGTGACATTCCGCGGACCCGGAGCGGGAAGATCGTGGAGCTGGCGGTGCGCGCGGCGGTGCACGGGGAGCCCGTACGGAACGTGGAGGCGCTCGCCAACCCGGAGGCGCTTGAGGAGTTCAGGGGGAGGGTGGAGTTGGGGGGATAGGGGGTCTCGCCGTCGCCCCCGATGTCTACCACCCGGGAGGAAGCCATTCCTCGTACCCGAAGCTGCGGATGGTCTCCGCCGCGGATTCGGAGAGCGGGTATTCCCAGTGCCGGAAGAAGCCGACCGGATCGCGCTGCACGATGGCACTGAGTCGGATCGCGAAACCGTCGAGTCCCCCGCCGTAGGTGGAGCGCGGATACTCCGGATCGTAGTAGCTGTGGAACACCTGCTTCATCGAGCTCCAGCCGAACTCGACGACAAGCTGGCGGTACATGCTGAGCCGCTCGAAGAGGTCTGCCGTGGGCCAGCGCAGGTGGGCCAGCGCCGCATGGTCCACCGTGCTCACAGCGGGGTCGGGGCTGCTGATGAGCGTGGAATCGCCGCCGCCGAAGAGGTAGGCATTCAGCGTGTATATCGTGAACAGGTTGACCCCGACCTCGCCGATCTCCGGATAGTTCTTGCCGCTGCCCCAGTCTTCGGTCTGCCAAATGTGGCCGAGCTCGTGGCCGAACAGCCACCAGTCCACGCCATGCTCCCACGGGGAGTAGTTGCTGGGCGGCGGGGCCACATGGTACGTCGGACCCTCGTCGGGCAGCGCGGCGAGCCATGAACGGCCCGTCGCCGTTCCCGGCACCAGCACCCAGACTTCCGCGTGAAGCGGATAGTTGATGCGCGGCCAGCCCGCATTGGCGTACCCGTGCCCGACCTGCGGATCGAAGATCCAGATGTGCTCGGCAGCGCCCGTCGGGGGCCCTCCCGCGAGCTCCGCGTGGTGTTGCTGGAATCCATCCCAGAACGCCGAGACCTCTCCCGGATCGGTGATGGCGCGAGCATTCTCGACGGAGATCACGAACCGGAGCCCCCCGGGTTTCCGGATGATCGCCTGTGGGGCTCCCGCATCCAGAGCCGCGTGCCACCCGCCGGCATCCGAATCGCCCGCCGTGTACATGGCCATCGGGATAGCGCCACGGACGGTGACCGGAATCGTACCCGTGTAGTCGGCGGGCACGACCAGGGCGATGGAGCCCCCGTACGCGTTCGTGATACCGGTTTGCCGGTCCGCCACGGCAAAGGTGCGGCGCAGGCGGGGCGCACGTTCCCAAACGGGGTGCGCGGCCCGGGTCAGCCGGTCATGCAATTCGCCCACCGATACCTTCAGGTCTCCCGTGGCGTGCTCCGAGGGAACCTCGATCGTGACCAGTGCGCCTGGCGGAGCGTAGAACCCGAGCGCAATGTGGCGTTCGTACCTTGAACCGTCGGCGGGAAACCCGCTCCAGGTGGCGTCCACGGCAACGGTGGCGTCCACACGCTCCGCACCCGGTGCCGGCTCGCCCGGAAATACGGCCGCCCACGGGTGGATCTCGGGCCACTCGTAGGGACCGAGCGTCTGTCCGGTTTCGGCGGCGAGCCGCGCCTCCGGTGCCGCGCTCGAGGTCGGCAGTGCTGGTGTTTCGCGAACCAGCCGCGTGAGGGCCCGGTCCAGCTCTCCGGTCAGG
The DNA here is from genome assembly GCA_009840215.1 of Gemmatimonadota bacterium. Taxonomy (GTDB): domain Bacteria; phylum Gemmatimonadota; class Gemmatimonadetes; order Longimicrobiales; family Gaopeijiaceae; genus Bin94. The sequence continues at coordinate 4,527 of VXOC01000089.1, read as the reverse complement.
CCCAGGTCAAGGGCCCCCTGGAAGAGCGGAGGCAGCAGGGCCATCTTGTCCCCGCCGAGTCGCACCCCGTCGACGTATTCCGTCCATACGTTCGCGGGAATCAGGTCGTGGACATCGAAGTCGGTGGAAGCGGACCCGATCTCCTCGATGCTGTCCTCGTTCCACGAGATGCCGGTGCCACGCAACAGAACGTTCGCGGTCAGCGGCCCGTGGTGTTGTTCGATCCACCAGTTCCAGTGAAGCGCCGAGGCGGCGACGACCAGCCCGCCTCCGCTCTCGGCGAAGGTCCGGAGCGGAGCGACGGATTGCTCGACAAGGTGCGCCGTGCCCCATTCATTCGTCTGAACGACGGCGACATCCACGTCTGCCAGCGCGTCTGCGCTCCAATCGCGGACGCTCGAACTCCCGCTGCCGACCACCTCGACCTCTTCGAACCCCGCTCCCTCGAGCACATCCGCGATCCGTTGATTGTCCACCAGCAGCCTCAGCGGCGCGGCGCGTTTCGCCCCGGCCCAACGGACCGCGTTGGCCAGCAGGCGGTCGCCACTGGCCTTGCCGAGGAGCGTGGCCCGGTCCCCCGACGAAAGGAAGTCCTGCCCGGGGAACGCGATCACCCTGCCCTCGCCGAGCGTCGATCCGGCAACCAGTACGCCAGCGGTCCGATCGCCCCGGCTGACGATGACCGGAAACACATCCGGATTCAGGGTCATGCTCAACGTGCCGACGGTTTCGGTACTGCCCTCGGTTCCGCCCACCGTCAGTTGTACGAATGGCCGTTCCGGCAGACTCGCGGTGACCACCGCGTGGTGGTCCAGGGGATCCGCCGACAGCACCGCGACCCGGGACGAATCACGCCATTCTCCGGAAGCGGCAGTGACCGTCGCGGCGCCCACCCGTACCCCGCGGACCAGTCCCGAGCCGTCTACCGCCGCAACTGACGTGTCGCTCGACGACCACTCGAAGCCGACGTCGGGCACCTCGTTACCCCGCGCGTCCAGCCCCGCCGCTCCCAATCGCGCCGTATCCCCCGCCTCCACCGCCAGCCAGTCTGGCGACACGCGCACTCCCGCAACCACCTGCTCAACGGTTGCGGTAGCGCTCCCCGAAGCCGATCCCGATGTCGCCGTGATCGTGGTCGTGCCATTGCCCGCCGCCGTGACCAGCCCGGCAGCGCTCACTGTCGCGATACCGGTGCTGCCGCTCGACCATGTGACCGGCGCGCCCGCCATGACCTGGCCGTTCTGGTCGTACACCTGGGCCGAAAGCTGCACGGTCGCGCCAAGCGCGTTGAATTCGGCGGTGGCCGGCGTCACCGTCACCGTTGTCGCGCGCGGTGGCACTACCGGCGGCTCCTTCTCGCCGCAACCCGATGTCCCCACAGCACCGATCAGGGCCGCCAGGCCGAGACAGCGGATTCGACAAGGGGCGCGGAAACCAGCGATCGTCGACGGGGTACGGATCATACTCCTCTCACTCTTCGGGCGCGGGTGAGGAACCGGTGTTCACTCGGCTTGGCACCTCACCAAGGGTGAGTAGGCGGGTAACGCTCCGTCAATGTTGGTGTCCCTCTATGACGGATACTCTGTAATTGGGCAAACCAAGGAGGTGTGCAGGTGGCGGAGGTCCTTCACGGACCACTGTCCAGCCAGCTACATCTTCTTCAACAGCCACTCCAGCACCCAGCGAACCACACGCTTCAGGATCTGTGCCATCGGTCTTTCCCTCGTCTGAAGTCCCCCGGGGAGCGCCGGCCATTTGAGCGCCGCGACGCCGCCGACGGAATCTCGTCCCCTTACGGCCGACGCTGCACCAAAGGTTCACTCTCCGTGCGCTATGCGCCAGCCACGGGTGGCGAACCCACCTTCCCCTCCATCGCCCTGAAGAACGCCCCGTGATCCGCCAGGATCCTCTCCGTCTCCCCCGGATCCGGCTCCAGCGTCTCCACGCCGCGCTGGTACGTGCCCCCGAGCAGAATCCCGTCGCTGCGCGGAAACATGTACTGGCTGCCGCGAGTCGAGAAACGGCCGCCCCCCACCGTCAGGTAATCGATCCCGGGCTGGGGCCGCAGCACGACCAGCTGCCCCTTGATCGGCACCAGTGACTCGTCTCCGAACAGTTCGCGAGCGCCCAGGCCCGTGCAGTTCACAATCACCGCCTCATCCAGCGCGGCCAACTGCGCCAGATCGGCGATCTCTCCCACGACCACCTCGCCCCCGGCAATCCGAAAGTCCGTCAGGACCGCCTGCAGGTACCGGTGCGGCTCGATGAACATGGTTGCCACGCGGCGCACGAAGCGGGTGGGGAAGGGGTGCTCGTCGCCCTCCAGCGTCTCCCCTTCGGGGAAGAGGTCGCGGATCCGCGAGTAGCCGCCCGAGCCCGGGGGCCTTTCGCGGGGGAAGTAGTTGTCGATCCAGCGCACGCCGTTGCCGGCGCCGACCAGGTTCTGGAAGTGGCGGTAGGCCAGGCGGGCGGCGCGTTCGTACCGGTGGCCGAAGGGGCCGTTCAGGTTGTCGGAGACGGTGGAAGGGGACCACTGCGCGCCCGCGATGTTCGAGGTCGTATCGGGAGGCAGGTCACGGGCGTAGATCGTCACCCTGCGGCCGCGGCGCTGCAGGAGCCGGGCCGTGGCCAGCCCGACGGCTCCCGCGCCGATCACCGCAACGTCGCCCTCGCGCCCTCCGTAGGTGACCAGGTCGGCTGCCATCTCGGCCGTGCCCCACGACAGCGTCACCCCGCCCCCGCCGTGCCCGTAGTTGTGCACCAGCAGCTTCCCCGCGAGACGCTCGGCGCGCACCACGAATCCCTCGGCGCGGTAGGGCCTCAACCCAGCGACCACCCGAATGACGCGATCGCGCGACACCCGCACCGGTTGCAGCGGCGTCCACGGGGGCGGGACGTCGAGCCGGCCCGTCGGCGCCGATGCACAGGCGCCAGCCCAGCCGCCCGCCAGAGCGGTCGCCGAGACCTTCAGCCAGCGGCGCCGGTCCAGCATCGGCGGGTGGACTTCGGATCGCACCTGCGGAGCGTCCCTCCTCAGACGACCTCCAGCTCCGTCGTGATCTCGATGCATCTGTGCAGCGTCCGATACACCGGGCAGCGCATGGGGTGCAGGTCGTAGGCCCGTTGCACGGCGGCCCGGTCCGCGTCCGCCGCCTCCAGCCGGTACTTCGCGTGAATGGCCCGCACCACCAGCACGCCCTCCTCCTTGCCCACCCTCCCCCGCACCTCCGCCGTCAACCTGCCGTCCGACGCATCGATCCCGCGTGCCTCCAGCACGCCTCCGAGGGTGCCGACGAGTCAGCCGCCGGTCGCGGCGATCACGTAGTCGAGGGTGGTGGCGGTCTCGGTCTTGAGGCGGACGCCGTAGTGCTCGGCGATCGCGCCGTGAACGCCGAACTCGACCGGCCCGTCGTGGGCGGGCAGCCACGCGAGGCGGTGTGGGCCGCGCGTGCGCTCGATCCGGACGTCGGCTTCGTAGACGATGTCGCTCATCGGGGGAATGCTCCGTTCATGGGGTTGGGGGTGACAGAGGACTCACATCGGCCAGAGCCAGCCGAAGATGCCGGCGGTGAGCAGCGCGTAGACCAGCCCGTCGAGCGCGTGCTTGACGGCGACCCCGCCGGGGAGTCCGAACCAGATGCTCTCCTGGAAGCCGATGAAGCCGTGCGCCATGAAGGCCGCCACGCTGGTGACCTTGAAGACGGACATGTAGGCCGCGCCCTGCTCCAGCGTGATCGATGCCAGGTACGCCACGAAGACCGCGACGACCAGGTGGAGCAGAATCGACTTGGCCATCGCCGGCTTCATGTCGATCACGTCCGCGGGGTCGCGTACCCGCAGGATCCCCACGGGACCGGCGGCCAGCCTTTCCCGGTAGCCCTCGCTGGTCTGCTCGCCGTCCGGCGCCCAGGGGAACATGTACATGCCGGGGCCGCCGACGCTGTCGCGCACCGCGTCCATCAGCGCGTCTTCGTCGTCGGACCGGGCGAAGTCGTTCTTGTGATGCGGCATCACCATCCAGATCGTGGCACTCACCGTGAAGACCACGACGCCGGTGAGCAGGATGGGGAGCCAGAGGGTGGCGAGGGAGACCAAGTTCGTGCTCCTGGAGGCAGGGAAGTCGTTGCGGGTGTACGGTGAAGGATTGTTGCTCCGGTGAGCGGTGGAACCGGGCCGTTGGGTCGGCGGTCCACGCTGGTGGACGATTCGCCGTTGCAACTGGCCTCGTGCCGGGCGCGACAATAGTCTTTCGAGGCGCCGGAAGCCAGATTGAATGACCGGACGCCCACCCGAGAGGCCGAAATGACCCCTATCACGCCCCCTTTCCGTGCCCGCAGAGGCCCGGACGCCCATCCAGGCCGGTCGAAGATGCTGTTGCTATCAATGCATGCGCTGTCAATGAAGACGCTGTCATTGCCTGCATTATCGGCTGGAGTTCTCGCCCTTGTCCCCGCCCTCGCCCTCACCCCCGCTCCCGCCACCGCCCAGCCCGACCCCCGCCTCCTCGAGATCATCGACGGGGTCGCC
>VXOC01000039.1 GCA_009840215.1 Gemmatimonadota bacterium | reverse complement strand
CCGCTGAACCCCCCGCCACCCGACGGCGACGGATCGGAGTCCCTACCGGCGGTCGTCCTCTTCCATTTCCTCGTTGAATTGTGGCTGTTAGTGCGTTGGGGAGGGGCGGGCGGGTGCGGTTGCGGTGGCGACCGCGCAGGAGGAGATCGGGTACTCGGGTGGAGGTGCCCGGGCCAGCGCCTTCGGACTGTCACCGGATGTGGCGCTGGTGGTGGATGTCACCCACGCCACCGACGTGCCGGAGGTCGACAAGAGCGAAGTGGGGGAGCATTCGCTGGGTGGTGGCCCCGTCCTGACAAGGGGCTCGGCGACGCATCCGGTGGTCTTCGAGCTGCTCGCGGAGATCGCCGAGGAGCGGGACATCCCGTATTCGATCCAGGCTGCGCCGCTGCGCACCAGCACCGACGCGGACGCCATCCACCTGGCCCGGGGCGGCGTCCCGACGGGCCTGGTGTCGATCCCCAATCGGTACATGCACTCGCCCAGCGAGATGGTTTCCGTGTCGGACCTTGTCCACGCGGCGGAGCTGCTCGCCGCGTTCGTGGAGCGCCTCAACGAGGGGGTCGACTTCAGCCGCGGGTGACGTTGCGGCCGGAGATTCCCGCCACAGGGAGGCGGCGATCTCAAGGAGACATCATCGGCACGAATTCTGCGCCGAACCCCCGGGTCGCCTATATTGACGGGCTGAACCACGCTCCTTCCATTGATCCCTCCCTGCACTCATCCCAAGAAAGGAATTCATGGTCGACGCCCGCGCCGTAATCAGAGAACTCCAGGAGATGCGCGAAGACGGGCATCTCTCGGACGCCCTTCTCCGCTACGCTGCCCGGACGCTTTACCGGGTCGACGAGCGCTACGACTGGGTGGGCGTCTATCTGCTGGACGACGAGGGCGCCGAACTATGGCTTCACAACTACTTCGGAGCCCCGACCGAACACTCGCGCATCCCGGTGGGGCAGGGGGTCTGCGGGACGGCCGTCGCCCACGGGGCCAACCAGAATGTGCCGGACGTCAACGAGTTCGAGGGATACCTGTCGTGCAATCCCGGCGTGAATTCGGAGCTCGTGGTGCTGATCCGGGCCGGCAACGAGATCTACGGCCAGTTCGACATCGATTCCCACCGCCCGGCCGCGTTCGAGAACCAGGACGAGGTGGCGATCCAGATGATAGCGGACAAGCTGGCGGAGCAGATCGCGCGCGAACGTCGTTGAACGCCGGCGGTCCCGAGGTCCGCTCCCTCCTGGCCCCCAACCCGGGTCCTTTCACCCTCGGAGGCACGCGCAGCTACATCGTCGGCGAACGGCGGGTGGCGATCATCGACCCGGGTCCGCGCCTCGAGAGTCACCTCCGCGGGCTCGCGGCGGCGGTCGAGTCGGCCGAATCGGTGGTGGTGCTGGTCACGCATGGTCACGGCGATCACGCGGCGGGCGCGGCAGAGCTGGGAAGACGGGTTGGCGGCGCCGTGTGGGGTCCCGGCGAGGAGCGTGATCTCGAGGACGGCCAGACTTTCGCCACCGACGCCGGCGATGTCGTCGCGGTCTCCACCCCGGGCCATTCGCGCCAGCACTTCTGCTTCCACGTTCCCGGGCGGGGCGCGGTATTCACCGGCGACATGGTCCTTGGCGAAGGCGATACGACCTGGGTGGGAGAGTACCCCGGCGGCGTGGCCGAGTACCTGGCTTCGCTGGACCGGCTGGAGGCGCTCGATTCCAGGATCCTCTACCCGGGTCACGGAAAGCCGCTGCGCGACCCGGCCGCCGCCATCGCCCGCTTTCGCCGTCATCGCCTGAAGCGGATCGACCAGGTACGCCGCGCGGTTGCGGCCACGGGCACGACCGATGTCCGCGCCCTGACCCGGCACGTCTACGGCGACCTGCCGCCCGCGACCTTCGACATGGCCGCGTCGGGGGTGGTGGCCATTCTGGACTACCTTTCGGGCTCCGGGTAAGCTTCCACCATGATTCCGGCCACCCTGACGAAGTCACTCGTCGAGATCTGCGGACGGGGCGGCGTTATCGTCGACGAAGAACGTCTCCTCGTCTACGAATCCGACGCGCTCACCGCCTACCGGCACCGCCCTGGCGCCGTCGTCCTGCCGCGCACAACGGCCGAAGTCCAGGGTGCCGTCACCGCCATCGCGCGCCACGGCCTCCCGATCGTGCCCCGGGGGGCCGGCACCGGGCTTTCCGGTGGCGCGGTGGCGCTCGACCGCGCCGTCGTGATCGGAACCGCGCGCATGAACCGGATCCTCGAGATCGACGCCGCGAACCACCGGGCGGTGTTGCAGCCGGGGGTGATCAACGCCGAGCTGTCGGCGGCGGCCCGCCCCCACGGGCTCTACTACGCCCCCGACCCCTCATCGCAGACCGCCTGTACGATCGGCGGCAATGTGGCCGAGAACTCGGGTGGCCCCCACTGCCTCAAGTACGGGGTGACCTCGCGCTACGTGACCGGCCTGACCGTGGTGCTACCCGACGGATCCGTCGCGAAGCTGGGAGGCCAGGGCCGCGACGCGCCCGGCTACGATCTTGTCGGCCTGTTCGTGGGCTCCGAGGGGTGCTTCGGGATCGCGACCGAGATCGAGGTCGGGCTCCTGCCCCTCCCCGAGGGGGTGCGGACGCTGCTGGGAATCTTCGACCGTATCGAGGACGCGGGCCGCGCCGTCTCCGACATCGTGAGCGCGGGGTTGCTGCCGGCGGCGATGGAGATCATCGACGGGCCAACGATCCGCGCCGTCGAGGACAGCGTCTTCGCGGCGGGGTATCCGACCGACGCCGAGGCCGCCCTGGTCATCGAGTTCGACGGGGTGGAGGCCGGGCTGGATGAGGAAGCCGCGCGCGCGGCCGGGTTCTGCAGGCGCGCCGGTGCCCGCGAGGTCCGGAGCGCCCGGGACGAGCACGAGCGCATGGCTCTCTGGAAGGGGCGGAAGAAGGCCTTCGGCGCCATGGGCCGGATCGCGCCGGATCTGCTGGTCCAGGACGCAACGGTGCCGAGGACCACCTTGCCCTCGATCCTGAAGGGGATTTCCGAGATCGGAAAACGGTACGACCTGGTTGTCGCCAACGTCTTCCACGCGGGTGACGGGAACCTGCACCCGAACATCCTCTTCGACCGCCGCGACGAGGATGAGCTGGAGCGGGTCGAGCGTGCGTCGAAGGAGATCATGCAGCTCTGCGTCGACGCGGGCGGCACGATCACGGGCGAACATGGCGTCGGACTCGACAAGAAGCACCACATGCCCCTCATCTACGGATCGGCGGAGCTGGGGGCCATGTGGGGTGTGCGGCGCGTCTTCGATCCCGCGGGCGTGATGAACCCGGGCAAGGTGCTGCCGGAGGAAACCGCGCCGGAGTGGACGGCGAACGGGGAAGAGCAGGGGGCCGCGGAGCCGGTGGCAGCGGCGGTGGCGGCGCCGTGAGTGCCGCGACCGCGTCCGCGGGGATTGTGGAGCTGCTTCCGCCGGACCGGGTCCTGACCGGAGAGGCTGCGTCCGAGTGGGCGGGAGGCAGGGATGTGGGGACCGTCCTGTTTCCCGCCGACACGAACGAGGTTCAGGCATTGGTGCGCCTGGCAAACGAGACCGGCACGCCGCTGCTGCCTGCCGGAAACGGGAGTTGGCTGGGGGCCGGAGGATGGACGCGGGATGGCGGTGCCGTCGTCTCGACATCCCGCCTGGACTCGGTGGTCCACTACGAACCGGCCGACCTGACCCTTACGGCGGGGGCGGGGCTCGGGTGGCGGAAGCTGGGTGCGGTCGTGGAACCCAACGGACAGTGGCTGCCGGTCGACACTCCGGGCGTGGGGGCCGGGACTCTCGGCGGGGTGGCGGCGTGCGGTGTGCCGGGGCCGCTCAGCGGACGCTATGGCGCCATTCGCGACAACGTGCTCGGCCTGGAGGTGGTGACGGGCGATGGCCGACTGCTGCGGATTGGCGGGCGCGTGGTCAAGAACGTCGCCGGGTACGATCTGGTGCGGCTCTTCACGGGAAGCCGGGGCAGCCTGGGGGTGATCACGAGGGTGTCGGTGCGGCTGTTTCCGCGTCCGGGTGCGGACGTGACGGTGGTGTTTGGGGGTGGAGTCGGCGAGGCGCTCGAGGTGGCCCGCGTGGTTCGCGTTACGTCGCTTCCGGTTGCGGCGGCCGAGATGGTGGTCCGGGGGACGGGCGACGAGACGGGGCGCGACGCGGAGCTGGCAGTGCGGGTCCTCGGGGGGCGGGCGGAGGTGGACGATGTGCGCGCGAGGCTGGTGGCGGAGGTCGGTACCGGGCCGGAGGGGACGATGCGGGGTGGGGAGGGTGAGGCTTTTCACCGCGAACGCACCGCGTGGGAGGGACGGTCGCCCATTGTGGTCCGCATGACCGCCCTGCCTGACCGGTTGGCCGCGACGATGGGGTGGGCGGGGGGGGGGGCCGGCCGGACCCGCGGCGAAATCGCGGCCGACGTCCTGGGCGGGGTGGTGCGGGTGAAGGGGTTGTCGGTGGACGATGGGATTGCCGGGATTGCCGCGACCCTGACGCGTGCGAGGAGCGAGCTTGAGGCGATGGGCGGTACGCTGACGTTGAGCCGGGCGCCGCGAGAGGTGGCCGAAGTGGCGGGGTGGACGGGGGGCGGGGGGGGCGGAGGCGCCCTTGCCCGGAAGCTCAAGTCCCTTTTCGACCCTCGCTCGGTCCTGCTGTCGAAATGCCCGTGAACGGCGGACAGGGAACCCTCGCGAGGGCGATCGAGGAGCAGGAAGAGCGGCTACTCAACTGCGTCCACTGCGGCTTCTGCCTGCCCGCCTGTCCCACGTACAGGCGGTTGGGCGATGAAGCCGACTCACCGCGCGGGCGCCTCTACCTCATGCAGGCGGTCGTCGAAGGCAGGCTGGATGCGGGCTCCGACGCCTTCCAGACCCACATCGGCCGGTGCCTCGGATGCCGGGCGTGCGAGCCGGTGTGTCCGTCCGGGGTCGAATACGGGCACCTTCTGGAGCTCGCCCGGCACCTCGGCGGCAGTGCCCGCAGGCCCGCCCTGCTCGCCCGGCTTCTCCTGCGCGTCTTCGGCACGGGATGGCTCGCGCGCCCGGCCATGCTAGCGGGGCGTGTGCTGCGTGCGACGGGATTGCCGGCGCTCGCCACCAGGCTGCTGTCAGGAAGGCACCGCTCCGGCGAACGACGTGACAGGCAAGGACGCGGGGAAGAACCCGGCCGGATTGCGCGGGCTGCCACCGGAGCCGGCCTGGGTCTCGCAATGCTCGCGGCTTCGTCGCCTGCTCGTGAATTATTTCACAAGCGACTCGCTGCCCGCCCAGCCCGGCGGGAGCATCGCGCAGTGGGGCACGGCAAGGACGCAACCGGGGCGTCCGCGGCCGGGCGCGGCAATGGAGCAACCGGAGCGTCCGCCCCGGGGCCGGCCGCCGCTGGCCTGTCCACCGTCGCCCCCCCCGATCCGCCCACCGTCGCCCTCCTGACCGGTTGCGTCCAGGCGGGTCTCTTCGCGCGCGTCAACGAGGCCACCGCCCGGGTTCTGACCGCCAACGGGTACCGTGTCGTCCCCGCTGCGGCCCAGGGATGCTGCGGTGCCCTGCACGCGCATGGCGGCGATCTCGAAGCCGCGCGAGACATGGCCCGCCGCAACATCGGGGCGTTCGAAGGCGCAAACCCCGATTTTCTCGCCATGAACGCCTCGGGTTGTGGCGCCGCGATGGCGGCCTACGGTTCGCTCCTGGCGGACGACAGGTTGATGGGAGACCGAGCCCGGCAGCTCGCGGAGCGGGTAAGGGATGTGTCCCAGCTGCTGGCCGATCGCGGCCCCGTCAAGGGCGCCCCCCTCCCCCTCCGCGTCACCTACGATGCCCCCTGTCACCTGCTGCACGCCCAGGGCGTCGCAGATCCGCCGGCACGGGTCCTCGAATCGGTGCCGGGGCTGGAAGTCGTCCCCCTGGACGGCGCGGCGGAATGTTGTGGCGGCGCAGGAATCTACGGCCTCACGCACCCCGGTCTCGGCGGCTGGATCGGATCGGACAAGGTGCGCAGCGTGCTCGCCACGGGGGCGGATGCGCTGGTCACCGGCAATCCCGGGTGCATGATGCAGATCGGAGCCGGTCTGGCACTCGCCGGAAGCCGGATCCCGGTCGTCCACCTGGTGGAGCTGGTCGACGAGAGCTATCGCCGCGCGGGGCTGTACGGACCGCAGGCTTCCCGGGGAAACATGCCCGCCGGCATCCGAGCGGCGACGCAGCCGGGTCGGAGCGCGTAAGCGTGCCCTCGTTGACCGTGGCCGACGCGAGGCGGGAGACCGGCGACTGCGTGGCATTGCTCAAGACACTGGTCGAGTGCGAGTCGCCGACCGGAGACCCGGAGGGCAATCTCCGGGCAGCCGACCTTCTGGAGCAGGCCATGGTCAGGGCCGGTGGCCGGGTGAAACGAATACCCGCCGCGGGCCTGGGTGTTCACCTTCTCGCCCGCTTCCGCGGCATGAGTCGCGACCGGGGCGCGATCCTGCTCGCGGGGCACATGGACACGGTGCACCCGGTCGGCACCCTGAAGCGCCTTCCCTTTGCGGTCACGGACGGCAAGGTGCACGGTCCGGGCGTCTACGACATGAAGAGCGGGCTCGCGGTTTCGCTGACCGCACTGCGGGTCCTGGCGGAGATGGATCGCGGTCCCGCTGCGGATGTTACGTGTCTCGTGACATGCGACGAGGAGCACGGTGCCCCCGATTCGCGTGAGCTCATCGAAACCGAGGCAGAGGCGCACCGGGCCGCGCTGGTTCCGGAACCCTCGGCACCGGGCGGTGCCGTGAAGAGCCGGCGCAAGGGCGTGAGCGGATACGTCCTTGAGGTGTCCGGGCGGGCGGCGCATGCGGGAATCGAGCCCGAGGCCGGAGCGAGCGCAACGCACGAGCTGGCGCGACAGATCGGCTGGATTTGCGACCTGGCCGACCCTGAAGCGGGCACGAGCGTGAATGTCGGCGTGATCAGCGGCGGCACGAAGGCAAACGTCGTGGCCGATGCTGCAAGCTGTACCATCGACGTGAGGTTTTTCAGCACCAGGGAGGCCGACCGGATCGATGCGGCACTAAGAGCCGCCGTCGCCTTTGACAGGGGATGCACTCTGACGTTGCGGGGTGGCCTCAACCGTGGCGCGCTGGAAAAAACGGAAGCGTCGAGCGCGCTCTTCAAACAGGCGCGCGCTCTGGCAACGACACTCGGGTTTGAGCTCGGCGAAGAATCGACAGGGGGTGCGAGCGACGGAAACCTCATAGCGGCAGTGGGTTGCCCGACGCTTGATGGTTTGGGACCCGACGGCAGAGGGGCGCACACACTTGTTGAACACATCTTTCTCGACGATGTGCCGCGCAGGATCGCGCTGATGGCCGGTCTTCTTGAAACCCTTTAGAGATCCGTTCCACCATGTCCGCACCGTGCACCTGTTGCGAATGGGTAGGTATTGCAAGAGGGTATTGTGCGTCCCACGGTGAATGCCTAGCTTGGTCCGGCACGCCCCGGCTTTCCGGCCCTGTTCAGAAGCGGTCGGGAATCCAGATTACCACCCCCAGAATGGAGATTGCAAGGTCGAATGGACGCAGATGCGAGACGGAACTACAGAGCAGCCCTGAGGCAGGCCGAAGGAGAGTTGGCGGCCCACGAACGACGCGGCGAAGCACTGCGGGCCACGGTCGAAGGGCTCCGGAACCTCCTTGCCGTGAAGGCACCCTCCAGGGGGCGTCGGGCTTCCGCCCCGGCAAAGCGCCAGCGGCGGAGGCGGAGGAGTGCGGGTGCCGGACACCCGGACGTCCCTCCCGGCACGTTCAAAGGCACCGGGCCGACGGCGGCCTATCGCAAGTTCATCGCAATGTACGGCGACAAGTACACCGTGCCCCAGATCCGGGACGCGCTGATCCAGGGTGGAGTCCGGTCGAGTTCCCCCACGTCGCTGCTCACCGGGATTCACTCCGTCAGGCGCCGTGACCGGCTCAAGGCCGAGGCGGAGAAGCAGGCGGGCAAAGCAGCCGACTAGGAGACCGTTGGACAAGGCCGCCCGGGTACCCGGGGCGGTCGGCCCAACGCCCGGACACCTGCAAGTTCGGGATGGATCCGGCATGGCATCCATGCGCGGGAGAGCGTTGTCATGCTTCCGGAGCGTCTGCATAAGCGAATGAACATCCGACGCGCAGTGCTGCGCGAGTTGCCTTTGCAACTCACGGAGTTTTTCGAGATCAGCAGCGGGGGAACCCAGGCCCGTCGGATTGTCCTGCTGACCCTCGAAGCGGATGGTGTCGAGGGGTGGTCGGAGTGCGTTGCCGGAGATACTCCGGGCTATTCATACGAGACAACCGATACCGCGTGGCATGTGCTTTCACGCTGGCTTCTGCCTGCGCTGATGGAGCTTGATGCCGACGATGCGCGCACGCTGGTTCCGGCCCCCTGGCTCAGGGGTCATCCCATGGCCAGGGCCGCGGTGGAAATGGCTCTGTGGGACCTCGAGTCGAAGAGGCGCGGAGTAAGGCTTCGGGACTTGCTGGGAGGTGTTGCCGAAGCCGTTCCGGTCGGGGTGTCGATCGGCATCCAAAGAACGGATGCGGACCTGGTCGAAAGAGTGGGCAGGTATCTGGCCGAGGGCTACCGCAAGATCAAGATCAAGATCAAGTCGGGGCGTGACATCGAAATGTTGCGAACGGTCAGGGATCACTTTCCGACTGCGCCGGTCATGGCCGATGCGAACTCGGCCTACGCGTTGCCAGCCGATCTTGACCGGCTCGCCGCGATGGACGAGTTCGATCTCATGATGATCGAGCAGCCGCTGTCACACGACGACCTCCTTGACCACGCGACCCTGCAACGCTGCATCGAAACACCGGTGTGCCTTGACGAGTCCATTCGTTCGCACGGTGATGTGCGCCTTGCGCTGCACCTTGGCTCGGGACGGATCGTGAACATCAAGCCCGGACGCGTGGGCGGCCTCGCTTCGTCGCTGGCCATTCACGATGCGTGCCGGGCTGCGGGATGGCCGGTGTGGTGCGGTGGCATGCTCGAATCCGGGATCGGGCGGGCGCACAACGTCGCCCTGGCTTCTCTGCCGGGATTCACGCTGCCGGGCGACATCTCCAACTCCAGCCGCTACTGGGCCGAGGACATCGTGTATCCCGAATTCGCCATGGCCGACGGCCTCATGCCCGTCCCGGACGGAGCCGGAATCGGCGTGACCCCGAGGAAGGACCGCATCGATCGCCTGACCACCCGCATGGAGGTGTTCGAAGCATAGTTCGGCGGGCGCCTGGCCCGGCCGTCCCGGCGCAGCAACGCTCGGATGCCGGGGGGATTCTGTCTGCGGGCTAGGCCGACGGCGAGACGGCGCGCACGCACGCCGGGCAGTACCGCCACCGCCTGTCCAGCGGCTCTCCGCACGGGCACGCGTTGGTGCGGGGCCGGCCGCACATGGGACAGCCGCTGGCGGCGGGCGGCAGGGAAGCGTCGCACGCGGGACACTTCACCGCGGCACCCCGGGTCAGCGCGATGATTCGCCCGGCCTCGTGCGGAGTTGTGACGTTCTCGGCCACCTGCCGCCGGGCGTCGCGGGCCATGGATCCCATGCCGCTCTGGCGTGCCAGGGTGCGAAGGGTCGTAATGGAGGCCCCGGATGTGACCGCCGTCCTGATCTCGTCGTCGACGACCAGGACCTCGAAGACCCCGCTCCGGCCGCGATAGCCGTCGCGGCACACGCCGCAGTCCGCCCCGCCCCGCCCCCCGCACCGCGAGCACACCCTCCTCACGAGCCGCTGGGCCACGACACCGGCCAGCCCTCCCGCCACCAGGAACGGCGGCACGCCCATCTCGAGCAACCGCACGATCGCGCTCGGCGCGTCGACCGTATGGATCGTGGTCAGCACCAGGTGACCGGTCACCGCCGCCGACATGGCGATCTCGGCGGTTTCGCGGTCACGCACCTCGCCCACCAGGATCACGTCCGGATCCTGGCGCAGGATGGCGCGCAGCCCCGACGGAAAGGTCACCCCCGCCTTCCGGTCGATCTCCATCTGGGCCACGCCCGGGAACCGGTATTCGACGGGGTCCTCCAGCGTTACGATGTTGATTCTCCCCGCGGCCAGTTCCGCCACGGCGCCGGAGAGCGTCGTCGTCTTGCCGCTCCCCGTGGGCCCGGCCGCCAGGAGCAGGCCCTGGCCCCGGTGGAGGAGCTGGCGCAGGCGGCCCAGATCATCGGACGACAGTCCCAGGGAGGCCAGATCACGGGGTGCGTCGCCCGGGTCGAGAAGACGCAGCACGGCCTTCTCGCCCCCCTGGGTCGGAATCGTCGAGACGCGCACGGTGAGTTCGGTGTTGCGCCTCTTCAGGGTGAAGCCGCCGTCCTGGGGCCGCCGTCGGACCGAGATGTCCAGTCCCGCCATGATCTTGATGCGCGAAATGACGCCCAGGTGGGAACCGGGAGGCAGTTCCATGGCGGTGGCCAGAAGCCCGTCGACGCGCAGCCGGACCCTGGAACCCGTACCCCTCGTTTCGATGTGAATGTCGCTGGCCCGGCGATCGATGGCCGAGGTGAGGAGGTGGTCGACGATTCGCACGATAGGGCCCGCGGTTGCTTCCTGCTCCAGAACCTGCGGCCCGCCCACCGCCTCCGGCACGCCGCTGTGCTCGAGGCTGTCGAGCAGCGCGGGAAGCTCGCCTCCGTAGGCCTCCTGGACCGCTCGCGCAACCTCCGAAGCCGGAGCCACCACCGCTTCGACGCGGCACCCCGACCGGAAGCTCAGGTCGTCGAGCGTGTCCGTGTCGAGGGCGTTCGCCATGGCGACCGTCAGCCGCCGCCCGTCGAGCTTGAGGGGTACGACACTCTTCTGGCGAGCCAGCCCGGCGTCGATTCTGTCCAGTGCACGGGGCTCGGGGCGAAGGGGCGGTGGGGCGAAGGGAAGGTCAAGCTGCGCGGCAAGCGCCCGCGCCAGCTGCACTTCGTCGACCACTCCCTTGCGCAGCAGAATGTCACCCAGCTGCCGCCCGGAGCGATCCTGTTCCTCGCCGGCGTCGCGCAGCGCCTCGGCGGTGATCACGCCGCTCTCCAGCAGCAGCTGACCCAGTAGTTCGTCGTGCCCCGTCATCGTGCACGAAGAATGGGGCGGGTGGCGGGGCGCCTACATGGCGCAACGGGACAAGTTGGCCGTCGGTGGATGCAACCGCTCGAAAGCCCGGCGAAGGTCTTCGGCGGGCTGCGACAGCGCGCCGGACCGTTACGGCGTCGAAATCGCGGGACGCAGGTCGAGCGTTACCTCGGCCGCCACGTGTCCGATGTCGGCACGGTTCTTGAGGGCGTCCCGCAGGCGCGGATCGATCTTCTTGTAGGCGGCCAGAACCCCGTCGCGCAGCCGCAGCCGCAGGATCTTGACGGCGTTGACGTCGGGACGGCTGGTGCGGGTCTCCTTCTTCGCCTCCTCGAGGTCGCGCGGGGAGATCTCGAAGGGAACCACTCCCACATCGTCGTGGCGCTCATGATCCAGGTACTGGATCGAAACGCTCACATCCCCACGGGCCATGTGGTGCGATATGTCGCCGATGGCTCGAAAGCGGGCCGCAAGGGGTGTGATCGCGGTGCTGGCGGCCGCATGCCGGTAGCCCGATTCGACGAGGGCGAAGAGCCGCCGCATGCGCTCCGGCGTGGTTGCGTCCGATTCGGGAACGGTGGTGTCCATCTCCCTGCCCCGGGCCTGGCGGTCGTTCAGCGACAGAGCGCGCTCCATGTCGCGGCTCCGGGCCCGGTCGATGTTCTCAAGGATTCTGTCGGGGTTCGTCCTGTAGCTCATTTCACCTCATGGCGATCGGTCGTGGAGGCGCGTTTCCTGGTAAAGGCCGCACCGCTCCGCACGGGATTTCGCCTGTCTTGTCACGTCCATCCGCAAGCGTGTGCAGGGCCGAGAAGCATAACGCCTTCCGTATTGCCGGGCCAGAATCGGCGGCGTAGCTTGGTCCCTGGAACGCCCTGCGGCCTGTCTCGCGGGCCCCCGCAGCTTCTTGAGACCGGAGCAGATGCCGATGATGGAAAAACCGATTCTCGTCCTGTTCGCGGCCCTCGTGTCCGCGTCCATGTTCACCCCGGCCGCCCCCGCCCCCCAGGACCCGCTGGCCCACGCGATTCCATCGGTGTCCGCAGTCACCTATCACGTTGTGGACACGATGCAGATATCCGTGCAGAGTCCGATGGGGCCGGTGGACATCACCGCTTCGGCCAGCGCCACGCTGACGGCCGGGTTCGAGGAGGCTCCCGGCGGATTTCGCGCGACCGCCGAGCTCACGGACTTCAGCGGATCCGCCACCAATCCCATGGGGGGGGCCCAGTCGATGGGGAGTGAGGCTTTTTCGGGAGCCATCGTCGTCGTCGTCGGACCCACCGGTGTGACCGAACTGGTCGCCACGCCCGAGCCTTCGCCGATGGCCGGCCAGTTCTCCCTCTTCGAGGGTATGGGGTACGACTTGTTTCCGGGGCTGCCCGCGCGTGCGGTTGCTGCGGGTGACACATGGAACGACACCTTCACCTGGTCTGCGTCCGTCGACGGAGGGGAAATGACCACAACCGTCGCCAGGAGCTTTACGATGGGCGAGGAGACCGTTGTCGACGGCCGCTCGCTGCAGACGATAGCCCTGTCGGCGACCGTGGAGATCTCCGCATCGTCGAACCAGGGGGGCATGAACGCGAGCCAGACGTTCGAGGGGACCGTCACCGGGCACTACTACTGGGATTCCGCGGCGGGGCTGCTTCACTCGGCCGAACTTGTGCGTGACTACGAAGGGCAGGCCACAATTCCGGGGATGCCCCCGGTTCCCATGGCCATGAAGGGGCCGCAACGGATCGTCAGGGCGAACTGATGGCCTGTCGCGAGAATCCGGGCCCCGCCCCCGGTGTGGCCGGGGAACCGCAACGCTTTGCTCCGGGAGAGTCGACGGCATGACCGACTACCATGAATCGTGGGATGGGGACAGCGGGTCGGCCGCGGCCGGCACGGAAGACCCGCCCCCGCGCCCGAACTTCTTCAAGCGGCTGTGGATGGCCATCGTCAAGCCGGGGGAGCTGTTCGAGGCGCTGGCCGCCAATCCCGCCTGGTTCCCGATGGCGGCCTTCGTGGCCGTGGCCGTAGGCATCTCGTTATGCCTGCTCCCCGCGGAGGCGTTCTACGAGGCCGCGGTCGCGAATACGCCGCCGGATCAGCAGGCGGCACTGCGGGACCAGCCGTGGGAGTTGTACAAGTGGTTTGCGGCGGGTGGCGCGACCGTTTTCGTCATGGTATTGCCGGTGTTTCTCAGCCTTCTGAGCTATGTGATCTTCGTCTTCATACGCGGCGACCGCGCCACCTTCAAGCAGCACCTCTGCGTGATGTCGCACGCGGGCATCATCACGGCACTCGGAGCGCTGGCCACCGTGCCGATCCGGACCATCAACCACGCTCAGGACACCCTGGCCCTCGGCGACCTGACCCCGTTCCTGGACGGCTACTTGTACGATGTGCTGAACGGGGTGGACCTGTTCGCGCTGTGGGCCACGATCGCTGCGGGGCTCGGCCTGTCCCTGCTTGATCCGCGCCGGCGCTGGGCCCCGACGGCCGCGGTTCTGGTCGTCATTCTGCTGCTCTCCGCCATGATCGGGCCCACGCTCGTAGCTTTGTTCGTGTCTTGATCAACCCGGAAGTTCGCGAGCGAACAGCCGAGAGACTTCCGGGAAACGACACCAGGAAAAAGCTGCGCGGCCAGGCGGTCCTGATCGTCGCGGCGGTGGCGGCGGCATTCCATCTCTACGGTGCCGGCATCGCGCCCTTCACCGCGCTCGTGCAGCGTCCGGTGCACCTGGCGCTCATGGGGACGCTGGCGCTGCTGGGCGTGGGCGTGCGGGCGCTGCCGCGATCCCGCGCCGGCTGGGGGTTCAACTTCACGCTCGGGGCACTGCTCGTGGCCAGCGCGCTCTACCTGGTCTCGCAGAACGAGGCGCTGGTGGCCCGTTCCGGGAGCCCCACGAGTGTGGACCTGGCCGCGGGGGCGGTGGTGGTGGCGGCGGTGCTGCTCCTGGCGTGGCGCGCGACCGGGTGGGGACTGGTCGTCGTTGCGGGCGCGGCGCTCGTCTACGCACTCGCGGGACCCTGGCTTCCCGGCGTCCTTGCCCACCGCGGCTACAGTCCCGGCCGCCTCATCGAGCAGCTCTTCCTGTCGACCGAGGGGATCTGGGGCGTGCCGCTCGGAGTGTCGGCCGACTTCGTCTACCTCTTCGTCCTCTTCGGGGCCTTTCTCGACATCGCCGGCGGAGGCAAGCTCCTGATCGCGCTCGCCGACCGGGTGGCCGGACGGACACGGGGCGGCCCCGCCAAGACGGCCGCGGTGGCGAGCGCGTTCATGGGGTCGCTCTCCGGCAGTGCGGTCGCCAATGTCGTCACGACGGGCACCTTCACCATCCCCCTCATGCGGCGGTCCGGCTTCCGCCCCTTCTTCGCCGGTGCCATCGAGGCCGCGGCGAGCACGGGCGGCCAGCTCATGCCGCCGGTGATGGGGGCCGGCGCCTTCATCCTGGCGACGTGGACGAACATCCCCTACGGGACGGTGGCGCTCTCGGCCGCGATCCCCGCCGTGCTCTACTATGCGGCCCTCCTCTGGGCCATCCACTTCCGCGCCTCGAAGATGGGGATCGAGGGATCGGGCGGCGCCCGTTCCGAAGGCGTCCTGGGCCGCATCCACCTGCTGCTTCCCGTGCTTGTCATCGTGCTGATGCTCGCGCTGGGGCGCTCCCCGATGCGGGCGGCCTTCTGGGGCGTGGTCACCTCCGTCCTGGCGGCGTGCGCGGTGCGGCACACCCGTCCCGGACTGGCCGCGGTCACCGGATCGCTGCGCTCGGCGGCTTCGGGGGCGGTGCAGGTGGCGGCGGCGTGCGCGGCGGCGGGGATCGTGGTCGGGGTGGCCTCGCTGACCGGGATCGGGCTCAGGATGTCGGAGCTGATCGTGGTGGTGTCGCAGGGGAATCTCATGGTCGCGCTCATCCTGACGGCCCTGGGCTCGATCGTGCTGGGGATGGGGCTGCCCACCACGGCCGCGTATGTCGTGCTCGCCGCCCTGGGCGCGCCCGCCCTCGTCGAACTCGGCGTCCCGCTCCTGGGCGCGCACCTCTTCATCTTCTACTTCGGGTGCATCTCGAATGTGACGCCGCCCGTCTCGCTGGCCGCCTACGCCGCCGCCGGCATTGCGGGGTCGCCGCCGCTCAGGACTGCGTGGACCGCCATGGGTCTGGCGTCGGCGGGGTTCCTGGTGCCGTTCATGTTCGTGTACGCGCCCGCGCTCATTCTGGACGGGTCCGCCGGGGCGATCGCAATCACGACCCTCACGGCGCTGATCGGGGTGGTGGCGCTCGCGGGGGCCGTCATCGGGTACGTGCGGGGGCCGGTCGGGCCCGTGAGGCGGGTTGTGTTGCTGGCTGCGGCCATCGCGCTGATCAGTCCCGGGTTCGTGTGGGACGGGATCGGGCTGGCGGCGCTTCTGGGGGC
>VXOC01000174.1 GCA_009840215.1 Gemmatimonadota bacterium | reverse complement strand
GGGGGGGGGGTGGTGATGGATGAAGACTTGCCGCGCGATTGTGTGGAGGTGCGGAGGGAGGGGGGGGACAGGGTGGTGGCGGCGTCTCCATATCCGCGGCCGATTCCGGGAGTGCCGGTGGAGAGGAATCTGAATGGGATCAGCTTTGCGGTGGCGAATGTGACGGGGGTGTTGGCGCGGGGGGTGGAAGGAGAGGCGTGAGGGACTCAATACGGTGGCGTGTCTGGGCATCCTCGCCAGAAAGGGTTGAGCCGGGTGCTCCTCGGTTGGGTAGTCTGGCGCGCCGGATGGCGGAAGTTGCTCCAACCGTGTATAGTTTATGAATAGGAAGTAGAGGCCGCGTCTCGACTTCCTCAACGACTAGCGGGGTGCCTCATGGCTACGGTAGATTGGAACCAAGATTCGCGTCTGGCGAACAATAGAACTCGCCACTCGCAAGTGCCATTGACGATCACGCTACTGGTCTTGACACGGCTTGGGATTGGCCTCCCGGCAAGTGGCCAGGAGGCTGACTTCAGTGGACTACACCTTCATGTGGAGCAGGATCTTTTCGTAAAGTGTTTCGGCCTCGGTGGTGATCAGAATTACACGATGGGGCTGGGGATTCAGGCAACAGGTAGGTCGCTCCGGCATTTCGGGGGTCCGCAACACGCGATTGACTGGCTGTTGACCAGAGCAATTCCGCGGGTTCGTCTCACGCCGGACCGGAAATGGGACCCGACGTTTCATTCGTTCACGTTAGTTGGGTCCGCGTTCACTCCCGACTCGCTTCTGGCAACGGAACCGGTGCGCGGCGATCGGCCCTACGCCTCACTCCTTGGCCTGGTCTCCTCACGGACATGGGTGAACGGGGCAGCTGGCCAGAATGACCGCTACGCGATTACGACTGAACTAGGCCTCGGTTTCTTGGGCCTTGGCGTTAGTCGCAAGATCCAGACTAAGATCCATGACTGGCTAGAAGCAGACCCCCCCTCGGGCTGGGATCACCAGATCTCGAATGGTGGGGAGTTCACCGGATTCTACCATGTTGGCGTGCGTAGACGCCTCACGCCGTATTTTGCGAGAGGAACGAAAAAGTCCCACGAGTTTTCGTTGGACGGTGATCTCTGGCTCGGATATTACACCAACGCTAGCTTTGGACTAACCGGTCGCATAGGTGAGTTCTACTCGCGCTATTACGAGTTCGCATCGGCTCCAATCGCGAGTGTAGCCCAGGCGCTCAACGCGGCGCCGAACAGGAGTGAGTTTTTCGCGTTCGGCGCAGCACGCGTGCGGGGCGTGGTCTACAATGCACTCCTGCAGGGTGCGTTCTTCAAGGATTCGCCTTACACTCTGTCTAATTCGGAGATTGAACGAGCGGTATTCGAACTCGAAGGGGGCATCCACGGGGCGATCTCTCTGCGCGGCCGTTACTCGTTGTATGCCACATGGGTCATGGTGGCAGGCCGGAGTCCGGAGTTCGATACGGCATTCAGCCGGTGGCATTGGTGGGGATCTCTACAGGTTGGACTCATGCGCTCCACACCCCCTACTGGACGTTAGAATGGCATTTGATGAGTTACTCGCGGAAGCCGGTTGGGACGGCTTCGCAAACCCGTATTCGAAGGCGGTGACCGAGTTCAGTGATCGAGATGATATCATAGCAATCTCCGTTGGTCCGCGCGAAAAGGACAAGCAGCTCCACTGGAGTAAGATCGCGCTACGATTCTACGTGAGGGACAAGAGGTCGCCGGAAAGAATCGAAGAGGCCCACGTGATTCCGCGTAATTGGCACGGTGTTCCGACAGATGTCGTTGGTTGCACTAGCTCCACCCACCCGACGGATAGCGACTACCGGAGGCGCCGGGACCGATACGATCCACTGATGCCTGGAGTCAGCATCGGCGTGCTACGCGGGTATTCGGGTACCCTCGGGATGTTCGTGGAACACGAGTCGGCTGGACGCTGCATCCTCACGGCGGATCACGTACTCGCTCCGCGGGGAAATGCCGACCGCAAGCCGATCTACCAACCCGGCCTCGACGACAGCGCTCCGGACGATCGCAACGTAATCGGGCATGTGGACAGCGGCCTCAGGCGCGAAGCGGCCTGCGGGGTGTCACTCTTTCAATACAACGGATCCCGGCGGACGCACGACATCGCGCTCGGGGCACATGAGCGTCTTACGGGGACGCGAATGCCCCGAGTTGGAGAGACGCTTTGGAAGAGCGGACGCACGACGGGGGTCACAGCAGCCCAGGTTGTCGGCTATGCCACGGAAACCTACGACAACTGTCGGCCGACCATCGTACTGCGCGCCTACGACGGCAATCCCGAGTGTGAGATCAGCATGGGTGGCGACTCGGGAGCGATTTGGTACGACCCCATTAGCCACGAGGCGATCGGGGTCCACTGTGGCGGAGACGAAGACTACGACCTGACGGAGGAATGGGCCGTGGCAGCTGCCCTCTACGATCTTGAGAAAGCGCTGGGCATCCGAATATAGAAGCACGCCCTGGACCTCGAGGAGCTGGAGTTCCGGTTCAACAACCGGAACAACCCCTACCTGTTCCGCGACACGCTGGCCCGGATCGTGCGGACTGACGCGCTGCACTACCGGACGCTGGTGAACGGGGATTCGGTGGGGGGCAGAGGACAGCGAACACCGGTCGGTCGCCCGTTCATTGGCTCAGCTCAGTAGTGTCCCTTGGCTTGGCAAAACTCGATCTCGCCATTCGTTAGTCGATATATGAGGCGGTGCTCTTGGTTGATTCTTCGGGACCAGTACCCCGACCAATTGTGAGAGAGCGGTTCAGGATTCCCAGGTCCCCGAGCGTGGTCCTGGCAGGCGGCAGCAACAAGTTCTAGAGTTCGCCTCGCCAATTGCTTTCGGGACCGCCCCAAAGACATGAGGTCGTTCATGAATTTCGGATCAAATATCGGTGCTCTGAGTTTGGCGACTGTCAATCTTCAAAATGCTCTCTCAAAGCGTTAAGGTCCACCCGCTTACCCTTCCCTTCATCAAGGCGGTCAATGGCCTCTTGAAGTTCCCACAGGTCGACCTTGCCTCCGTCACTCAGGGGCATGAACCCCTCACCCGGCTTCCGAAATGCCTTGGATGCAAAAAGCTCCTGCTGAGTAAGGGGTTTACCGGTGTAGGGGTCGGTCATGGTGGGCAAATTGGGCCGCCGGTCATCAAAGTAGTCCGCGATGGACCACAGTTGGCACCGGGGGTACTGTTCGGCCCCTACGGTCACCGTTCCTGGCCCGTAGGCCGCGATCTTCGCGTTCTGACTGGTGACCGGGTGGAGGGTCACATAGACGCCGAGAGCGGCCTTGTGCGCGTCCGTGACGTGCAGGAAATCCCGGAGTTGGGACAGTGAGAACTTGCCGCTCTTCACCTGAGCAAGTGCGCGGCGTGATTCATGGTCGGTCGGCTTTGTGGCTAGCGTCGCCCGTCCATCCACACCGCCATCGGCTACCTGATCAGTGTTAGGCACGAAGCCCGGCATCCGCATGATGGCCCACGACTCGAACTGGAACGGCTTCTCCTTCGCCAACTTCTCCGCTCCCCGCAACTCGAACGGCATACCCTTCACGTTGATGTCGTGATCGGCCATGCGCCGGTCGCGGATCAGGTCGATGGCAAACGACGAAATGTCGATTCCGGCCCACCGGCGTTTGAGGCGGTTGGCCGCGTCGATGGCAGTACCGCATCCGCAGAAGGGATCGAGCACAAGGTCGCCCTCGTCACTTGCCGCCTTGATAATTCGTTCTAGCAAGGCGCGAGGCTTCTGAGTAGGATACCCGAGGCGCTCGCGGTTCTTTGGGCCGCCAAGAATCTTGATGTCAGCCCACCAGTCAGTGAGCCACGGGGCTCCGCCATCGAACTCTGTTTCCCTCATACCTGCCGGAATGACACCTTGCTCAACAGCAGCCTCGTACTTCTGCCGGTCAAACACGACAACCATGTTCCGGGCATGATTCGCATTGTATCCTCGCTTTTGAGCACTTCGGTAGGTCTTGAGGGAGCCGGGTGTGGGTGAACCCTTCTGACGATTGAACCGTGCCTCCCTGTTCGCGTAGTAGAGCAATGTGTCGTGCTTGGCGTTGAAGCGGTTGGATTTCGGGGTCATCCCCCGATAGCACCACACGATCTCATTGCGAAAGCTCTCTGCACCAAAAATGGCGTCCATCACCACCCGAAGGTATCCGTTCACGGTCGGGTCGCAGTGGAGGAAGATTGAGCCGGTAGGCTTGAGAAGCCGCTTCATCTGCTCCAGCCGCTCGGCCATGTAGGTCACGTAGGCCATCATCCCGGACCGGCCGAGTATCTGGTACAGGCCGCGAATAGCCGCAGCAGCAGGTCGTCCCCCGGCCCCCTCGTAGACTCCCATCCGCGCCTCGGCCTTATCCGTCCAGTGCCACGTATCGTCGAACGCTCGGTATTGCGCCTTCCCGGCCCCGCGATCCGTGAACAGTACGTTGTAGCCCGCCGACGAGTTGAACGGCGGGTCAAGGTAGATCAGGTCCACCGTTCGGCTGTCCCACTGCGACATCCAGTCCAAGCAGTCGCCGTAGTAGAGGGTACGGTGTTCTGGGCCGCCATTCCCGAATAGAGTGGGCCCGAAACTCATCTTCTGGCTCCAGATGGTCGATGGGAAGTTCGGGATGATGGATCAAAGATAGTGTCTCCGAGAACCTCCGACAACGGGGTTCACCGCCTTTCCCGGCGGGAATGTCGTGTCCACAGGCAATCCGGTCCCTGCGACCGACCCCTTCGGTAGTTTCGCGGCGTCACAATCGGCAAGGCTCTAGGCACGTCTTTCGTGTCGGGCCGCCCGCTGAATGCCCCTTTTGGCAGGCCCAAGGGCCCACAGGAGGAGCGTTGTCCAATGAGAAGTGACCATGAGCGGGAAGCCGGTTTCCAACAGGAAGTGAGCATGAAGCGGGGTGCGAGCAGATCATGGGAGCATGATCGTGACACTCTGCACCGAACGGATTTGCACTCTCGACGACATCCGCGCCTTCCTCGGCGGGAGCGAGGCCGCGGAGATCACCCCCCACGACCGCGAGGTGGCGTACGCGTTCATTGAGCGGACGCTGGTCCGGTTCCGCTATCACTTTGGGCTGTCGAGGGCCGGGAAGGGCCTGGTCAGAGCATACCTCGCCAAGGTCACCGGCTACTCGGGCGCCCAGCTGACATACCGCGCCGCAATGGCGGTTGCGCCCTCACCACACCGGAGATGATCTTACCGGCAGGATCGTACGGCCACCATACACTTCCCACCCCACGCTGTCCACCCCGACCATTGCGGAAAGCACGACCTCCCTTGCCCGACATAGCGACCACCACCCCCGCCGCCCCCGACCCCACCGTCACCTCCGCGCTTCGCAGCCTCGGCGGCCGCGCCACCCTGGGCGATGTCGTATCGGCCACCGGCATGCCCGACCACAAGGCCGAGACCGCGCTCAAGTCACTCCTCGAGACCCACCGCGGCCACCTCGAGGTCTCTGACTCGGGCGACCTCCTCTACCAGTTCGACCGCAAGCTGATCGCGCGCGACCAGGTGCCGTTCGGGGTACGCTTCCGCAAGGCCGCCTGGTCCGCCTTCAAGACCGGGTTCAAGGTCATGACCGCGGTCGTTCTGGTCGCCTACGTGGTGATCTTCGTGCTGCTCATCCTCGCGATGATGTTTGCCAACAAGGACGACCGGGGCGGCGGTTTCGGGGGGCGCCGCGGCGGCGGTTTCGGGCTGGGGGACTTCCTGCTCCTCCACTGGCTCATGGGGGGACGCGGCTGGAGCCGGGGCAGCCTCTACTACGGCGAACGCCACGCCAGGCGGCTCGCGAAGGAGGCGCAGCCGCCCTTCTACAAGAAGGTCTTCGCCTTCATCTTCGGTCCCGAGGAGCCGCAGCCCACCCAGGTGCAGAAGGACCGGAGCGTGCTCCGGCTCATCCGGGCGCGCAAGGGGGTGATCACCTCGGCCGAGCTGGTGGAGCACACGGGGCTGTCGATGGCCGACGCGAACGAGGAGATGGGCCGGCTGACCGGCGCGTACGGGGGCGACCCCCGCGTCTCCGGCCGGGGCGAGGTGGTCTACGCCTTCCCCGGCCTCATGAAGAGCGCCCACGGGCGGGTGCGGGCGAAGGAGCCCAACCCGGCGTGGATGCGCCTGGAGTACCCGAAGAAGCTGACCGGCAACGCGGCGGGATCGAATGTGGGGATCGGCGCGCTCAACGGGTTCAACCTGGTGGCGTCCTTCGTGCTGGGACTGGGGCCCGCGCTGGGGACGGCGACGGTGGAGGCCGTGCCGGTGGGGGCGGCCTGGTTCTGGGGGCTCGGCGTCGTGCCGGCCACCTTCAGCACCATGTTCTTCGGGATTCCGCTGTTGCGCTCACTGGCGCTGAAGGGGGAGAACCGGGGCCGCCTGCGGCGCAACGTCCGCCGCCTGTTGATCGGCCTGGTCTACCAGCGGAGCATCTCGGCGGTGCGCTGGGTGACGGTGGGCGAGGCGATCGCCCACGTGCAGAAGCGGCTGAAGGACTGGGACGTCAGCCCGAAGGTCGTGCTGGGAGAGCTGGAGAAGCTGGCCGCCGAGTTCGACGCGTCGGTCGAGGCGGACGACGCCGGGTTCCGCTACCGGTTCCCCGCCGTGCGCGAGAGCTTCGTCGAGGCCGAACTGATGCGCCGCCAACTCAAGCTCCAGGACCAGAAGCTGGGCCGGATCGTCTACGCCACCTCGGACTCGGGCACCGAGGCCTCCCGGCGGGACCAGGACGCCTTCGACCGCGAGCTGGCGCGCGCCGAGGTCGACGTGTCGCGCTACCTGCCGTCGCCGGGGCGGGTGGGCTACGAGGAGGACTTCGAGGTGGTCATGGAGGAGGCGCCTGTCCGGACGGCTCGCCGCCGCCGGCCTCCATCCCGTCGATCATCTCCTCGATGGTAGCGAAGAACTCGACCCACCACTCCAGCGGCTGAGCGCCCATGATCGGCACCCCGTTGGCGACGAACGCCGGCGTGCCGCGCACCCCCAGGTTGCGCCCCGTCACGACCCCGCTCCGCACCCGCTCCCTCGGCCGTTCCTCTTCGATGCAGGCGTTGAGTTCCTCGACATCGGCGCCAACCGCCTCCGCCAGCTGGTCGTAGACGGGGAAGGGGTCGCTAAGGTTCTTCCACTCCGCCTGGCGCTGGTAGAGCAGGTCGTTGATCGGTTCGAAGAGCCCCTGTTCCCCCGCGCACTCGGCCACGAACGCCGCCGACAGGCCGTTGGTGAACATCCCGCTCACGTAGGTGACGTACTTCCAGTGCACCTTGCCGGTCTCGATGTAGTCCTTCAGGAGCGTGGGGAAGGTCTCGGTGTGGAAACGGCGGCAGTAGCCGCAACCGTAGTCGCTCAGTTCGACCACCTTGATGGGCGCGGTCACGGAACCGTAGTCGAAGCCGAGTTCCTCGAGCGGGACCTCCTGGGCTTCCATCCGGTAGGTGACGCCGCCCTCGGTCAGCATGCCGGCCAGGGCGGATTGGTCGCCGTTCGCGGCGGAGCCGGCGGAGCCATCGGCGTTGGCGTCTTCGCTCCCTCCCCCGCATCCGGACGCGATGAAGGCGAGGGCGAGGGCGAGGACGCGGATGTCCCGAATCCCTTGGGACCTGTCCCGGCTGCACGCGAT
The DNA here is from genome assembly GCA_009840215.1 of Gemmatimonadota bacterium. Classification (GTDB taxonomy): domain Bacteria; phylum Gemmatimonadota; class Gemmatimonadetes; order Longimicrobiales; family Gaopeijiaceae; genus Bin94. Next base: position 7,889 of record VXOC01000174.1, on the reverse strand, counting down.
CGGCAATGGGCCCCCGCCGGCCGGAGGGGTTTTCCGGATCCAGAATGGAAACGCTAGTTTACAAAATGTCATGTTTACTATACTTCCTGTTGTCGATCGGCAGACTCGCCCTGCGGGGCCACCGTGGATCGCAGGGGACCGCTCGTCATCGTTCAATCATCGCCGCCTCAACAGCCCGCCAAGCACCAGCCCGACCGCGAGGCCGGCGAGTGCCGAAGCCACCAGCAGCTTCTCCAGATTGCGGGGTGGAGGCGCGGCCAACGCCTCCGTTTGCGCGTCGCTGCGGACCTGTGGCAGACCCGGGTCGGCGGCTGTCAGCTCGACCGCCGAGGAGTAGTCCTGCTCGTCCAGGTAGTCGCGGACGTGCTCTTCCTCGTCCTCGAGGCCGCATGTGGTGCACGACACGAAGCCGCGTTCGCGGGCCGTGCGGTTCGTATACGCCATCTCGCCGCCGCCGCAGGGACAGCGCAGACCGGCGGCCATGGGGGTGATGATCTCGTAGAGCGCTCCCTTGGAGAGGTCCAGTTCCCGGGTGAGCTGGTTGACGCTCGCGCCGGAGCGCCAGTAGAGGTCGTTGGCTCGTTCGACCACTTCGTCGGGGGGCGGGTTCCGGGGTGCCTTGGACTGCTTCAAGGAGATCATGTCTTCCGTGCCGGAGGTGCGGATTCGTCGAGCGCGCTACCATACAACATACGCTGCACGATACGATGTATGTACGGGGCGGCGCGCATCGGGGCGCGTCGTGACGCGCGGCAAACGCCAAACGGAAGGTGGAAATGCGCACCAGGGACGATGTCATCGGGAGCCTCGAGGGGGTCTACCGCGAGGCGTTCGAGAAGGCGGACAGCTCCGGGGACCAGGGGCGCATGGACGCCCTCGACTTCGGCTTCCAGCGGGACCAGGTCATGCTGGAGGCCCTGCTCGACGTTCGCGAACTCCTCTCGCGGCTGCGCGACGACGGAGCGCCCCCGGAGCCGAGCCTTCTGGACAAGGCCCGCGCGATCCGCAAGTTCACGCGGTTGGGCGTGCGGTGAAGCGGTGAAGATCTATACCAGGCGGGGCGACACCGGCGAGACCGCCCTCTTCGGGGGGGGACGCACCGCCAAGGACGACACGCGCGTGGAGGCGTACGGAACCGTCGACGAACTGAACGCGGCGATCGGAAACGCCTCCGTTCACGTTACCCACGCCGCCACGCGGGACCGGCTGGGAGTCCTCCAATCGGACCTCTTCGCGATCGGCGCCCACCTCGCCACGCCTCCACCGCGCCCGGGCCGCACGGCCCCGTCGCTCCCGGAACTGCCGGTTGAACGCGTCGCCCGGATGGAGACCTGGATCGACGAGGCCATGGAGGCAACGCCCCCGCTCAGGAACTTCATCCTCCCGGCGGGGAGTGCAGGGGCGAGCGGTCTCCACCTGGCGCGTGCCGTGTGCCGCCGCGCGGAACGCCGAGTGGTCGCGCTGGCGGCGGCGGAACCGGTCGATCCGGCGATCATCCGCCACCTCAACCGGCTCTCCGACTACCTCTTCGCGGCGGCCCGCCTCGAAAACCTCGAGGGCGGCCACCGGGACCGCGAATGGAAGGGGCGCCCGTGAGACACGACCGCGTCGAGACCACCCCCCCGCACGGCGACGTCATCCGCGCCGACATCCGGTCCCCCGCGCGGGGCAACCCCCGCACGGCCGTGCTCGTCGCGCACGGCTTCAAGGGCTTCAAGGACTGGGGCTTCTTTCCCCATCTCTGCGAATGCCTGGCGCAGGACGGCCACCTGGTCGTCTCCTTCAACTTCTCGCTCAACGGCACCGGTCCCGACCTGGTCGACTTCACGGATCTGGAAGCGTTCGGATGCAACACCCTGTCGCGTGAACTGGAGGACCTGCGCTGGATGGTGGACCGCACGATGGCCGGCGACTGGAGCGGCGGCCGCACCCCCGCCACGGTCGGCCTCCTGGGTCACAGCCGCGGTGGCGGCACGGGCATCATCACGGCGGCGGAGCACCGCGCCGTGGCCGCGCTCGTGACCTGGGCGTCGGTCTCGACCTTCCACCGCTGGGGCGAGGAACACGTCAGGGACTGGACCACCCGGGGCGTGACGTACATCCCGAACGCGCGAACCGGCCAGCAGATGCCCCTGTACCGCACGCTGTGGGACGACCTGCAGGCCAACGCCGGCCGGCTGGACGTCACGGCGGCGGCCGCCATGGTGCGCGTGCCATGGCTGATCGTCCACGGGGAAGAGGATGCCACCGTGCCCGTGGGCGAGGCCCGCCGGCTGAAGGAAGCGGGTCCGTCTTCCGCGATCCGGGTGATCGCCGGGTCGGGACATACCTTCGAGGCGGTGCATCCGATGGAAGGGACGACCCCGGGTCTTGAAGCCGCGATCGGGGCCACGCTGCGCCATTTTCGCGAGGCGATGTAGGGGGAGCGCCGGGGGGGATTCCATCTCGGTTGCCGCTTTGCATCGGCCGCCCGGTGGGTTGCGGCATCTGGCCGGTTCCGCAATGATTGGGGGCTTGAGACCCCGCGAATCACCGAGGTGATCTGTTGACCTACATCATTACCGAGCCCTGCATCGGAACCAAGGACGCGAGTTGCGTCGAGGTGTGCCCGGTGGACTGCATCTACGAGGCCGGCGACCAGTATCTGATCCATCCCGACGAGTGCATCGACTGCGGCGCCTGCGAGCCGGAGTGCCCCGTCCAGGCGATCTTCCCGGACACGGATGTGCCGCCCGAGTGGCAGGACTACATCGACAAGAACATCTCCTACTTCGAGAAATAGACGGGGTAACGGCGGAGCGTGGTGGCCGCGCCGCCAGCGGCGAGGATGCACGGAAAGCAACGAGGGGGGCGACCGGTGGTCGGTCACCCCCCTCGTTTCGGGTCAGGCCCGCCTGCTCGCGGCAGGCTGTGCCGCGGGCAGGACCCCCGGAATGGCTAGATACCCAGTTCCCTGAGCTTCTCCAGCCGGATGTTCGCGGGGATCTTCTCGCCCGGCGGCACGCCGTCGCCCTTCGCCTCCGCGGGCGCGGGACGATCGTTGCCATGCCGAAGCAGAGCCAGGCCAGCGGCCACCAAAGCAGCCGCGCCCAACAGGTTTACGGTTGATTTGCGAATCGCTCTCCTCCCGCGTTGCGGGTGATCGGTCCTGGGCGAGTCCCATGACCACCGTTGCTGTTATGAAGCAATATCCGTGCCATCGTTTTTCCCGCCGCCGGGAAGGGCCGTGCGGTTACGGGTATCCGTGCTGTTTACTACGTTTTTTCCCCTTCGGCGTTCCCTCCCCGCGCGGACGCCGTGTGAACGATTCGTGTAGCGGTTTCCCGACACCGTGCGAAAAATGAACCACAACCGGACCAGTGATCCCGAGCGGACGCAGCACGGCGATCCGGGGCTGCGGCGCGTCGCACACCAGCTGCCGGACCCGGTCGCAATGGCACGCAGGCTGGTGCGGACGGCATCGGTGAACCCGGTCCTGGAACAGAACGGTACCGGCGAAAGGGAGATCGCCGGGCTGGTCGCAGACTGGCTCGGCCGATGGGGTTACGCGGTCGGAACCACCGAGGTCGCTCCGGGTCGGTTCAACGTCGTGGCGCGGTTCGGAAGCGGGTCGGGTCCCGTGCTGCTCCTCAATGGCCATCTGGACACGGTCGGGGTGGAGGGGATGCCCGACCCCTTCTCGGGGGACGTACATGAGGGGCGGCTGCACGGCCGGGGCGCCGCCGACATGAAGGGGGGTGTCGCCTGTATTCTGGCCGCCGCGGCCGCCCTGGCGACCGAGGATCTTCCCGGCGAACTGGTCGTGGCGCTTACTGCCGATGAGGAGCACGCTTCCCTGGGCATGGAGGCATTGGTCGCGACGGGCATTCACGCCGACGCGGGGGTCGTGTGCGAACCGACGGGCCTCGCCGTGATGCCCGCGCACAAGGGGTTTCTGTGGATCAACGCCGAGGTGAAGGGGCGGGCGGCCCACGGGTCGAGGCCGGAACTGGGCGTGGACGCGATCGCCCACGCGGGGCACCTGCTGGTCGCGTTCGAGGCCGAAGCGGCGCGGCTTGCGCGCGACACGGACCACCCGCTGCTCGGGCCGGCCTCGGTTCACGCGGGGACCATCGCGGGCGGCAGCGCTCCTTCGGTCTATCCGGACCGCTGCGAGATTGTGTTCGAGCGGCGGACGCTGCCGGGCGAAACCGTGGACCAGGTCATGCGCGAGGCCGAACGCGTACTGGACGGGGCCCGGCGGGGCTGTCCGCAGCTGGAAGCACGCCTGGAGCCGGGCCTCTTCCGGGCGGGAACCGAGGTGCCGGCCGCGTCACCGGTGGTCCGGGGACTTCTGGCGGCGTGCGAACGCGCCGGATTGCCGGGCACGGTGGCCGGGATGTCAGCGTGGGTGGATGCCTGCTTCCTCAACCGGAGCGGAATCCCGGCGGTGTGCTTCGGGCCGGGGTCGATCGCTCAGGCGCACACGGACGATGAATGGATCTCGACCTCCGAGATCGAGGCTGGCGCTGAAATCCTGACCGACTTTTCGCGGCGCTTCCTGGCAGAAGGCAGGTGACAGGGGTGCGCCCCCGCGCCGATTCCCTACCTGCGACGGGTGGTGACCTCGATCGCCCCCGCCCCGTGACCCGTACCGTAGCGCGTCGTGGCATCCGAGGAGTCCCGATACCTGAGCGACTCGACTTCGTTGACCGGGATCGAGTTGAGGATCTGGTCCGCCAGCCCGGCGCGGCTGCCGTCCTGGTACACCACGGGATTCTGTTCGGAGCCCCGTCTCTGCAGCCACGTTGGCCGTAGCCTCCGGATGACCTCGTAGCAGTTGAGGCTCATGTAGTCGGCGAGCTCCTCGGCGGTGATGAGGTTGCGGTCCCGCCGGGGTGCACCCTCTCCTCCTCCACCGGTGGCGCAGCCGGCAGCCGCGGTGAGGCCGCACGCGGCAACGAATGTCAAGATGATCTGACGACGACTCGGATGCATTCCGGATTCCTTTCCTGGGGATCACCGGGAGCGCGCGCCACGGGCGGACGAATCCTCCGTGAACCGCCGGCGGGACGCAACTCCCCATCGATTGGGAGCTACAATATCGGTCGCGATGTCCCCGTACTGTCAAGCGCGGGTGCCGGGGGCGCTACTACCTCCGGCGGGTGGTGACCTCGATCGCCCCCTCGGTCACGGTCTGGCCGAACCGCACTCTGGCGTCCGCGACGCTGAAGTATCTCATCGACTCGACATCGCTGGCGCGAATCCTGTCCAGGAGGCTCGATGTCATGTGACTGCCGTCCTGGACCACGAGGGGACTGTCCGTGCGCTGGAACCAGCGCGGCCGGAGCTGCTCGATGGCCTCCCGGGCGCTGAGATTGGCGAAGGGGACGAGTTCCTCGGCGGTGATCAGATTGGCGTCTCGCCGGGGTCCGCTTTCTTCGCCTTCACCTCCGCCGGTGGCGCAACCTCCTACCATGGCGGCCAAGCCGAGGGCGGCAACGAAGGTCAGGTTGGTCTGGCGACGACTCGGGTACATTCCGTCCTCCCTTTCTCGTGAGAACACTGATGGTTCCGCGCCTGGTGCGTCCAATCTCCGCGAGCTTGTCGGTCCGGCGCGGTTATTCACCGAATGCCATGGCTGTCATAATGGGTCCGGTGGTCCCCGTGCTGTCAAGCGTCCGGCGTGCGAAAGCGGCTGGTTGTTCCCCCGGACGGACGAATCGGCTAGCATTCGGATGAGTCCAAAGGAGGTGAGATTGCAGAAGAGGTTTGCGATACTGTCGGCGGTGGCGCTGCTGGCCGGGTCCGCGGCGACCGCGCAGGCGCAAGCCGGGATCGGGGTCATCGGCGGGGTAAGCCAGGCGACTTTCACTGGCGGGGGTTCGCAGGGTATCACCTGGCGTACGACCTTTCTTGCCGGCCTGGTTGGCATCCTGCCCCTGGGCGAAGACCTCGCGATTCGGCCCGAACTGCACTTCGCGACCAAGGGCGCGCAGGCACGGTTGGGAAGGACGGCCGATGCCGCCCTCGACCTGACCTACCTGGAAATCCCGCTTCTTCTGCAGGTTCGCCCCGGTTCCGCGGATCTTCTGCGCCCGCAACTGTACGGGGGAATGTCGGTTGGAGCGCTCCTCGGGTGCAGGCGGGAAGAGGCCGACTGCGAGGATGATCCGGACTTTGTAGGCCACGATTTCGATACCAGCATTATCGTGGGGGGCGAGGTCGAGGTGTTCGGCGCCGGCGTCGGGATGCGCTATGAGGCCGGGCTCACCAGGGTGAAGGCCGACCAGGAGGGACTCGAGATCCTGAACGGCGTGATGTCGTTCACGGTTCGCTACATCCTACCGCGCTGATCGCGGCCCTGCGGACCGAAAGAACTCCCTGACGAAGTCCGACGCGGGGTGGGCGGCCAGGTCGGCCGGCGATCCGCTCTGCACCACCGCTCCCGCCTCCATCGCATGGACCACGGGTGCCGCGAGGGCGTGTACATCCTGCACATCGTGCGTGACGACGAGCGCCGGCTTGCCCCGGGCCGCCAGGTGGCCGGCCAGGTAGCCGCGCATGTCCCGGCGGGTGGCCGCGTCCAGAGCGGCCAGGGGTTCGTCGAGGAGGAGCAGATCGGGCTCGGAGAGAAGCGCCCGGGCGAGGGCCACGCGCTGCTTTTCGCCTCCGGACAGCTTCGCGGGAAGGCGTTCCGCCAGGTGCCCGCAGTCGATCTCATCGAGCAGCGTTGCGGCTGCGGTTCGGCGCCGGGCCCGCGATTGCCTGGGCCTTGCCGCCGCCAGGGCGAAGGCGACGTTCTCGAGCACGCTCAGGTGGGGGAAGAGGCCGTAGCCCTGAGGCACGTACCCGATTCGCCGCTCCTCGGGAGCGAGGCAGACGCCGCGGTCGGAGTCGTAGAGGATGTGTTCACCCACGGCAATGCGGCCTGCCAGGGGGAGATGTCCCCCCGACACGACACGCAGCAGAGTGGTCTTCCCCGACCCGTTGGGCCCGATCAAAACGACCGGGGTGCCGTCGCCCCCGACCGTCGCGTCCAGATCGAATCCGCCCGCGCGTGCGCGGACTCGAGCCTGCCACTTCATTTGGCGGGGGAGCGGGCGTGCGGAGACCGGGACGGGCGATCGACCCGGCGGGACAGCAGCGACGGAAGAGTGCGAAGGGGAATCAGGAGCAGGACGCTGGCCGCTGCGAGGACGAGGGCCAGCGCGACGGCCACCCGGGTATCGGATTCCAGCGCGGTGTAGATGGCCAGGGGCATGGTCTGCGTGGATCCCGGAAAGTTGCCGGCGAAGAACAGGGTCGCGCCGAATTCGCCCAGGGCGCGGGCCCAGGAGAGGGCCGCCCCCGCGACCATTCCGGGCAGCGCGAGCGGGACGGCGATCCGGAAGAAGGCCCCGGCGGGAGACTGGCCCAGGGTGCGGGCGACGATCAGCAGGTCGCCGTCCACGCGGCGGAAGGCGGCGGCCGCGCCCTGGATGTAGAAGGGCGCCGAGACTACCACCTGGGCGGCGACGACGGCTGTTGTGGTGAAGGGGAGGTTGATGCCGAGGGACCCCATGGCCGGGCCGAGGAGGCCCTGTGGACCGAAGGTCTGCAGCAGGGCGATGCCCATGACGGCGGGCGGGATCACGACCGGAAGGTCCACCAGCAGTTCCACGCTCCGGGTTCCGCGGCCGGAGGCGCGAGCGAGCCACCAGGCCAGAGGCGTCCCGGCCGCGACGATGACCGCCAGGCTGGCGACGGTGGTGCGCGCGCTGAGCCACAGGGCGGGCACGAAGAGAGGGTGCCGGGCCCCGGCGGCGATATCGGAGGGCGACGATGCGCTGGCCAGCGCGATCAGGGGAACGGTGACGATCGCCAGCATCGGAATCGCGGCGAGGAGCGCCCCCCGCCCCCCCCACAAC
>VXOC01000193.1 GCA_009840215.1 Gemmatimonadota bacterium | reverse complement strand
GGGGGTGGGGGCGGGAGCGTAACAAGCCGGTGGACAGAGTCACCCCGGCGGCCGAGCGCCGATGCATCGGCGATGGAGCGCGCTCTTCACGCGACGGCGGAGGTGTGTCGCAGGGACCCGGCGGAGGGCGGCCGTCAGCGCACGTTGCCGTCCCGGCGGGTGGCGGCACGCCGGCCATGTCGCCGATTCTCAAGGAGGTGGCCGGGATCTTCGAGGGCTGGCATGGTGATCAGCCTGGCGAAGCCGCATTCAACGACCTGGCCATGCGAATTCACGCCGCGCAGCGTGAGACCAATGCGGTGCTCCGACGCTTCTGGGACGGTGCATCGAATGGCTCGCCGTCTTCCTGGCACGAAATCCCCCCTGTCCCGGCGGCCGCCTTCAGGGACATCCCGATCGTGTCGGGCACCCCGGAAGTCGTATTCCGCACCAGCGGGACGACGGGCGGCGACCCCCGCCGAGGCGAACACCACATCCTCAGCCTCGATCTATACCGTGCCGCGACCCGCGCCAACTACCGCCGCCACCTCCTGCACAGCGCCAGGCGGGTGCAGGTCCTCGCCCTCATTCCCGGTCCCGACGCGGTCCCCGATTCCTCCCTTTCCAACATGGCAGGCTTCATTGCCGCGGAGCCCGAAGTGTCGAGCGCGGCCTGGGCCTTCCACCCCGAAGACGGTGTGGACATCAGGGCGGTGCGGGACGCCGCGGCCTCGCGTAACCCCGTCCTCGTCCTCACCACCGCCTTCGCCCTCGTCCACCTCCTCGACGCGCTGGGCTCGGAACGCATCCCCCTCCCGGAAGGCTCGCGCATGATGGAGACCGGCGGCTTCAAGGGCCGAGTGGCCGAGGTCGACCGGGCCACCCTGTACCGCCGCGCCGAGAGCGCCCTCGGCATCCCCGAACGCCGCATCGTGAACGAATACGGCATGACCGAACTCCTGTCGCAGGCCTACGACGGCGTCGCCGGTACCGCCCCGCCCCTCCCCGCCCGTGTCCATCGCTTCCCGCCATGGGTCCGCACCCGCGCCCTCGACCCGGCCACCCTCGCCCCGCTCCCCCCCGGCGAACCCGGCCTCCTCGCGCACTTCGACATGGCCAATGCGGGTTCGGTCTGCCACATCCTCACCGAGGACCTTGGCCACACGACCGCGGACGGCGGCCTTCACCTGCACGGCCGCGCGACTGGTGCGACTCCACGCGGCTGCTCCCTCGCGGCGGAGTCCTTCCTGCGCGCCACGGGACTGGCCCCATGACCGCGGTCCACTCCGCCGCGACAACCATGCGGTGCTCCCGCGGGCGGACACGATGACTTCGCGGTGCTCCCCCGACAGACGCGATGACTCCTCCGTTCTCCCACTAGAGGACGCGATGACTTCGCGGCAATCCTGCAGCCGAACGCGATGACCATACCTCGATCCGCACGCATCAACGCCTGGCTGTTCCCGCCGAACAGCCCCGCCCCCACCACCTTCGAGCACCTTGACACGGGTGCTATAACCCTGCGTTACCCCAAGTCCGACCATCACTTAGCACATTTCCTCACATCGTCGCTACGCACCGCCCGAACCGCCCTCTCGACGCTGGCCACCACCGACCTCATCACCCTCCTGGGCGCCGTCGGCGAGCGCTTCATCCGCACTCTCGACGACGACGCCATCGCCGAAATCGCCGCGAACAGCGGCCTCTCGCCGGGCATGACCCGGGAAACCCTGGCCGGGATGGCCGCATCGTGGACCACCGACGCGCTCGACCGACTGGTCCGGGCCGAGTTCCCCGATCCGCGCGTCCTCGACGGTTTCGTCGCCGAGGCCGATCGTGCCATCCGCGCGACCGCACCCGGCATCACCCTCCATTTCGGTGCGGGTTCCGTTCCCGGCGTCACCGTCACTTCGATGCTCCGGGCGCTCCTCGTCAAGTCACCCGTGCTGGTCAAGCCCGGCGCCGGCGATGTCGCCCTCACAACCCGCTTCGCCCGGGAACTCCACCGCGCGAACCCCCGTCTCGCGGCCGCCGTGGCCGTCCACTACTGGCCCGGCGGCACTCCCGCGTGGCAGGCCTGGGAACGGGAACTCCTGGCGCGCGCCGACCAGGTGGTCACCTACGGCAGCAACGACACCATCGAGTCGATCCGCGTGCGGGCCCCCGCCTCGACCCGGCTGATCGAGCACCCCCACCGCATCGGCGTGGCCATCGTGGAGCCGCGCGGCGCACCCGACGCACCCGCCGAAGCCGCGAGAGCCGTCTCCCTCTTCGACCAGAAGGGATGCGTGAGCACCCACCTCTTCCTCGTAATCGGTGACCTCGGGGCAGCGCGTGGCTGGTGCGAACGTCTCGCGGCGCAACTCGCGAAGGCGGGCACGACCCTGCCCGCGGGCCCCCTTTCACCCGGCGAACTGTCGGCGCTGCACCAGCTCAGAGGGCGCCTTGCCATGCACGGCGCCGCCTCGGCAGGGGTGGAGATCTGGTCGCCCGAAAACACAAACTGGACCGTGGTGCTCGCCGCCGCCGAACGCTTCGAACCGGCAGGCGGGCGCACGGCCTGGGTGGTACCGGTTTCCGACACGAGCAACTGCCTCGAAACCCTGGCCCCCCTGTCTCCGGTCCTGCAGTCGGTGGGGCTGGCCGGCGTGCGCACCGACCGCAAACTCCTGGCCGAAGCACTGGTCACACTGGGTGCCACGCGAATCGTACCGCTGAATGAAATCCCCTTCCCCCAATCCGAATGGCTCCACGACGGGAATCGCCCGCTGGGTGAACTCGTTCGCTGGAGCGAGCATCGTTCACCCGGCGGGCGTAATGTCAACTGAAATCAGTCGTTCGGCTCGGGCTTGGCCCGCCACATGACCAGTTGACGTATCCCCTCGGGGTTCTCTTCCACACGTACTGTCAATGTATCGCCGGCACGGATACCGCAACTTTCCCGCATTGAAAGCGGAATGGTCATTCTTCCGCCGGTTCCAACAATCACGTCACCGTAGAAGAGCGTTCGGTAGATTGCCACTTCGACTCCTCGGTGTTTGGGCCCTTCCAGAGACGACCGGCGCCGCCGTTGGTTCGCGTCCCCGGTCACCTTTCCGACCCCTTCGGCATCGTCCATTCGGGCCCGTCACATTGTGTAAGTGTGCAATATAGACCAAACACCCCCCTCAAGGTTCCGCAGGGTTCCACACGGGCCGTGGCGGGGGGTGGCGGGCGAAGGCTTCGACCGTGCGAAAGTCCTTGTATTGCTTGCCTTGAGCGACATTCCTCATGTTCCTTCCGCTTATGGGCCCCAGAGGTGTCCGGCATCCAGTGGAGAACAATCGGGCGGCCAGTCGCGTACATTTGCCGGCAGCGAGTGTCGGTCGTTATCTCCGATGAGCCGGCGGTCGCCGGGACTCACATCGAACACGGGAACGGAATATGACGGAAGCAGCGGTGCGGCTGGACGGGGTGACGAAGAGCTTCGGCGCCCACACGGCGGTCTCCAGCTTCGATCTCGAGATACCGCGCGGAGCCATCCTCGGGCTGCTCGGACCGAACGGCTCGGGCAAGACCACCACCATCCGCATGATGATGGCCATTCTCATCCCCGACCGGGGCACCGTCGAACTCTTCGGCGGCTCGCCTGACTCCGCGCGCCGCAGCCGGGTGGGATATCTGCCCGAGGAGCGCGGCGTCTACGAGAAGATGAAGGTGTTGGAGCAGCTCGTCTTCCTCGGGGAGATACGCGGCATCGACCGGCGGATCGTGCGGAAGCGGGCGATGGAATGGCTGGAACGGCTGGACCTCGGGGAATGGGCGACGAAAAAGGTCCAGGCGCTCTCGAAGGGGATGCAGCAGAAGGTGCAGTTCATCGGCACCGTGCTCCACAACCCGGACCTGCTCATCCTCGACGAACCGTTCAGCGGACTGGATCCGATCAACCAGGAAGTGCTCGAGTCGATCGTTCTGGAGCAGCAGGAGCGGGGCGTGACCATCCTCTTCTCGACGCACCTCATGGAACAGGCGGAACGGCTCTGCGAGCGGGTCTGCCTGATCTCGAAGTCCCGCAAGGTCCTTGACGGAGAGCTCAAGGAGATCAAGCGCCGTGAACGCTCCAATGTGGTCGCGGTGGAGTTCGAGGGCGACGACCACTGGCTCTCCCGGCTGGGTGTCAACGAGATCGAGAGGGTCGGCTACGCGCACCACCTCACCCTGAACGCGCGCGTCGACAGCGACCGGATCCTCGCGGCCGCGGTGGCGGAAGGGGTGAGTCTGCGGCGCTTCGAGCTTCTCGAGCCGACGCTGCGCGAAATCTTCGTCAGACATGCGGGCGACACGGCCGGCGAACCGGTCCTGATGGCCGCGGGAGGTGCACGATGAAACCCGGATGGAAGCAGGTCTGGGCGGTGCTCAGGCGCGAATACGTCGAGCGCGTGAAGACGAAGGGGTTCGTTTTCTCCACGATCGCGATACCGGTGCTGATGCTTGGGACAACGGGGCTGATGGCCTTTATGGCCGTGCGCGCGGAGCAATCCAACCGGCAGATGGCGCTCGTCGACTTTACCGGCGAGGTCGGGGAAGAGGTCGCCCGCCGTATGGATGCCGCCGGGTACGATGTGGAGATCGTGGACGCGCAGGTCGGGCTGGAGGAGCTGGACCGGCGCGTTCTTGAAGACGAGATCGAGGCCTACGTCCTTCTCGACGACCTGACCGTGCAGGAGGGGGCCTTCGGGTACCGAAGCAAGGGCTCGCCGGGGCGGGTTCGCGGGGCGCTGCTGGAGAGCATTGTGGTGGAGACCGTGCTGGAGTTGCGCCTGTCGGTCATGGAGGACGCGGTCGGTGTGCGGCAGTTGCTGGACGGCGGGCGCATGGAATTCGAGCGCCTCGGGGAGCAGCAGTCCGAGGTACAGGAGGCGTCTGGAATCGCCACGGGCATTGCCGGAGTGATCATTCTCTACATGGCGATGTTGCTGTACGGGCAGTTCGTTCTGCGTTCCGTCCTGGACGAGAAGCGCAACCGGGTCGTCGAGGTGGTGATTTCGGCGGTGACCCCGGGGCGCCTCATGCTGGGCAAGATCCTCGGCGTGGGCTCCATGGGCATGACCCAGCTCGGAATCTGGGCGCTTTGCGCCGCGCTCATCGGTCTCTTGGGTGTTCCCATGCTGGCGGCCAGCCTGCCCCAGGCCGACCTCAGCCAGCTCGGCGAACTGCTTCCCGGCGTCGGGGTGCTGTTGTTGCTCCTCGCCTATTTCATTCTCGGCTTCTTCCTCTACTCGTCGCTCTTCGCCGCGGTCGGCGCGATGTGCAACACGGAAGAGGAAGCGCAACAGGCGAACTTCCCGGTCATCATGCTCCTGATCGTGCCCTTCATGTTCCAGATGTTCTCGATTGAAGGGGGTGGATTCGCATGGATGGACTGGGCCGCCCTCTTACCCTTCTTCTCCCCGATCATGATGTTCCCGCGGGCGGCTTCCGGGGCCGTGCCGTGGTGGATGGTGGGGCTCTCGCTGTTGTTGATGGTGATCGCGGTGGGGGCGACCGCCTGGGTGGCGGGCAGGATCTACCGGGTGGGAATCCTGATGCAGGGGAAGCGGCCCACGCTTAGAGAGCTGGCGCGTTGGGTCAGGGAGGCTTGAGAGCGCCGCAGGGGTGTTTTCGCGGGTGAGTCAGTCCCCCAGAAACACCTCCACGAACCTGGAAAGCAACCGGGTCGTCTCGGGCGTTTCCTCGAGTCTGGCGACGATCTCCTCGTAGGTTTCGCCGGTCACCTCGGTCAGGTATCTGGGATACGCCGAGAGGCGGGCCTTGATCCCCGCGATGTCCAGTTCAGGGTGGAACTGCGTGCAGTAGACGGGCGCGTCCTCGAAACGGTACGCCTGGTTGGCCACCCTTCCCGACGAGGCGAGCAGGGTGGCCCGCGGCGGCAGCGTCGTCACGAGGTCCTCGTGTCCCATCTGGGCCTTGAAGTGCGGGTCCAGGTGGCCGAAGACAGGATCGTCGCGACCCGCGGGCGTCAGGTGCAGCGCGTGCGTGCCGATCTCGGAGCGGCTCCGATCGTTTGCGACCTCGCCGCCCATGGCCACGGCCATCGCCTGAAAGCCCCAGCACGAGGCAAAGGCGGGCACGCCGGACGCGTGTACGGTACGGAGGGAATCCAGGGCCGTGGCGAGCCAGGGCCCGCCGGTCGCCGCCGAGTAGGCACCGCTGCCCCCCATCAGCACGAGGTCGGCACCCTCCAGCTCCCCGGGCGTGAGCAGCCGGTCGAGGAGATCGAAGATGGTGATGAGGACCGGGTACGGAGCGAGCGCGCGCTCGAAGGAGGCGATCTCGTGGCCGCTCATGGGATCGTCGGGATCGCGGACCTGCAGCAGGAGGCAGCGCAGCGGTTGCGTAACGGTCATTGTTGGCGGGCTGGTGCGAATGGTGTGGTGCGGACGGGACTTCAGGTCACCGACCGCAGCAGGGCAACCAGATTGTAGCGGTCCAGCGCCTTGGCCGCCCGCAGCGCGTCCTGGCGGGAGCGTTCGATGAAGATCACGGCGGTGCGCACGGGCTCCTCGTGGTCGCCCCGGTCGGTGGGCACAAAGCACATTCGCGCCCTGCACGAGTCGGGGTCGCGCGGGTCCTCGACGAACTCGAGATGGGCATCCCAGAATCTGCCCTCGTGCGTGAACGTATTCAGGTGGATGTGCAGGGACGCATCGGGACGCGCTTCTTCCGGCGGTCCGGAATCGCCCGGTGGATTGGACACTGGCACCATGCGCACTAGTGTAGCCAAGCCGGGGCGTCGGCGCATCCTGCCCGGTTGTGGCGGGGGCGTGGGCATTCCGATACCGGGCAAGGGCCTGCGGCCGGTTCGCAGGCCCAGGCGGTTCGGCCGCGGCCGGTCATTCCCGCCAGGGCCGTTTTCGTTGACATCGCCGGAGGCGGTTCCTACCTTCGTTCGGCTTTGCCATCGAACCGCTCCACTCCCATCAACCCTCAACTCGATTTTCCACGGACTGCTACCCTTCGAATGAAAAGGTTGTGGCTGGCGACCCTGGTGGGAGCTCTCACGGTCCTGCTGGCCGTCGTTCTCATCGGGTTTCGGCAGGCTCCCGACGCGGACGCAGCGCCGCAGACGGCCGACGCCGACGGACAGTTCCAGCCGATCCAGTTTCCGCACGACACCCACGCCGGCCAGTTCACGATCCCCTGCCAGTACTGCCACTTCTCGGCGGAACGGTCGGTGGACGCGGGGATCCCCCCGATGGCCACATGCATCGGGTGCCACCAGGAGGGGATCGTCGACGGACGGACCGATGAGGCGCAAGCGGAGATCGCCAGGGTGCGCGAGTACTACGCGTCGGACACGCCGATTCCGTGGAAGCGCATCTACAAGGTCTCCGACCACGTCAAGTTCGCGCACATGCGGCACGTCGCGGCCGGCGTGACCTGCCAGACCTGCCACGGCCAGGTGCAGGAGATGGGCGTGCTCGAAGATATGGCCCCCGAGGCGGGGGACCTGAGGATGGGCTGGTGCGTCTCCTGTCACATCGAACGCGGGGCCTCCCGGGACTGCACGGTATGTCACTACTGACGGCGTGCGGGTGGAGCCCGCGGACCGTGGCCGGTGTGGGCAACCTCGTGGAGGAGGCCGCATGAGCGACGGTCTGAGGCGGCGCGACTTCCTGAAGGTCGTCGGGGTGGGCGGCGCGGGAGCGACCGTGGCCGGCTGCTCGACCGACAAGGTGGAGCGCCTGATCCCCTACGTGGTGCCGCCCGAGGACATCACGCCGGGTGTGGCGACCTGGTATGCGTCGACCTGCGGCGAGTGCGCGGCCGGTTGCGGGATTCGGGTGCGGACCCGCGAGGGCCGCGCGGTCATGATCGAGGGCAACCCGGACCACCCCGTGTCGCGCGGCGGCGTGTGTTCGCGGGGCGTGTCGGCGTTGCAGGGACTCTACAACCCCGACCGCGTAGCCACGCCTCTGCGCGCGGGCGCCGATGGTTTCGAGGCGATCACCTGGGGCGATGCGCTGGCGCTGCTGGCGGAGAGGCTGGGGACGGGGGGACGTTCGCTCTTCCTGACCGGGCGCAAGGGGACCACCGAGGCGACGCTGCTGAACAGCTTTGTCGAGGCGGTCGGCGGGGACCGCGTCATCCATGATCCGCTGGACGATCCCGCGCTGCGCAGGGCCGTCGAGATCGCCTTCGGCGTGGCCACGCTGCCCCGCTACGACATCGCCGCGGCCGACTTCCTGGTCTCGTTCGGCGCCGATTTTCTGGAGACGTGGATCTCACCGGTCCGTTTCGCGGCCGACTTCGCCGGGATGCACGCCGTGGACAACGGCGAAAAGGGCACCTTCGTGTTCGTCGGGCCGCGCCTGTCGCTGACCGGCCAGAACGCCGACGAGTGGATACCCGCGCGGGCCGGCGCGGAGGCGCAGATCGCCCTGGCACTCGCGGGAGAACTGGTCCGCCGCGGCGGGGACGCCGGCCCGTACTCCGAGATGGTCTCCCGGTACACCCTCGAGGACGCGGCCGAGGAGGCCGGAGTCGAGGCGGAGGCGCTGGCCGGACTGGCCGACCGTTTCGCGCAGGGGTCGGCGCTGGCGCTCGGGCCGGGGCTGGCTGGACACCACCAGGGTGCCACGGCGGCCAATCTGGCGGTCCTCATCCTCAACGCGGCGGCGGGTAGCCTGGGACGGACGCTGCACATCGACGCGGTACCCCAGACCGAGGCCTCTTCGTACGGCGAGATGGCGGACGCCATCACGGCCATGAACGCGGGTACCTACGGGGCGGCGGTCGTCTCGGGCACGAATCCCGCGTACTCGCTTCCGCAGGTGTCCGGCTTCCGTGACGCCTTCGCGGCGGTCCCCTTCAAGGTGGCCTTCGCCACGACGCTCGACGAAACCTCGGCGATGGCCGACCTGGTGCTGCCCGACGCCCATCCCCTCGAGTCCTGGGGGGACAGCGACGCCGCTCCCGGAACCTACGCGGTGCGGCAGCCGGTCACGCGCCCCCTGCCGATGTACGACTCCCGCCCCATGGCCGACGTGCTCCTCGAGACGGGACGGACCCTGGGCCACGAAGGCTTCGGCGCGGCCACCTTCCACGAGCACCTGCGCGCCGCCAACACCGCCTGGCTGGAGGAATTCGGCGCCGACATGGGAATCACCGGCGACCCGGATACGCTGTGGCGTCAACTGCTGCGCAGCGGCTCATCGTCGTACGAGGTGGAACTGCCCCAGGTGACCGCCCTGCAGGCCCCCACCACGGCCGTCGACTTCAATCCCCCCTCGCTGCGGGGCGACGGCGACCTGACCCTGCTCGTTCACCCCTCGCCACGCTTCGGCGACGGCACCCACTCGAACCGGCCCTGGCTGCAGGAGTTGCCCGACCCGGTCTCGAAGGTGATGTGGCAGTCCTGGGTGGAGGTGAACCCGGCCACCGCCGAACGGCTGGGCGTCCGGACGGGAGACATGGTGCATGTGCAGCACAGGGAGGGGTGGGACCCGGAACGCGGTGAGGCGCGTCTGTGGCACACGGTGGAACTTCGCGCCTGGGTGTACCCGGGGATCCGCGAGGATGCGGTGGCCATCGCGATGGGCGGCGGCCACACCGACTACGGCCGCTTCGCGAACGGCAACGGTGTCAATCCCATGGCGCTGCTGCCCGAGGCGGTCGATGGCACCTCCGGCACTTTGGCCCTGGTCTCCACGCGGGTGACGGTCGAAAAGACGGGTGCCTGGCGCAGGCTGGCCACCACCGAGGGATCGAGCGACCAGGACGACCGCAACGTGGCGCCGGCGGTGGCGCTCTCCGCGCTTGGCCACGCCGCCGTCGCGGAAGAACACGGCGCGCACGGCCAGATCCGCGAACTGAACGAGGCCGGCGGCTTCCAGCGGGTCGAAACCGAGGGCCGCGCCGAGGACTTCCCGCTGCCGGGTTCCGACTTCGGCGAGTACGCCGAGGATCATCCGCGCTGGGCGATGGCCATCGACCTGGACAAGTGCAACGGATGCGGCGCCTGCGTCACCGCCTGCCAAGCCGAAAACAACATCCCCTGGGTGGGCGAGAACCAGGCGCTGATGGGCCGCGAGATGCACTGGCTGCGCCTGGAGCGCTACTACGAGACGGTGGACGCGTCGCACTCCGGGACGCTGGACATCCGCTTCCTGCCGATGCTCTGCCAGCACTGCAACAACGCGCCGTGCGAGCCGGTCTGCCCCGTCTTCGCGGCCTACCACACCCCCGACGGGCTGAACGCGCAGGCCTACAACCGCTGCGTGGGGACTCGCTACTGCGCCAACAACTGCCCGTACAAGGTCCGGGTCTTCAACTGGTACCGCTACACGTCCGAGAACATCCCCGAGCCGATGAACTGGCAGTTCAACCCCGACGTGACCGTTCGCGACAACGGCGTCATGGAGAAGTGCTCCTTTTGCGTGCAGCGGATTCGCGAGGCCGGCAACCGGGCGGCGCTCGAGGGACGCGAAATCCACGACGGCGAAGTCCGGCCCGCCTGCCAGACGGTGTGCCCCGCCGAGGTGATCACCTTCGGCAACATCAAGGACCACGATTCGCGCGTGGCGGAACTGGCCCACGACGAGCGGACGTACCGCGTGCTGGACGCCTTCATCAACACGCAGCCCGCGGTCCACTACCTGAAGAAGGTTACCCACCACGACGTGGACGAGGGCGGTCACTAGGCGATGGCGACCGCGGACCTGACCAAACGGGGCGCGCTCCCCAACCCCGACGTCAAGAAGTACGAGGACGTCAACAAGGCCGTCCTCCAGGTCCTGGGCAGACCCGGCAAGGGCTGGTGGGTCCTCTTTTCGATCGCGGTCGCGGGGGTGGGCGTCTTCCTCACCTCGTGGTTCTACCAGATCTACAAGGGGATCGGCGTCTCGGGGCTGAACGCGCCGGTGGGGTGGGGGGTCTACATCACCACCTTCGTGTTCTGGGTGGGTATCGCGCACTCGGGCACGCTGATCTCGGCGATCCTCTTCCTCTTCCGCGCGCCGTGGCGGCAGGCCATCTACCGCGCGTCGGAGGCGATGACGGTATTCGCGGTCATGACTGCGGGGCTCTTCCCGCTCATCCACGTGGGCCGGGTGTGGCACGCCTACTGGCTGGTCCCGTACCCCAACGCACGCTTCCTGTGGCCCAACTTCCGGTCGCCGCTGGTGTGGGACGTCTTCGCGATCACCACGTATTTCACCGTGTCGGCGGTCTTCTTCTACCTGGGGACGATCCCCGACCTGGCGGCGGCACGCGACCACGCGCGGGGCATCCGCCGGAAGTTCTACCAGATCATCTCGCTCGGCTGGCGCGGCACGGACCGCGAGTGGCACCACTTCTCGAAGGCGTACATCTACCTGGCCGCGCTGGCGACGCCGCTCGTGCTCTCGGTGCACTCGGTCGTGTCGTGGGACTTCGCCATGGCGATCGTTCCCGGGTGGCACACCACGATTTTCGCGCCCTATTTCGTGGCCGGCGCGATCTTCTCGGGCGTCGCCCTGGTGATCACGCTGGCCGTCCCCATGCGGAAGTTCTTCGGGCTCGAGGAGTACCTCACGGTCAAGCACTTCGAGGCCATGGCCAAGTTGTGTCTGCTTACCAGCATGATCGTGCTCTACGCCTACCTGACCGAGTACTTCCTGGCCTGGTATTCGGGCGAGCCGCCCGAGCGGGGATCGTTCTGGAACCGGGTCTTCGGGCACTACTGGTGGGCGAACTGGATCATGCTCACCTGCAACGGGCTGGTGCCGCTCATGCTCTGGTTCAAGCGGGTGCGAAGATCGATCGCCGCGCTCTTCGTGATCTCGATCTTCATCAACATCGGAATGTGGTTCGAGCGCTTCGTGATCATCGTGACGTCGCTGTCGCACGAGTACGAGCCGTGGGCGTGGGGTCTGTACCGGCCCTCGATCGTGGAGGTTGGCATCCTGCTGGGCAGCTTCGCCTGGTTCGGGTTCTGGTTCCTGCTCTTCACCCGGCTGCTTCCACCGGTGGCGATCGCCGAGATGAAGGAAGTGGTGCCGCCGCCGAGGCGGGGGAAGGGGGCGTCGTGATGGACAGGTGCGTCCGCCCGTCACGGAGCCTCGCGCACGAGGGGGCGTCATGATCTTCGGAGCGAAGCACCGGAGCGGCCACCAGGGCTTCTTCGCCCTCTTCGAGCACCTCGACTCCACCGTGGACGCCTGCAAGGCCCTGCGCGCGGCCGGGCACAAGGGCTTCCGGGCCTATGCGCCCCTGCCGGAGCACGAGCTGCTGGAGGAAGGCCTGGCGCTGAAGCACAGCCCGGTGCGGGTGTTCACCCTTGCCGGGGGACTCACGGGCGCGGCCACCGGCTTCGCCTTCACGTCGTGGACCTCGATGGACTGGCCCCTGGTCACGGGCGGGAAGCCGATCCTGTCGATCCCGGCGTACGTGATCATCGCATTCGAGTGTGCCATCCTTTTCGGGGCGCTCTCCACCGTGATCGGGCTCTTCATCAATGCGGGGCTGCCCAACTTCAGGCCGATGGTGGCGTATCACCCGGAGTGCTCGAACGGGAGCTTCGGGGTGTATGTGACGGCCCCGCCGGCCAGGGCGGCCGAGGTGAAGGAGATTCTGTCGAGTCACGAGCCCGCCGAGCTACGCGAGGAACCGGAGGGGTTCGATGTCTAGACGGCTTCGTTCCCGGTGCATCCTGGCGGCGATCGTGGCGGCCGCCGCGTCCGGCGCCTGCGTCCCCCTCGACGACTTCATGGGCGACGTCTTCGGCCGCAGCATGCGCGACCAGCCGTCGTTCGACCCGTACGAGAACACGCTGCTGCCGCCGGAGGGATCCATTCCCTTCGCCGCCGGCAACTACCCCGCGGGACCGTACGATGTGAACGTCGGCCAGCCGGAGGGGAGCGCGGATCTGCCGCCGCCCTTCACGATCGACGACATGACCGACCGCCCCAATCTCCTGGACGGCCTTGTCAATCCTGTCCCGCCGACCGCCGAGTCGCTTGCGCGGGGCGAGGAGGTCTACGAGCGGTTCTGCATCGTCTGCCACGGCCCGGACGGCGCCGGAACGACCGGCTACATCTTCGAGGTGCACCCCGCCATGGCGGCCCATTCGCTGACCGCCGAATCGGCGCTCGGGCGGAGCGACGGCTACATCTACGGGATGATCCGGGTCGGCCGCGTCCTGATGCCGGCGTACGGCCACCAGATCGCCCACTACGACCGCTGGCACGTCGTCAACTATGTGCGGCAGCTGCAGGGGCTGCTGGTGGAAGAGACGGACGGCGAAGGGGCCGAGGTGGAAAACCAGGGCGGGGGGACGAACTGACCATGGCGCACCACTCGACCCCGAACGATATCCCGGTCCGCTATGTGAGCCGGGGCGCCACCGGGACCACGGTGCTGCGGCTGATGGTGCTGATCGGCGTGGTCTCGTTCTTCGCGACGCTGTGGCAGAACCCGGCGCTGGCGTGGAAGTCGTACGTCGTCAACTGGAGCTACTTTGCGTCGATCGCGATGGGCGGCGTGATGGTCGCGGTCGTGACGTGGATCGTGAAGGCGAAGTGGAACTGGCCTGTGCGCCGCATCCACCAGTCCTTCGCGGCCTACCTGCCGATCGCCTTCGTCCTCTTCATCCCCATGCTGCTCTCGCTCAGGGAGGACTACTTCCCCTGGATCGAGATGATGGAGCACGACTACATCGTGCAGAAGAAGGCGGCGTGGCTGAACATCCCCTTCCTGGTCAGCCGCAACGTGGTGGGCCTCCTCGCCCTCTTCGGGATGGCGTGCGGCTTCGTCTACCTGGCGCTCAGGCCGGACCTGGGGAAGATCGGACAGGCGCGCACCGCCGAGGAACGCGCCGACAAGGGACGCCGCTGGTGGCGCGAGCGCTTCACCCGGGGGTGGGTGGGCCAGGCGTGGGAGGAGGACCAGAGCTACCACCGCATGACCCGCATGGCGCCGCTGCTGGTGATCATCTATGCGGCCGTGATGACGATGTTGGTCTTCGACTGGGCCATGTCCCTCGAGCCGCACTGGTTCTCGACGCTCTTCGGCGGCTGGTACTTCATGGGGGCGCTCTGGGGCGGATTCGCGGCCACCGCGGTGATCGCCGTCTGGCTCAAGCGGCGCGAACCGATCTTCGCCGACCACGTCAGGAAGTCGACGCTCTGGGACCTGGGCAAGATGACCTTCGCCCTGGCGGTCTTCTGGACCTACCTCTTCTTCTCGCAGTACATCGTGATCTGGTACGGTAAGCTCCAGTGGGAGCAGGCGTGGATCAACACGCGCGTGGCCGAGCCGTGGGGCGCCTTCTCGGCGGCGGTGATCGTGCTGTGCTTCGCGATTCCCTTCGCAGGGCTGCTCGGAGCACGGCCCAAGAAGACGGGCGTCATCCTGCAGACCTTCGCCCTGGTGGTCCTGACCGGGCAGTGGCTCTGGCACTACATGCTGATCTTCCCGTCGCTGCACCACGAGGGCGATCCCGCGTTCTCGGTTGCCACGCCGCTGATCGGGCTCATGTTCCTGGGCCTCTTCCTGATGGCGATACGCTGGTTCCTGGGGACCTTCCCGGCGGTGCAGGTTTGGCAGCCGCAGGTGGATCCGGAGCCGCTGGAGGCGGAGGGGTAGGGGGCCAACTCCGCGGGCGGCTGCGCCCCGGCTTGAAGGCTAGCAGCGCCAATGCGGGCAGAGTGTGCTAGCGGTCCCTCACCGCCGGAATGATCCGGTCCACCATCGCCATCCAGCTCGCCATCTCCGTACGCTGGTGCAGCGTCCACCCGTTGAACACCGAGACCAGGTCGTGCTCGGGGACGATGTGCACGAACTGTCCCCCGTAGCCGTTCCCCGCAAACACCCGGGTCTCACCGTCTTCCTGGACGGGAATCCACCACTGGTACCCGTAGCCGCTGTCCTGCCGGTTGTTACCCGGGTACACGTCGGCAACCACGGGCGAGGTCGAGACCCGCACCCATTCGCGCGACACGATCTGTCGACCGTCCCACTCCCCCTCGCGCAGCATGAGATAGCCGATCCGCGCCAGGTCGTGCGCCGCGAGGTATAGCCCGCCCTCGGTGTCGACCTCGCCCGTGGGCGTGAGCTTCCAGTAGTACTCGTCGATTCCGATGGGGCGGAAGAGGTTCTCCTCGGCCCATTCGTCGACCCGCTGCCCGGTCGCGTCGGTCACGATCTTGCCGAGCAGGACGCTCACCCCGTCGTTGTAGTCGAAGCGGGTGCCCGGATCGGTTCCCACGGGTCGCCCGAGCGTGTAGCCGACCCAGTCCTCGCTGGCTTCGAGCTCCACGGTGGGGTGGGTCTCGTCGTCGTAGGTCTGGCCGGGCCGGGCCCAGTCTATGCCGCTTCGCATGGTGAGGAAGTCCTCCAGCGTGGCGGCCGCGCGCCGGGGCTCGGCCGGATCCGCGCCGTAGGCCTCGAAGTACGGCCACACCGGCGCCTCCGGGCCCGGGATGTGCCCCGCGTCGACCGCGATGCCGAAGGCGACCGAGAGCACGCTCTTGGTGACCGATTGCAGGCTGTGCAGATCGGTGTCGCGGTAGTAGGGGTGCCACACGGGATGGTCGTAGTTGTACTGGTGATTGACCGTGTCGTCCTGCTGGAGCAGCAGCTCGGCGTAGCGCTCGCCGTGGTCCCAGTGGCGGTCCGCGATGACGCGGCCGTTGCGGATAAGGAGGAAGTGGTCGATGAGGCCGTAGCGCCCCGCGTCGATGTCGGCAATGAGCGCGGCGATGGCAGCGGGGTCGACGCCCTCGGCCTCGGGGGTGGAGACGGGCCACTCCGCGCCGGGCCAGGTGGGGGGCTGCTGGGCGGCGAG
>VXOC01000133.1 GCA_009840215.1 Gemmatimonadota bacterium | reverse complement strand
CCCCCCCCCCCCCCCCCCAACCCCCCCCCCCCCCCCCCCCCCCCCCCCCCCCCCCGCGGCTGCAGGCTGCCAAACTCGAGTTTCGTGATTTGACGGTCGGATATCGTGGCGGTCCGCCGGTGTTGACGGGACTGTCCTTGGACATCGCGCCGGGCGAGGTGCTGGCGATCGTGGGCCCGAACGGCTCCGGAAAGACGACCCTCTTTCGCACGCTGCTGGGGGTATTAGCACCGCTCGAAGGCCGTGTACTGGTCTCCGACCAGGCACCTGCGGAGTATCGGGCCCGTGACGGCGTCGGCTACTTGGCCGAAGATACCGCGCTGCCGTCCGGCTGGACCAGCGACCGTCTACTCGCGTTGGCCGCCGCCGCGGCGGGTGCGGAAGCCGATACCAAGAATGCGTGCCGCTTGGCTGGCGTGGACTTCGCGACCGATGGCGTCGTCGACGCACTGTCGAAGGGGATGAAACGCCGACTGGCGTTGGCTATGGCGCTGATGCGACCAGTGGGACTGGTTTTCCTGGACGAGCCCGAATCGGGGCTGGATCCGGGGCAGCGGATCCGTCTCCGAAGGCGGATCGAGGAGATTCGCGGCGCGATGACGCTCCTTGTGGCCAGCCACGATCTAGGCGAACTGGCTTTGATGAGCGACCGTGTTCTGCTCGTGGCCGAAGGCCGAGGACGCGTGGTGGAACAACCCGAGGGTGGTCTGACGCGCGAGTTTCTGGAGCGTGTTTTCCTCAGTCTGCAAGGTGCGGTGCCATGAGTATTCCGAGGATTGCATCCGCGCACGCCTTGGTACGTACACGAAAGCTGGCGTTAGGTGTGTTCGTCGTCGGAGTCATTGCCGCGCTGATTGCCAATACGGTGGATGTCCTGGGTGTCGTCGACGAGTTGGAAGCATCCGGCACAGCCGTGCTGGAGGATCCGGACGGCGAGCCGTCCTCCGAGGACGTGGAGTCGTTCACACGCAACGCGGGAGTCCTGCTGCTCTTCGGGGCGGTAACCCTTCTCTTCTCTCTCGGTACGTTGGTGGTCGGCCTGGTGATTCCGGGCGGTATGGTCGCGAACGAGCGCGATAGCGGCGTGATCATGCTGTGGGCCCAGCACCCGATGCCGTTGACGGGCTTCTACTTCCGTCGCTACTTGGGCATACAATCGGCGAACGTTGCCGCTCAAGTGCTTTTCGGTGTCATGGCCGCCCTCGCCGTCACTCCAGGGGCAATCGTACCCACAACCGATCTGGGCGTGTTCCTAAACGGCACCATGCGAGGCATTCTTGCTTGCGCGATCAGCTTTGGTGTATCCGCGATCGGGGTCCGGCGCGGCGCGTTCGTAGGATTGGTGTACTATCTTGCGTCCCGCATCGTGGGGAGCATCGCCGGTCTTGGCACCGCCTTGGGCACGGGAGAGCATGACTGGGTGTCGACGGTCCTCGCCCTCCTTGTCTTCCCGGAGGTCGCATTGGATAACATCAGTTCCGGCGTCCGGTCGGGAGGTTGGGACTGGGGTGCCACCGGTGTGGTTCTGTATCACTTCGCCATCTGGACGGGCGTGGCGTGGATTGGTCTGCGACGCATCGCTCGGCACCCCTTGAGATTCTAAACCGTTGTGGTCTCGCGCCGCAGCCGAGGTGTTGCGTACACGTCACCTCGACCAAGAGGCCGCGACTGGCCCGAGGACGCAGTTATGGAAGTGGCCGTACTTTTCGGTTAGTCGCGAGGGCAAGGTCAAGGTGGTATTCGTGCAAGTGGACGGACGCCGGCTCGGGGACCCGGCATGGGCGGTTGGACACGACGGGCCCGTTCATTGCTGCTCCTCGCGCCGTGGCGGGAGGTCGCGGCCCCTGCGTCCGCCCGCCCAGCGACGAAATCCGGGTGCATGCGCCACGCAGGCCTTGAAC
The DNA here is from genome assembly GCA_009840215.1 of Gemmatimonadota bacterium. Taxonomy (GTDB): domain Bacteria; phylum Gemmatimonadota; class Gemmatimonadetes; order Longimicrobiales; family Gaopeijiaceae; genus Bin94. Next base: position 13,901 of record VXOC01000133.1, on the reverse strand, counting down.
CTCCGCCGTGAATTGTCGTCTCTTGCTGGCCCCTGTCGGTGCCCTCCTGTACTGGCCTCAGGGGCACCGCTGTCGCGCGGCTCGCCCCCACCACGAGTAAAGTCGACTCCAACGACGCCATCTTCGAGCCATCCCGCCATGGGCGTCCTCGCCATAATCAACCCCTCTTCTTGGCCGAAATACCAGCCCCTGAAGTGGCTCTCTCATCTCCTCCCCGGTCGCCGCCAAGGCTGACGACCCTCACGCGCGCCGCCTCCGGGCCATCGGGGCCATCAGTCGCCGTGGATTCGAGCAGACAGCTTCCACCTCTCGGCCCATTGCGCTATCGCGACCCGAGCCACGCATTACTGCCGCACGTAGTCAAGTTCTCGGGTGGTCGCTCATCCGCAGCTCTGGTCCTGGAGATGGCCGCGGCCGGATTTCTTTCCGCCGAGCGCGGAGACGTAGTCCTCTTCGCCAATACCTCCGCCGAGCACCCTCGCACCTACGAGTTCGCGGCCCAGTGCTGCGAGGAGATCGAACGCGACTACGGGTTGCCATGCTTCTGGTACGAGTTCTGCACGGTCGAGGACGCATACCGCGGCGTGTATCGGCGTCGGTTGTCCTACCGGCTCGTCAGCCGCCGCCCAGTCGAGGAGGACCCGAACGGATACCGGTCGCGCGGAGAGACGTTCGAGGAGCTCCTGTCGTTCCAGGGTATGCTGCCGAACCCGCATTCCCGGAGCTGCACGGCCAAGCTCAAGCTCTACCCGGCCCACATGCTGCTGGAGGAATGGCTGGGTGGCACGGCGGGCCCAGGCCACGACGGCCACTACTCGAACCGATCGTTCGTCGACCGGGACGCCAGCGAGCGGCGATACCGTGCGAACCGGGGAACCGACGACTCCGCCTCGTTCCGCACGCGCGTCGCGTGCGTCCTGGGCCGGCCACCGTCGCGCCGCCGGCAGCGCTGGAGCGACTTCACCGGCGCGGGCGTTACCTGTGCTAGGATCGGCGAGGGGGTGCCCGTCACCCTGTGGGGTCGCCGCCCGGCCGAGTTCGTCACAGTGCTCGGACTTCGTGCCGACGAACAGCCGCGCGTCTGGCGCATCCTCGACCGCACCCTGTTCGCTGAGGGCGCCGGAACCGCGAAGTGCGCGATCCGCACGCAACCGCCCGGCGAGCATCCGTACTTCCCTCTGGCCGATTCGGGTTGGACGGCGAGTGACGTCGACACCTATTGGAGCTTGCGCGGCCGGGGTCTCGAGCTGCCGACCGGAGCCGGCAACTGCGTCTTCTGCTTCATGAAGGGCACGCACGACCTACGCGCCGTCGCGCAAAGTGTCGACCCAGATCGCGTGGCCGACACGCCATCGGACATCGGCTGGTGGGACAGGATCGAGCGACGCTACCGCCGTAAGGCCCCGGCCCGGAACGGATCGGGCCTTACCGTGTTCGGATTCTTCGGCGTCAACGGTCCGTCGTACGCCGACATCGCCAACCGGGAGTGCGCCCTGAACGGACGCTACACCACCGGTACACCCGCTTGCGACTGCACTGACTGACGCCCATGCCCCACACCCGGCTCCATTTCCCCCCTACGGCCAAGATTGACGGCTTTACGAATGCCGTCACCAGCGTTTCCGTCTACGCGGAAGGCGTCGTGCGCGAGCTCCTGCAGAACGCGCTGGACTCCGCGATCAGTGCCGGACGGCGCGCGGAAGTCCACCTGACCGTGACCAGCGTGCCGTTGGACAGCATTCCGAAGGTTGCAGCGTACAAGTCGGCATTCAACGCGGCCTTTGACGAGCGGCTGCGCGGCCGCGAGGAGTTTACGCTCGACGAGGAAAACGCGATCGGCCGGATCCTGGAGGTCTTGGAGGCCGACGAGGCGAACGTGCTCTTCTGCCGCGACAACGGGATCGGACTCGACGCGGAGCGAATGCGAGCCGTGCTTTCGCAGGGCAACAGCGACAAGCCCAACAAGGGAGCGGGATCTTTCGGACTGGGTCATCTAGCGGCCTTCGCCGCGTCCGATCTGCGCTACGTGCTCTACGCCGGGAAGCGCGGAGAAGACCATGTGATCAGCGGTCACGCCATCGTCGCGACCCACCCGACCGACGACGTAAGCGCGTCGCGTCGGAGCGCCGACGGGTATTGGGCAGTGCCCGAGAAGCCCTTCAACCTCAAGACTGCGCAGTTCGGCCGGACCATCCCCGGGATGCTGGAGGAGCAGGTCAAGCTGATCGGGGACTCCGGCACGGTCGTCGCCATTCTCGGCTTCAACCATTTCCGCAAGGCCGAAGCGCAAAGGGCCTTCCGCGACATCGTCCGCGTGGCCGCAGTCAACTTTCTGGCCGCAATCCAAGGGCGGAAGATGGTCGTTCGCGTCTCGGACGACACACTGGACGCCGATCAAGTGATCGACCACCGTTCTCTGGAACCCTGCTTGGCCAAGATCAGGAAGCAGAAGCGGTCCCGTCGTGGAGCGGGAGGCGGCTGGCTGCCCGGCGAACAGGCGTTCCGGGCCTACGAGACTCTCCAGCAAGGCGAGGAGCTTGAGGTTCCACCGTTCGACGGCGATGTCCCGGACCCTTCGGTGCGCGTCTTCTTCCGGTCGCTGGCGACCAGCGAGCGAACGCGGGTTCAGGTGTTTCGGGATGGGATGTGGATCACCTACCGCGCCCCGCATCTGGAGTTCCATGCCTTCGGCAAGGTGAGGCCATTCGACGCCGTCGTCTTGCTGGCGGATCCCGGAAGCGAACGCGAGGGAACTTTGTACGACCTGGTGCGGAATGCTGAAGGCCCGGCCCACCGTCACTTGGAAAGGCGAAGGCTGAAGGCTGACTCAAAGCGCCGGCTCACCAACAAGCTCAGGAGCTTGGCGCGCGTTCTGAGCGAACACGCGGGAACGCTGGCCACCGACGAGGGATTCGCACCCGAGGGGTTCGCTGTCTTTCCCGGCGACGCGGAACGCATCGCGGACAGCATTCCTCGCAGGCGGCCGCGGAGGAGAGAGGGCAAGAAAAAGGGAACATCCGACAACGGTGACGATGACCCGTCGCCGGTGCCCAACGGCAACGGTCGCCGTCGGAGAAAGGGGGGGCGCTCCCGCCGAGCGCCAGCGCCCGGTCCGGCAGTGGACATGCGGAGCGGCCTTGTGCTACTGCCGGATGCAGAAGACGAGAACGGCGCGGGCAAGCGGGTACGAGCCGCATTCGAGCTGTGCGAAGAGCTTGGGAACGAGGACATCTGTCTTCGGATACGAGCTGAGTCGGGCTCCGATGCCGGCTGCGATTCGCCGATACCGGACGAATGGCTCGGCATCCAACAGGTGGAGACTGGCGGCATGCGCATCGAGGTCGGGGGCCAGTCGGAGGTCCGCCTGCCAACGGAATGCGATGGCAATGTGTTGATTCGCCTCTCGGGATCCGTACATCCCGACAGGCATCTGGAACTCGATCTGGTTCGCCGTAAGCGAGAAGACGAGGAAGCGGAGTGACCGCCAACACGTCCAGGTCAATCCCCATCCTTCGGGAGGACGGCACCTCGCTGGACTGGCGTGACGCAAGCTACGAGCCGCGGGTCGTGATCGGCGACGGTCGTGGCACGGTCGAGCACAGGCTGGAAGGTGCCGCCCAGCTGGGCGAGCTGGTGACCGGGGGGAAGGCCGAATGGCTCGTCGAGCTTCGTTCCCCGGCGACGCTGTACGCCGGAATCGTGGGCTCGAGCCGGGCGCGAAGTTTCGCGCTCAATTGGGACAGGGACGCGGTCACGTCGAGCAGCTATGTGATCCCAGGCATGGTGACGATGCAGGCGGTAGATCTCGAAACGCACGGTCTGCATCCCGTGTGGGGCGAGAGTCCGATCACCGTCCCGCCTGGTCGCTGGCTTGTTCGAGGCAACGCCCGTAGCGCAGAGACCGCCGCCGTCCAGACGGGGCGCAAAGACGACAAGCACGCTGCCGCTCACAACGAAAAGGCCGAACATCTTCAAGACGAGTTGATCGCTGCGGTCAGGGAAGGACCGCAGGGCCTGGCGAGCCAAATGCGTGCCAAGCTGGGGTTGGGTGTCCGAGAGGGAATCGACGCTCCCGAACTCCCCCGTCCGATGACCTCATCCGAATACCGGGACCCTCCCCTGGCGCTGGAACGCGACCTTTGCGGCTCGCTGTCAGATCTCACCCCTGCAATCGCGGCCCAACCCGCATTCTGGACCCTCTGCCACATTGCCTGGATAGAGGCGGACTGCTTCGAACCTCCGATGGACCCCTTCTTTCTCGGCGCGAAGGTGACCGGCAAGATGCCTTCAACCTCCGATGCCGCCGTTCGCAACCTGTTCCGACGCATGGGCGGTCTGCCCCATGTGAGAGGCAAGCTCTCGGTCCTCGCGGACTGCCCGATCTCGTGCGCGTGGTGGCGCGGCCGCATCGCCGAACTCGCTGCTGCGGAGTTCGAGAGGGTCGGCGATCCGTTCAGCGCGGAAGACGCTCATCGGGTCCTCCACGCCGGTACCGATGCCTGGGCCCGGCTCGTTGGCGACTCCGTCCGACGCATCACGGTCGTCAACAGTTCCCGGCTCCACGCGGCCTTCATCGCCGAGTACTTCGACGCCGCCAGAGACACGGGCGGCCTCCCTGCCAAGGAGCTCCAGGCCGCCCTTCGCGAACTGGCCACTTTCGGCACCACGCTTTGCTTCGAAACGGTGTCGTGGGTCGAACTGCGAGGGATTGTGGCTCGAGCCGTGGCGGCAGCGCGCACTGCGGAACCTGCGGAACCGAAGGAGTAGGCGGCTGTTCCCTTAAGCTAGCTGCGGCGGATCGCCTTCCAGGCCTCTCGAACAAGAGTGGATTCCAGAGCGGCTGGGCAATTCTTGCGAGTCACGGCCAGAGGCTCTGCTCACAATCCTCCATTGGGTGGACTCGGCGAGGCGAATTCGCCTGCTACGCCAGCCGTGAGGTGCGTTCTGGGGTTCGCTGAGCCGGTCATAGTCACTACCTGGCAGGCACAGGCGGTCTCTCCACCCCGGGACTGTCAGCCGTCAAGTCCCGTTGGACAAGACCACCCCTTTCGCACCCCGATCTGTTGAGTTAGCGTGTCGCCATGGGGACTGTTACCGTACGAGACTCGTTCGGGCCCGGATGGCTCAAGCGCGGATTCGCCGGATTGGCGGGTACGTGGTTTGGGGCACTGCTCGGCCTCTATGCGATCTATGCACTGATCGCATTCTATCAATTGCCGCCGCGATACCCGGGTATCGCAAGGGCAATCATGATTCTGGGACCGACTATGATGGCATTGGCTCTACTCACATCGGCCGCGGCGTTTGCGGCGTCCGCCATGCGGTTCGACATGTTGATGGCCAATGACCCTCAGCGTCGGCGGGTCTACTGGGCACAGTTGGGGCTGATTGGCATTGGAGCCCTATTGCTTGTGGCGTTCGGGGCACCAGCAGTCAGGACAATGATCCCTAGGGCTGTTGATCTTGCGGGCGAGCCCCTTCCTTCGGCGGCCAGTGCCTTGAGTCAGATGCGGCTGCTATTCCCCGTACCCTTCGGTGTGTTTGCCGTTTTGGCGGGGGTTGCGGGTGCTTTGGTGGGGCGAACCACATCCCGTTCGGTGTCGCGATATGCAGGAGCTGTCCCGTGGTTGGCGTGCTTCGGCCTTATCATTGCCTTTGCGGCATCGTTTCTGGGTACATCGAGTCTGATTCTCGAACACGGCTTCTCCTCGTTTTGGATCATCGTAGCTCCCGTGACGGTTCCCCTGGTCATGGTAGCAGCGTTGGCGAGATGGGAAGGCTCTGGTATCCGATCACTCGTTGGTCTGAGCGGAAAGACGGCCAAATCGGAACCCATGGATCCCGACACTGTGGATGAGGTCGTCTGCAGTGTGCTCGAACCCCGGCACTGGAAGGGCGACCCGGGAACCGTAACCACCGTCTCCGCCAAAGACGACATGGCGCTCTTGGCGCATGGCATCCGGCGCGTGGCTGGCTCGCGGGCAGAGATGTCCCCTGCACGAGTATCGGACATCGTTGAACGCTTGGTGACACCGACGAATAATTTGCGCACGAAGTCGATCGTCGACGTGAACTCAGGGGTTCGCGCCGCAATGGCAGAGTTCGCCTCAGCATTCGTCTCGCTGGCAGCAGGATGCCTCGTGGTGGGTTCGTTAGGTGGCGTGATTCCGAGCATCTCATCGGCGATGATTGCTGGGTTTATCGGATCCGGCGGCCTTGTGCTGTACTTGCGAGGGCCACACCGCCGACGTAGCGCCTCGCACCCGTAAACACCAAGCGAGCGGAAGGATAGAGGCAACACCGGATCGATTGTTGGCCCAATGCGACCTAGATGTGTCGCGACGCTTCCGGTCACTCACGTGCGCAATCGATGTCTTCTAGGCAGTTCCACCGGAAGTAGCAACAGTCCTGGCAGCAATAGCGACGACCATCATCGTCCGTCTTGCAACACGGGAAGATGCCATTCGATTGCTCCTCACGTGCTCTCATCGGGCTGGGCAAATTCGCCAGCAGCAGTCCGAGATTGACCAGAAAGGCAATCAGTATCAAGGCACTCTTGGGCTTCATTTCACTCACTCTCCAGGGGGATGGGGAAGGGCCATCGGGTTGTCGATGGGAGAGAACCGCTCATCACTGCGGCAGATTCCGACAGTAGTTGGGCTACAGCAGCTTGGACCTCATCTAGTTCGCTCCCATGATCGTGCAGACGGAGCACGCCATCGGAATCGAACACGAACACCCACGGCGTTTTGGACGCCAGGGAGTACTCTTTCCGCTCTGAACTCAGCCCCGCCATGCTCAACACCTCCAACCGCCAGCCGTGCCGCTCGGCGAACTTCCGAGCCGACAACGGGCTGGCAAGCGACACTGCGATTCGTCGAACGCCGACATCCTCTTCCCAGACGCGGTCGAAATGGCGGGCCCACAGCGATCCCAGACTAACGCTGTGAACACAATCCGGATCGAAAATGTACATGACCGTAGCGGACGCCCCGTCCGAATCGAGCGAGATGACGCTCGGATCACCAGGCGCTGAGTAGCCGCTGAGGGCCCGTAGAGTATCGCCCACGAGCAGTGGTTTCGGCAAGTTGGATCGGTCTCTACTTCTGGAGTGAGTACGACTGACCGCCATCCACGTCTGCACCGCGATTCCGACGACCATTACGACCAACACCAGGTTCTGAAATCGCTTCATGGGAGCGCCAGCCTATGGTCGGCTTTCTTCATTGCCATGACTCGGCAGCGGCCATTGAACAACGCGCAGTCTCCATTCTCGTATTCATGGATCCGGTAGTTTTCGCTCGCGTGTAGTTGCTGGCGCACCTGCTCCGCGACATCCAGCGGCTTGCCCTCGCACAACACTTGGTGACCGTTGTGGACACCAATCTCGTGCTTGAGACAGAGTACATCCCGCAGTTTCTCTCGATTGCGCACGGTGAGCGGGACGAAGGCGCTGGAAGCGTCTGTTGGCAGGCGCCCAAAGGAATGATTGAATCTGGTCCAGTATCGAGATAGGTAGCGGTTGGCAAGGTCGACCTCAACGATCGCCGCTGCGGCCAGTTCCCTTGGTAGTCGGCGCTGTAGCGATCCAATCACTCGCATTGGCCGCGTACGAAGCGCGGGATCACTGTAGCACACCTCAATCCCCAGTTCCTTCATCACCCGCTCCAACTGCGACTTTGTGTGCCCGCCGAATACTGTCTCCTCAGGCGATAGCCGGGAGGGCAAGGCCATGTGCAGGTGAAGACTGTCGAAGAGACCCTGATCAAGGGTTTCTCGAATCCCTCCTAGGACGGACCAGATACCCCTCGCCGCCACCAAGAACCCGGAACACACTCGGTTCGAGGCATCGTCAACGGTCACAATCAAGTCACACCTGTGTCCCGCCACCCACTCGCGGCGCGATGCAACTTGGTGAACCAGCATGCCTTCGCGGGGCTTACGTCCGATGGGTGTGCGCTCCTTCCGTCGGCGCTTGGACGCGGCGTCTCGCGCTCGCCTTTCCACAAGGCCCGCTCTCTGAAGAGCGTCCTTGACCCAGGTATAGGAGCGCGAGCCGCCGTGCTCACGTCGATACCGGTCGTAGAAATGCCGAACAGCCCAGCCTGGGTATTGGCTGGCGTACAGCCCAATCAATGTTGCCAGCTCTTCATCAGACGCACGGCGTCTGGAGACACGATGGCCAGCGCGATCTTGCCACCACTGGGAACCGTTTTCGCGGAACCGGGACACATAGCGGCTGAATGTTCGCTCACACATATCTAACTTGGTCGCTGCGTCTGCCCGGGTCAGGCGACCAGCAGACCACGCTTCGTAGACCGCTCGGAACTCTGCCTCGGGCGCGATCTGCGGCATCTCGGCTCTGGACCTCCCGAAATGTGGGAACGGATTCTTGGAGACTCGCAATCCGCCGATCGCGGTCTTCCGCTTCTCAGTCACCTAGATGCCGACCTAGCGGAATAGGGGGGGTCACTTTGCGAAATCACACGCGGCGATGCCCCACGATTCGCCTCCCTCCCAAACTCTTTCGGCATCCACCGCCCGGGACGCTCTTCGTGCAGGGTCTCGTCCCAGTGCTCCAAGCCCTGGTTCGAGGTGAGCACCGTCGAGGCGTGCTCGTTGCGGCGGTTGACGAGCTGGAAGAAGAGGGTGACGGGGAGGTAGCCGATCTCGTCGACGACCAGGAGCGCCGGGTGAGTCAGAGTCTTGAGGCGCTGATTGAAGCGTCCCGCGGCCTGGGGCCTCCTCGAGCGAGTCGGCCGGGTGCCGTAGTAGACCCTGCGCCCGCTCTCTGCCGCCGTAATGGCCAGGCTGATGGCCAAGTGGGTCTTGCCGACACCGGGTGGGCCGAGAGGACGACGTTCTCCCTGCGCTCCACGAAGCCGAACTCGTGCAGCGAGTCGATCTGCTCCCTCTTGACGGTGGGCCTAAAGCTGAAATCGAAGTCCGCGAGCGTCTTGACCGCCGGAAGCCGGCCGGAACGCATCGCCGTCTGCAGGCGGCGGCTGTTACGGAGCGTGATCTGGGCGGCGAGGAGCCACTCGATGGCCTCCGCGGCGGTCGTGCCTCCGCCGGCCACGCCGACCAGGATCTCGTCCAGGGCCTCCAAGGCCCCCGGCATCTTCAGATCGGCCAGCTGGGCCGCGATCCGCCCCCTGCGCGAGGGCGTCTTCATTGGACATCCCCTGTGATCCGGGCGTACGCGGCCGGAGGACGGTGTTCGACTGTCCACGACGGGCGGCGGTACCGCTGTCCGAGTGGGTCTTGCCCCTTGAGGGTCAGCCTTCGGCGCCACCGGCCTGTACGGCCAGGGAGTCAAGGGTGCCAGAAAGGCCCGCTCCCGTTGGAACCGGTCCGCGGGCCGCTCCTTCAGCGTGCCGTGGATCGGACGTTGGCCTCGCCGTCGAGCCACTGCAACGGCCGGGCGTTGAGGTCGTCGTCCGAGAAGAAGTCCCGGCCGTAGAAGAAGCTCTCGCGGATGTATCGGATCGGTCGTTCCACCTTGCCCTTCGTCTGCGCCCGGTACGGACGGCACGCCCGGATCCGGAAGCCCCAGTGATAGCTGAAGCGCAGGAACTCCGGGTTCTCGACCAGCCGCCCGCCCCCTGCACGGCCGTCCGCGATCATGAAGGCCTTCATCTGGTCGAACAGCAGCTCGGACGGGACGCCCCCGAAGTACCGGAACGCCGACACCAGCCCTCGCATCACCACCGGCATCGCTTGGCGCTCGTAGTAGTTCAGCCCCACATCAGCCGCGAGTAGCCCAGCACCACGATCAGCGCGTAGCGCTTGCCCCAGGGCAGCCGGAAGTCCGCGAAGTCCACTTCACTTGGCCTTGGTGGCCCGGAGGGGTCTCGAACCGCCGCCCAGGCTCCTACGGAAGCCGCGGCCGCACCCGTCGCACGTACCGCTTCACCTGGCTGTTGCTCCCCGGGTAGCCCGTATCCCGAACTTCCTGGCAGAGCCGCGTGGCCATCAGCTTCGGATACTCGGCCAGCCGTGCCTCAGTGATCACCTTGTAGGGGTCCAGCTTCGACGGGACCGTCGCCTCGGCCGGTACTGCACCGCTTCCTCGTTCCAGATCGCGGTTCAGTTGTCCAGTTGCCGATCCAGCGATATATCCTGTCGCGACTCACCCCCACATCCCGGGCGATCGCCGCCTTCGTCATGCCCCGGCTCCAGGTAGTGTCGCAGAAGCACCCGCTTCTCTCTCCCGATCATCGCGCCTCCAGTGCTGAATGGAAACGCCGGTATAGAGCAAGGTCCGGTCAACCCCAGGAACCCCTCGATCCACCGCCGAGAACGAGCCTCGATCACCCTTCCGAGATGTACGACTTTCGACGGCCACAACCGTCGATACTCTGGGCGGTCGCCAACACCCGCTGACCAGGTCGTCCGCCTGCCGATACCGACGCGCTGGGCAACCTCGGCCATGCTTACCCCGTCGTGCCGATAGTGCCCCGCCAAGACCCTCTTCTCTCTCTCGAACACTGCGCCCCCCTCGTTGAGTGGAGACGACAGGATAGTCCCCGACCCGCCCTCAGGCCCGACGACGCCCCTTTCCGCGAGCCCCCGCTTAAGCGACTCGCCTCCGGTCCGGCACTTGGCCATTCCCGATGCCCTCAAGAGTGAGCAATCTTGGGTGCCAGGCAACATTCGGCGTGGCGTCAATCCACACCTACGGCTTGCAGAGGATCCCGCGACTCTCTGGCGAAACAGACCGGAGTTGCGATTCGGATGTCCCGCTCCGCCCAGGAATCGTCGATCGGTCGCCGCTACACCAGCCAATCCAAGGCCAATTGCTGGACTTCCTCCATGCGGCGCAGCTTGAACATGGCCCTCGCCACCAGCGAACGTGTGGCTGCGTGGCCCACACCCAGCGCCTTTGCGGTCTCCGCCACGCTTCGTCCCTCCAGTATCATCAACACGATCGCATCCCGCTCTCGGTCCGGAAGTTGTCCTAGCGCCCGATACAGCGCATTGCGGCGTTCTCGCTCCACCAGTTCCTCTTCGGGATTGGGAGCGCTGTCTGTAACTTCTGCCGGATCCACCTCGCCAGTATTCTTCCATCCCGCACGCTTCGCCTTCCGCAGGTGCATCCGGCACACATTCTTGCTGACCGCGATCGCCCAACCAACGAATGAGCCGCGCCCACCATACCGGTGGAGCCGTTCGAGGATGGTCTGCCAGCAATCGTGCAACAGGTCGTCGGCATGGTCGTCGTCACGCGCGTAGGGGCGAATCGCGACCCAGATCCGGGATCCCACCTCCTCCACGAGTCGCTCCAGCAGAACCGGATCCCGGGCTGCAAGGCGTGCCAGGTCAATTGGATCAGTAATCGGTCATTACGACGCCACAGCGGCTCGATTGGTGGGGTTAGGAGTTTGAACTCAACGGCAAGCGAACGAAGGGTAATACCGACATGGGGAGATGCGCTAGCCAAGCCACACCAACCCTCTATTGGCGGACACACCGTCGTTTGGGAAACGAAGTAGGTGATCCGTGGCGGGAAGGAGGCTGGGCGGTCCGCCCAGAACAAGAAGCGGATCGTCGAGGTGGTGAGGGCTGACGTGACGGCGCGACAAGGAAGGAGGATGGATCATGGGTCTAGAATCGGGGGGCAGCACGACCTACGGTTGCCCGCGGATACACGCTGTGCTCGTGGCCGAGGGCGAGCGGGTGAGCCGCAAACCGGTGGTACGGCTGACGAGGAAGCTGGACACCAGAAGAGCGTGACGCGCCGACGGCGGCGCTTGCGCGGATGGAACGAGAGGCTCAACAAGACTCGCGGCTCATGCGGGCGGCGGGGCGCTGCCGGCCCGGTGAACGGCTTGCTCGAAGTCGTGGCGGAAGGCGGCGCGGGAGGGGCGGCTGCGGGGGCTGGCAAAGAAGCGCGGCCCGACGCCTTTCGGCGGAAATCGTGAGCCAAGGAAGCACATCATCATTGACGTCCAAGGAAAGTGGCGGGGCTGCTGATCGTGACTCCCGGGGACGGAAAGCGCTCTTGAGGGCGGCCAGAGGCTTGGCCGTGCAGGTTGGCGTGTGTGCGGCGTGTAAGGTCTGCAGGGCCGCGCGCGCGATGGTCCACCGTCACCGGAGGCCGAAGACAACGCAGCGGCAGCCCCGGCCTGCTCCTTGCCCGGGCCCTGCGCGCAGCGGAGCAGGCGGGGGTTTTGGGCGTACTGTGCGTAGCACGCTTCGCCGACCGTACGCCTGCGGAGGTCGACGCGACACTTCTGGACGAAACGACCTATCTGTCCTCAGATTGGACGGTGTACCGGATCCTTGCCGAGGACCAGGCGGTTCGGGAGCGCCGGGCGCAACCCGGCCATCCCAACCACCCGAAGCCGAGGTGGTGGCCCGCGCACCCAACGAGTTGTGGTCGTGAGACATCACCCGCCTCCGGGACCCGAGAAGTGGCAGTACCTCTACTCTTACGTGATCCTGGACATCTTCAGTCGCTACGTCACGGGCAGGATGGTGGCGGAGCGGGAGACCGCTGGAGTGGCCGCGCACCTAGTCGGGGAGACATCCCGCAAGCACGGTGTGACGCGCTAGGGCTCACGCTGCACTCCGACCGGAGAGCTCCCATGACGGCCGAGTGCACGGCACAGCTCTTGGCCGACCTGGGCGTCACGGAATCTAGAGGCCGCCCGTGGGCTTCGAACGACTCCCTTACTCGAAGGCACAGTGCAAGACCGTCAAGCACCACCCGGGCTTCCCGGGACGGCTCGGCAGCAAGCGAAGGGCCTCTGCCGGGAGTTCTTCGAGTGGTACAATAACCCAACACCGGCATGGCGGCATCAGTTTGCTCACGCCCAGCGGGTCCTCGTTGGCCGCACACCCGGGGCGATCGAGCACAGACGGAAGACCCAGGACGCGGCCTACCTACGCCGCCCTGACCAGACCGCTTCGCCCGGCAGGCGCCCCCATAGGGGACGGAAGCTCCCGGTCGATGTCTGGATCAACCGCGCACTCCGCGTCAACGCCCCCAATGGAGCAACGTCGGCCGAAGAAGGAAGGGAGGGTTCACCAAACTGATTCAGAAAGCGTCCCAAAGTCGTTGGCAGGTGCCGCCTTGAGGATCGGGCACTGCATTTGCTCCTGACAGTGTCTTGCGCTCCGAAGTGAATGTCGTATTCTCCATCGATCGTGCAGTCAACGACTCCCCCCTTTCATCTGGAGGATCCACGTGAAGAACCTCACGAAGCTACCGAAACGTTGGGCGATCTGTGTGGCGGTTGCGCTCGCAGCATTTGGCGGGTCTGTTTTAGCCACAGGGCCAAAACCAGTTGCAGCTGAAAGCGCCCAGCTCTACTGGATCAATTTCTTGTATCCTGACTGCGACAGGCCGTGCCCCTTCTATTGGCCTGAGCTCGGTTGTTGGTGTGTCAAGTTGCCGCCGATCATCGTCAAGGGATAGCGCATTCTCTGCCGCAGGAATACGCTGTTGTCGCCTCTCCCAGCAGAACGGTGTCGTGATGCGCACCTGGGCCAGCACAAGCTGCTAGGCCTTCGGACGGGCGCGTCGATCCGCAACACTCCGTTCGCGTTAGCCTTGATCGCCCCGATGCTCACGTGGCTAGGTGGTTGCCTAGAGAGTTATCCGGACGCCGACAGGGGCAACCCCGAAGTTGACAATCGCCGAGATGTGGCTGGGCCCCTGGTCGTTCAAGTGGGGAACATTCTCCTAGAGGAGGATCAGTACTACTTGGGGAGACCATGGTCCTTGGTTGTCGATACCGCGGATGGCTCCTTTCTGATTTCGGACGCGTTCGAAGGGCAGATCATACGTTTTGGCCGGGACGGCAGCGTTGTACAACGGTACGGTGGGCCGGGGGAGGGGCCTGCCGAGTTCCAGCGGATTGGTCCCACGTTCATCCTGAACGATACGGTTGTCG